>DATMND010000234.1:0-2057 GCA_035569235.1 Acetobacteraceae bacterium | reverse complement strand
TGGACGATACCATGCAGACCCACATTGCCCGGTCGTTGCACGACGACCATGTCGCCACGCTGGCGCTGCTCGCGCGGCTGGAGACGCTGCTGGGCCGCAACGGCCCCACCGTCGCGCCCGATGCCGCCGCGGCACCGGTGGCGGCGCTGCTGCGCGAACTGGAGCGCGCCGTCGCCCTGGAACTCGGGCCGCATTTCAGCTTCGAGGAAACCCACGTGTTCCCGCTGCTGGCCGAAGCCGGGGAGCAGGAGATGGTGGCGCTGCTGACCGAGGAACACGCGGCACTGCTGCCGTGTGCCCAGCGGCTCGCCGAACTCGCACGACAGGCCCAGGCACACGATTTCAGCCCGGCGAACTGGGCGGAATTCCATGCCGCCGGAGCGGCGCTCGCCGGAGCGCTCGCCGCGCACGCCGACAAGGAGGACATGGGCCTGCTGCCGGCACTTGATGCGCTGCTCGATGCCGAAACGGATGCCAGGTTCTCAATGGAATACGCGGCGTTGCGCTGAGCGCGACGGACCGTCGATTGGAAGGACACGAACAATGGCCGACAATGCTGCCATGAGCGATACCGTCGCCGCCCGGGTGGAGGGGGTTGCTATCCGTCCGCTGGAACCCGCCGACCTCGATGCTGTCGTGGCACTCGACCGGGATCTTTCGGGGCGCAGCCGGCGCGGCTTCTTCACCCGCCGGCTCGACCATGCGGCACGCGAGCCGGCCGCCTTCGCGGCACTCGCCGCCGAGCACGACGGTCGCCTGGCCGGCTTTGTGTTCGCGCGCATCGAGGAAGGCGAATTCGGCGCCACCGCGCGGGAGGCCTCGCTCGATGCGATCGGCGTCGATCTCGCCTTCGCCGGCCGGCAGGGTGTGGGCCGCGTGCTGCTCGACCGCCTGGCCGCGGAGCTGCGGGCCCGCGGGATCGGCGAACTCGCGACCCAGGTCGATTGGACGGACCACCGGCTGCTCGGCTTCTTCTCCCGCACAGGCTTCGTTCTTGCACCACGCATCGTGCTGGAGCGCGGCGCCGGCGAGCCGGTACCGGCGGACGCGTGGCCGGCGGGTGACGCGGACGAGGAACGGGCCGAGGGCGAGCCGTTCGACGCACTGCCGAACGAGCGCCCCCTGGTGCGCTCGATGACGCGGGACGATCTGGCGGCGCTCGTGGCGATCGACCGGCGCGTCACCGGACAGGACCGTCCCGCCTATTACGCGCGCAAACTGGAGGAGGTGTTCAACGAGTCCGCGGTCCGCGTGTCACTGGTGGCCGAGATCGATGGGCATCCGGCCGGGTTCATCATGGCACGGGTGGATTTCGGCGAGTTCGGACACACCGAACCGGAAGCGGTGATGGACACCATCGGCGTCGATCCGCGGCACAGCCGCGAAGGCGTGGCGACGGCGCTGCTGGCGCAGCTCACGGCCAATCTCGGGGCGCTGCGTGCTGAATCGCTCCGTACCGAGGTGAGCTGGAACAGGTTCGACCTGTTGAGCTTCCTCAATCGGATGGCGTTCCGCCCGCACCGTCGGCTCGCGCTGCGGCTCACCTTGGAATCCACTGTGGAATAAGTGCTCCAGGTGACGCAACGGTAGCAGCTGCATCGTCATGGCCGTCCCCGGACCTGATCCAGGACTTGATCCGGGGATCAGTCCCGGCCATCTGTCGCGGCGCCAGTGCGGCGCCTACAATAAAACCACAGATGAACGCAGATGAACGCGGATTCGTGGATCTGTACTACTAATACTAAGCGCCCTAAAGGTTGACTCTCCGGGTAGGCGCGGCATCACCGCAAAACCGTCATGGCCGGGCTTGACCCGGCCATCTTTGCAGCCGCCGTGCTGGTTCAGATGGCCGGGTCAAGCCCGGCCATGACGTGTGTGTGGCCAGTGCCGTACGTCAACATTTAGGGCGCTTGGTATAATACCAATCCGCCTAAACATTGACACATGCCCAGTCCCGGTGCCCGATTGATCTGATCCTGTCCGGGTCATTGATGAGGAAGTTCCATCCTTCCTTGCAAGCGGTGACAATGGCATCGTAGCTATCCCAGACCAGACGA
>DATMND010000233.1:0-14808 GCA_035569235.1 Acetobacteraceae bacterium | reverse complement strand
CGAACAGGTGATCGAACGAACGGTTCTCGCCGTAGATGACGATCAGGTGCTTGATCGGCGTCGTCGTGTTGCCGTCGTTGCCGCCCGGTGACGGGGCTGCAAGCGCGACAGGCGCGAACGCATTGACGCAGATCGCGGTGGCGGAGACGAAGGCCAGCAATCGACGCCGGCAGGTCACGGTGTCCATGGATTCACCCCTGGTTGTTTTGGTCAGCGGGGCTACTTCGCATCCTCGTGCTTACTTCCATGTGACGGGAAGCCTGCATTTGGATTACATGCGGTTCATTTTAATTTGATTGGCATCGGTTCGAACGAGTCGGCGACGCGTAGCCGCGGCATCGAGGTGCGACTCGATTAACGCGTTGTTAGTGGCCCCACCTCACCCCGACCCTCTCCGCCCCGCAGGGGCGGAGAGGGAGTTTACGCGGTGTCAAACGGGTTCAGTATCGAGCGAATAGCCGGCAGCCCGCACGGTGCGCACCAAATCGAGCTCGCCGGTGCCATTGATCGCCTTGCGCAGGCGGCGGATGTGAACATCGACCGTGCGTGGCTCGACATGGATGTCAGGGCCCCACACCCCGTCCAGCAGTTCCTCGCGCGAAAACACGCGGCGCGGATGCTGCATGAAGAACTCCAGCAGCCTGAACTCGGTCGGGCCGAGGTGCATCGGACGGCCGTTGCGTTGCACGCGATGCGCCGCAAGATCGATCGTGATGTCGTGGAACGTGAGCTGTCCCTTGGTCGGAAGCGCATTTGACCGGCGCAGCAATGCGCGCATGCGCGCGAGCAGCGTCTCCATGGAGAACGGCTTGGCAATGTAGTCATCGGCGCCGGTGTTGAGCCCCCGCACCGCGTCTTGGTCCTCCGTGCGTGCGGTGACCATGATCACCGGCAGGTCGCGTGTGGCGGACCGGCGCCTGATCTGGCGGCACACTTCCAGGCCCGACAACGCAGGCAGCATCCAGTCGAGCAGCACCAGATCCGGCTGCGTCTCGGCGATGCGCATCAGGGCTTCCTGGCCATCGGAGGCTTCCTCGACACGAAAACCCTGCTTCTCCAGATTATACCGAAGCATCGTCGCCAGCGCGGCCTCGTCTTCCACGACGAGGACCAGCGGCTTGGTCAGGCTCGATTGACCGTCAAGCATCGTGGTCCTCCATTGTTAGCGTCTGCACTGCATCATTCCCGCGGACGCACCACGGCATAGGCGGACGTGTCGCCCTTGGGCCGCGACTCCGGCAGGCTTTCGCCCTTGACCGCGTAGTAAACCGTCTCAGCCACGTTGGTCGCGTGATCGCCGATCCGCTCGAGGTTCTTCGCTATGAACAGCAGATGTGTGCAGGGCGTGATGTTGCGCGGATCTTCCATCATGTAGGTGATCAGCTCGCGGAAGATCGCGTTGTATATGTCATCGACAACCTGATCCGACCGCCAGACCTCCATGGCCTTGTCGGCATCGTTGTCGCCGAATGCGTCGATGACCGACTTCAACTGCTGCTGCACAAGGCGCGCCATATGCGCGAGGCCCGTGAGCGAGTAAGGCAGCGAGAACTCTGCGAGCACGATCGACCGCTTGGCGACGTTGGCCGCGTAGTCGCCAATGCGCTCGATATCCCCGGTGATCTTCAGTGCCGCGACGATCTGACGGAGATCGCCGGCAACGGGCTGGCGCAGCGCGAGCAGTCGAATGACAAACGTCTCGACCTCGCGTTCCAACGCATCGACCTTTGGATCTTCCTCCACGGCGCGCGCCGCGGCGGCGGCGTCGCGGTGCATGATCGCCTCGGCCGCGAGAGCCACCTGGGTCTCCACGATGCCGCCCATCTGCGTGATCATGCTGCGCAGCCGCTTCAGCTCCTGATCGTAGCTCTTGACGACATGTTGCGGCGTGTCGGACATGATGCTTCCCCCGCTCAGCCGAACCGGCCGGTGATGTATTCCTGGGTTCGGCGTTCCTTGGGCGCGGTGAACATCTGTCCCGCAGTCGCCACCTCCACCATCTCGCCGAGATAGAAGAACGCGACCTGGTCGGCGCAGCGTGCCGCCTGCTGCATGTTGTGCGTGACGATGGCGATGGTGAAGTCGTGCTTCAGTTCGTCGATCAACTCCTCGATCTTCAGCGTGCTGATCGGATCCAGCGCGCTGGTCGGCTCATCGAGCAGGATCACCTCGGGTCGCACCGCGATGGTGCGCGCAATGCAGAGCCGCTGTTGCTGGCCGCCCGACAAGCCCATGGCGGACGTATTCAGCCGATCCTTCGCCTCGTCCCACAGCGCCGCTCGCGTCAAGGACCATTCCACTCGTTCGTCCATCGCCGACTTGGACAGCCTCTCGTGCAGCTTCACGCCGAAGGCGATGTTGTCGTAAATCGTCATGGGAAACGGCGTCGGCTTCTGGAACACCATGCCGACCCGTGCACGCAGCGAGTTCAGATCGACCGACGCATCAAGGATGTTCTCACCGTCCATCAGCACCTCCCCGGTGGCGCGCTGGCCAGGATACAGGTCATACATGCGGTTCAGCACGCGCAACAGCGTCGACTTTCCGGAGCCGGAGGGCCCGATCATCCCGGTTACCTGCCGGTCCGCGAGATCGAGATTGATGCCCTTCAACGCGCGATTGCCGGCATAGAAGAAATCGACGTCGCGGATGGCGATGCGTGGCGCGTTGATGCTCTCGGCCGAACGCGCTTCCACACCACCGAAGCTTGCGGATTGCTCGCGCTGCTGGTCGCCCATCGTGGTGCTCATGTCGGTTATCTCCCGCCGCGCAGCATGAAGCGCGCCGTGATGTTGACGGCCAGTACGCCGACGGTGATCAGCAATGCTCCGACCCAGGCAAGTTGAACCCAGTCGTCGAACGCCGAACCGGCGTATTGGTAGATGGTTACGGGCAGGCTGGCCATCGGCGCGGTCAGGCTGAGGGACCAGTTCAGATTGCCGAGGCTGGTGAACAGCAGCGGCGCCGTCTCGCCCGCGATTCGGGCCACGGCGAGCAGGACGCCGGTAAGGATGCCGTCCTTCGCCCCGCGATAGCAGATCAGCACGATCACTTTCCACTTTGGCGTCCCCAGCGCGAACGCGGCCTCGCGCAGCGAGACGGGGATCAGCCGCAGCATGTCCTCGGTCGTACGCACGACGATGGGGATCACGATCACCGCCAATGCCAGGCAGCCGGCGATGCCGGAAAAGCCGCCGAACGGCGCGACAACGAGCTGGTAGATGAACAGGCCGATCAGGATGGACGGAGCCGACAGCAGTACGTCGGAGACGAAGCGGACGGCGTTGCCCGTTGCCGAGCCGGCGGAGTATTCCGCCAGATAGGTGCCGACCATCAGGCCAATCGGCGTACCGATCAGGGCGCCGAGCATGGTCTGGATGATGCTGCCGATGATCGCGTTGAGCAGGCCGCCGTTCGACCCGGGCGGCAGCGTCATACGTGTGAACACGGCGAGGTTCAACCCGCCCAGGCCGCGCCAGAACAGCGTGAACAGGATCGAGGCAAGGAACAGCAGCCCGATCGCCGTGGCGACGATGCAAAGCACCTCGACAACACTGTTGATCCGATGCCGCCGCCTGCTGAGCGCGCGCGCTACACTTCGGTCCTTCGCAGGCCCCGGTATGGCGCCTCGGCTGCCGAGGGTCTCGCTCATGCCTTCAGTCTCGGCCGCAGCAGCATGCGGGAGACTGCCAGCACGATGAAGGAGATTACGAACAGGATGAAGCCGAGGGCGAGCAGCGACGAAAGCTTCAGGCTGCCGGCTTCGCTTTCCGGGAACTCGAGCGCCACGATGGAGGCAATGGTGTTGCCAGGTCCGAACAGCGACGTGGAGATGCGGTTGGTGTTGCCGATGACGAACGTCACCGCCATCGTCTCGCCCAGCGCACGGCCAAGGCCCAGCATGATGCCGCCGACCACCGAGACGCGCGTGTAAGGTACCACGATCGAGCGCATCACCTCCCAGGTGGTGCAGCCGACGCCGTAGGCCGATTCCTTGAAGACGGACGGGACGGAATCAAAGACGTCGCGCATGGTGGCGGCGATGAACGGGATGATCATGATCGCAAGTATGAGCGATGCGGTCAGGATGCCGGTGCCGAAGGGCGGCCCGGCGAACAGGTCCTCCAGCACCGGGATGCCGTCGAACGTGTCGATCACCCAGGGCTGCACGTATTGCGCCATCAGCGGCACGATGACGAAGAAGCCCCACATGCCATAGATGATCGAGGGAACGGCGGCGAGCAACTCGATTGCGGTGCCAATCGGCCGCCGCACCCATGTCGGCGCGAGTTCGGTCAGATAGAACGCGATTCCAAAAGAGACCGGCACGGCGAATGCCAGCGCGAGGATGGAGCTGACGATGGTGCCATAGACCGGCACCGCCGCGCCAAACACTTCCTTGACCGGGTCCCAGTCGGCGGAGACCAGGAACAGTGGGCCGAACCGGCGAAAGGCAGCCAGCCCTCCCAGGAACAGCACAACGATGATGGCGCCCAGCAGCACCAGAACGAAAGCGCCGGAGAATCGTGCCAGCCCAGCGAATACGGCGTCACCAACGTGCACGGAGCGTCGCGGAGCCAACGGCCGGGACGGGGCGACGAGGACTTGCTGCAAGAACGTGATTCCAGTTGGGGGATTCGGTTCACATGACGGGCTTGCCGTCAGGCCCCTTGATCTCCGAGTGCCAAGCGCTTCGCACCGAGGCCTTCACCGGGTCGGGCAGCGGAATGTATTCCAAACTGCTGGCGATGCTGTCGCCTTTGCCGTAGGCCCAGTCGAAGAACTTGATCACGTTGGCACTGCGAGCCGGATCCTTCGGGTCCTTCGGCAGCATGATGAACGTCGCCGAGACGATCGGCCAGCTTGTATCGCCCGGCTGGTCTATCAGGTTCACTGCATAATTCTTCGCGCTCGCCCAATCGCCGTTCGCCGCGGCCGCGGAGAAGCTCGCCATGGTCGGTTCCACGAAGTGCCCGGACTTGTTGCCAAGCTGCGTGGTGATCAGGTGGTTCTGCGTCGCGTAGGCGTTCTCGACATAACCGATGCCGCCGCGCGTATTGTGCGTTGTCGCTGCGACGCCGTCGTTGCCCTTGGCACCCGCGCCCGCCGGCCAGTTCACGCTGGTGTTGGCGCCAACCTTGCTCTTCCAGTCGGGACTGACCGCCGAAAGATAGGAGGTGAACACGAATGTGGTTCCCGAGCCATCGGCGCGATGCACCGGCGCAATCGCCAGATTCGGCAGTTTGACACCCGGGTTCAGCGCGACCAGCTTGGGATCATTCCACTTGGTGATAGTGCCGTCGAAGATGTCGGCCAGCAGTGCGCCGGTCAGCTTGATCTCGTTTTCCTTCACGTCAGGCAGATTGACGATGACAACGACCGCGCCCATCACGGTGGGGAATTGCAGGACCCTGCCCTCGGTCAGCTTGGCTGGGTCCATCGGGGCGTCGGAGGCGCCGAAATCGACCGTGCGGTTCAGGATCTGGTTCTGCCCACCGCCCGAGCCGATCGCCTGATAGTTGAGTTCGATGCCGGTGGCTGCCTTCGCGGCCTCGCCCCACTTCGTATATACGGGCGCCGGAAACGTCGCACCCGCCCCGGTGATCTGCTGCGCACTCGCGGGGTATGCAACTGCGCAACCGATCGCGAGCGCGACCAGTGCTGATGTGAGCTTCATGGATTCTCCCGTTAAACAACCCAACTCTGAGCCCAAACTTAGGGGTGGTCCGCGAAGGCAATATGTCACTTTTGTTAAAGATAGATGACAGCCCGCTGGGCCACCCGAGATCAGCCGTCACTGCCCACTGTCATGGCCGGGCTTGACCCGGCCATCCCACACGCGCCAATGCTGCGAGGGATGGCCGGGACAAGCCCGGCCATGACGTGACGACCAGCGCCCTCACGCGATCGACGAATTGAACGCACCTCCGTCGAGCAGCAGGTTGTGTCCGACAATGAACCCGATCCTGGCGGAGCACAGGAATGCACAGGCGTCGCCGAACTCAGCCGGGTCGCCGACGCGGCCGGCGGGAAAGCTCTTCGCCCGCTCTTTCACCAGTTCATCCACCGGCCGGTTGGAGGCGCGCGCCGCCTCCTGATAGCCGCTGCGCAGCCGGTCAGTCAGGAACGGGCCGGGCAGGATGTTGTTGATGACCACGTTGTGCCGTGCCACCTGACGCGCCAGGCCGGCGACGAAACCGGTGAGCCCGGCGCGCGCGCCGTTGCTCATGCCAAGCTCAGGGATCGGCGACTTTACCGAGGCCGACGTGATATTGACGATGCGGCCGAACCTGCGCTCGATCATGCCGTCGATGACCGCCTTGATCAGGAAGATCGGCGTCAGCATGTTGCCATCGACCGCCTTGATCCATTCGTCCCGGCCCCACTCGCGAAAATCGCCACGCGGCGGGCCGCCCGCGTTGTTCACCAGGATGTCGGGCTGCGGACATGCCGCGAGCGCCGCGGCGCGACCGGCCTCGGTGGTGATGTCGCCGGGAACCGCTGTCACCTTGACGCCGGTCTCCTTGCGGATCTCGTCGGCGGTCCTTTCCAGATCCGCGGCGGTGCGTGCGGTGATCACAACGTCCACACCCTCGCGCGCCAGCGACATGGCGCATGCGCGGCCAAGCCCCTTGCTCGCCGCGCAGACGATCGCCTTCTTGCCCCTGATTCCGAAATCCATTTTGCGACCCCTCCTCTGTTCAGATTGTAATCGTCTCCAGCAGCACGCGCGATGCCTCCGGTATAGGCGCCGGGCGCTGCGTCGCACGATCGACGAAGACATGCACGAAATAGCCCTCCGCCGCCGCTTCGTCATCGTCGTTGCGGAACACGCCGATCTCGTAGCGCACCGAGCTGCGACCGATCCGCGCCACCCTGATGCCCACCAAAATGCGGTCCGGAAACGCCGCGGAACTATGGTAGCGGCACATCACCTCGGCCACCACGCAATGCACCGGACCGTCCAGAAGATCCACAACACCGGTGGTCATTTCGAAATAAGTCACCGCCGTGTCGAAGAATGAAAAGTAGTTCACATTGTTCACATGGCGGAACACATCGTTGTCCATCCAACGGGTGGTGATCGCATGAAAAAACCGAAAGTCGGCACGACGGCGCGGCGGTTGGCGGCTCATGAGAAGCGTCCGGTTATCAGATTGGGGGCTGGCGGGAGGCAATTGCGTTCCGCCGACTGATAGCCGATAGCTGCGCGCCGCAACAGGAGGGGCCGCCTTTGCCAACCGATGTTCTGCCTTGGCTTTCGTGCCGATTGATGGCCATGGCATTGCTCGCTGGTACGCTGGTGCCGGCAGCCGCCATGGCCCACGCCATCCTGGAACAGAGCCAGCCATCGGCGGGTGGCAGCGTGCCGGCCGGCAAGGTGACGCTGTCATTCACCTACAACAGTCGGGTCGATCGGGCCCGATCCCGGCTCACCCTCACGCGTCCCGACAACACCCAGACGGTGCTGAGGATCAGCCAGACCGGCGCGCCCAACGTGATCGCGACCAGCACCGAACTGACTGCGCCCGGTCCTTACAGCGTTCGTTGGCAGGTGTTGGCAATCGACGGCCATATCACTCGTGGAGACGTGCACTTCACCGTGACAGGTCAATAGCGCGTGACGCTGCTGATCGATCTGTTCGGCTATCTGTCTATCGTTGTCCACGGACTGACCATCGTCGCTCAGTCGATGGCGCTCGGCGGAGTACTGTTTCTTGCACTGCTGGTGCATCCGCTGGCAAGCCAACTTGGTTCCGCGGGCGAGAGCATCGGTCGCACCTGCGCAAGGCTCGCTGCGTGGAGTGCCATCGCGCTGGTGGTCTGCGAGTTGGCGACCGTGGGGCTGCAGAGTGCCGTATTGGTCGGCACCGTCGATCTGTCGCTCGGCGAGGTCATGGGAGCGCATTTCGCCATCGCGGGCATGGTCAAGGCCGCGGCCGCCGCGCTGATCGCACTGACACTATTCACCCTCGGCCAGCGCGCGCCGGTCGCACCGCTGCTGGTGCTTACTGCGATCGAGCTTGCCGCCGCCACCCTGACCACGCATGCCGCGGCGCGGCTCGACAACCGCACGCCGCTCCTGCTGGTCGAGGGCCTGCACCAGTTCGGCGCGGCGATCTGGATCGGCGGCATTCCCAGCTTCCTGCTGGCGCTCGGCCGTATCCACAACGGTCAGGCCTTGCGCCTGGTAGGCACTCGCTTCTCGCGCATGTCGATGGTCGGAGTTGCCTGCATCCTGGTCAGCGGCATCACCATGTGGTTGCTCTACGTCGGCGACTGGCAGGGATTCTATGGCACCGCATATGGCGTGATGGTCGGTGCGAAGATCGCAATGTTTCTCATGCTGCTCGGACTTGGCGCCGCGAACTTCCTGCTGGTCGAGCACCTGCGTACGACGCCCTCGGCGCCGATCACCCGTTTGAAGCGCTTCGCCGAAATCGAGATCGGCATCGGCGTCGCGATCTTTTTCGCCGCCGCCTCGCTGACGTCCGTGCCGCCCGCCGTCGATCTGACGCAGGACAGGGTAACGTGGCCCGAGATCATCGAACGCAACACGCCGCAATGGCCGCGCTTCGCGTCGCCTGACCACGACGCGCTGGCACTCCCGGCGCTGCAGGCGAAATTGGACGCGGATGCGGCGCACCGCAACGCCAAGCCGCAGATCGCATTCGTGCCGGGCTCCGGTGATCTGCCGCCGCGCAATGCTGCCGACATCGCCTGGTCGGAATATAACCATCATTGGTCAGGACTGTTCGTGCTCGCGATCGGCGTGCTGTCGCTGCTCAATCAGGCCGGACTGCGCTGGGCGCGACACTGGCCGCTGCTGTTCCTGGGCCTCGCCGGCTTTTTGTTCCTGCGTTCCGATCCCGAGGTCTGGCCGCTCGGCGACATAGGCTTCTTTGCAAGCTTCCGCGACGTGGAGGTGCTCCAGCATCGCATCTTCGTCGCGCTGATCGCTGCCTTCGCGATCTTCGAATGGCGGGTGCGCACCGGGCGCGAAACCAACCCGAAAGCTGCGCTGGTGTTCCCGCTGCTCTGCGCCGGTGGTGGCATATTGCTGCTGACGCATAGCCACGCGATCGCCAATGTGAAGGATCAGCTGCTCATCGAGTTGACGCACACGCCGCTTGCGCTTACGGGCATTGTCGCCGGGTGCGCCCGGTGGTTGGAACTTCGGCTCGACCATGCGACGAATCCTGTGGCCAGTCGCATTGCCGCATGGCTGTGGCCGGTGTGCTTCATCCTGGTGGGTCTGATGCTGCTGGGCTATCGCGAGGCGTAATCGAGCCGTCGGCACCAAACGCCGTCATGCCGACGGAGAGCCTGCCCCAAGCGAAGGCTGGGGGCGGCATCCACGTCTTTACTGGTCACGGCCCTGAAAGACGTGGGTGGTCGGCCTCCGCCGGCCATGACGTATCGGCCAGGCCGGCATCGGCGTGTCGCTCAAGAAACCACGTCAGCAATGACGCGCCTGCCAGAAAGTCATCTATCGCCATCGCCTCGCGAGGATTGTGGCTGCCGTTCTCGTTGCGTATAAAAATCATCCCCATCGGCACACCGGCAGCACCAAACGCTGCCGCATCGTGCGACGCCGGGCTGCCGAGCTCCAGCACCGGAATACCCAATTCCATGGCTCCCGCCTCCAGCCCAGCCTTGATCACAGGAGCGACCTGTCCCACCGCCGCGCGCGCCTTTGTCCCGCGATGAAAGACCACGCCGCGCCTTTGCTCGATGCCGGCGATGATCGCATCCACCTGCCGGTCGAGATCGGCCAACACGGCCTCATCGTACGCCCTGACATCGAGGCTGAAATTGAATGTGCCAGGGACGATGGTCATCCCATGCGATGCGCTATCGGTGTGGAACCGACCAATCGTGCACGCCATCGGCACACCACCCACATCATGCTCCTCCCACACGCGATCGAGCGCCATGGCAAACTCGGCGCCTGCCATCGCCGCGTCTCGGCGGAAGCGGCGCGGTAGACCAACATGGTCGTTACTGCCTTCGATGTGCGCATCCGGATAGCGGAAGTTGCCTGGAATACCGGTGCAGATCGCGACAGGACGCCCGGCCGCAACCAGGCTCGGCGCCTGCTCGATGTGCAGTTCCAGGTAGGCGCGCAGTCCTGCCGGATCCAGGAATCGGCGTCCCGAACGCAGCGCGTCGGGATCACCGCCGCAGTCTGCGATGTGTTCCGCGAGCGTGCGCCCGGTGTCGATCCGCCGCGCGTCCAGCGCACCGTCGGGCAGCGTGCCGAGCGCGCCACGACTGCCGATGTAGGACACCTGAAACCAGATGCTTTCCTCGGCGCGGATCCCCATCACCGTCAGATCGCAGGCCGGCGTGACGCCGAGAGATTGCAGCGCCGCGACCGCGACAAGCCCGGCAACCACGCCCGCCGCGCCGTCGAAGTTGCCACCGTGCGGCACCGAATCAAGATGCGAACCGACCACAATGGGCTTCGCGGCGGGGTCGCGCCCCGGCAATGTCATGTAGAGATTTGCCGCCGCGTCGTGTTCGATGCGCAGTCCAAGCTTCTGCGCCGCCGCGGTCACCGTGGCATGCGCGCGCTGTTCGCCGGGCCCATACGGATCGCGTGTCACGCCGGGCTCATTCAATCCGTCGCGCCGCAACTGATCGAACAATGCACCCGCAAAATCGCGTTGCGCTGCTATCGCACTTCCGATGTCCATGCTCCGCCTCACCTGCGCTGTCTGGAAATCAATTCGCGATAGAGCGATGCATAGCGTTTGGCCGGCTGGCGCCAGCCGACGTCCGTCTGCATAGCGTTGCGCTGCAGTCGGCGCCACAACTGGGGTTCGCGCCATACGGACCGCGCCCGTTCGATTGCCGCGACCAGCATATCCGCCGCGACCGGTGCAAAATGGAAGCCCGTGGCGACGCCAGCCGCAAGCGCCATCTCGTTGGCATCGACCACCGTGTCGCAAAGACCGCCGACATGAGCGACGATGGGCAAAGCACCGTAGCGCATTGCACAGAGCTGCGTCAGGCCACACGGTTCAAACCGTGACGGGACCAACAATGCGTCGCAGCCGCCCTGGATGAGATGCGCCAGCGCCTCGTTGTAGCCGAGGTGCACGCCGACACTGCCTGGATGCGTCATGGCAGCCGTGGTCAGCCGCGACTCGAGCGCGCTATCGCCCGACCCGAGCAGGACCAGTTGGCCGCCGGCATCGATCAGCGCCGGCAAAGCGTCAAGCAGCAGATCGGTGCCTTTCTGTGCAGTCAGCCGGGTGATCGCGCCAAACACCATTCGCGATGGATCAGCCTCAAGCCCAAACCGTGCCTGCAATGCGGCTTTGTTGGTTGCGCGCGCGGTCAGCCGGCCAATGTCGAACCGTGCCGGAAGATGGAGGTCATGTGCCGGGTCCCATACTGTCTCGTCGATGCCATTGAGAATGCCGGACAGCACGTGCGCACGCGTGCGCAACAAGCCATCCATGCCCATGCCGCTGGACGGAGTGCGAATCTCCAGCGCATAGGTCGGTGAGACTGTCGTGATGTGGTCGGCGAATTGCAACCCCGACTTCAGATAACCGATGCTGCTGTAATATTCGACACCGTCGGTCGCATAGGCGTACGCCGGCAGGCCCAGTTGCGTCAGCAATCCGGACGGAAACTGGCCCTGAAACGCGAGGTTGTGCACCGTCATCACCGTCGCCGGCCGAGGGCCGCCGGCATAATGCAGGTAGGCCGGCGCCAGGCCCGTCTGCCAGTCATGCGCATGCACGACATCGGGGAGATGGCCCGGCACGAGCCCCTGTCCCAGCAGCGCACCCACGCGCGAGAGAGCAGCGAAGCGGAACGCGTTGTCCGGCCAGTCAATGCCGTCCGGCCCCCGATAGGGATCGCCATCGCGCGCATAGAGATGCGGCGCGTCCAGCACAAACAGTTCCAGCCCCGCCGCCTTGGCTGCGACGATGCGAGCTTCGCCCCCGAACAAATCGTCCACAGCTGCCACCACGACGCCGCTGTCCAGCGCCTCAAGAACCCGCGGATAGCCGGGGACCAGCGAACGTACCGCCACGTCTTCAGCCGCAAGCGCGTCTGGCAGCGCTCCTGCAACATCCGCAAGGCCACCGGTCTTGATCAGCGGAAATATTTCGGAAACGACCGACAGAACGCCGACCGGCGTCATTTCTGCAATTGGTCGATCATCGGCTGCGTGATCAGGCAGATGCCATTCTCGGTGCGACGGAAGCGCTTAGCGTCCAGCAGCGGATCCTCGCCCACCACCAGGCCCGCGGGTATCCGCACGCCGCGATCGACGATGACGTCGCGTAAGCGTGCAGACCTGGCAATATCGACATAGGGCATTACGACGCTGCTCTCGACGCTGGCATAGGAATGCGCGCGCACACCGGTAAACAGCAACGAATTGCTGAGCGAAGCGCCGGAAATGATGCACCCGCCGGAGACCAGCGAACTGACCGCCTGGCCGCGCCGCCCGCCCTGGTTGTGCACGAACTTGGCAGGCGGTGTGACCTCCCCATAGGTCCAGATCGGCCAGTCGCTGTCATAGAGGTCGAGTGCCGGCAGCACATCCGTCAAATCGATGTTCGCTTTCCAATAAGCATCGAGCGTCCCGACGTCGCGCCAGTATGCCTCGGCCTCAAAGTCCGATCGCACGCATGACTGGGAGAAACGATGTGCCACCGCCGTGCCGTGCTTCACCAGGTACGGGATTATATCCTTGCCGAAGTCTCGGCTGGAGTTCGGGTCGGCGGCATCGCGGCGCAGTTCGTCGAACAGGAATTTGGTGGCGAACACATAGATGCCCATGCTGGCCAGGGCCTTATCAGGTTTGTCCGGCATCCCGGGCGGGTCTTTTGGTTTCTCCAGGAACGAGACGATCCGGTCCGTGGTATCGATATGCATGACGCCGAAAGCCGTTGCCTCCATGCGCGGCACCTCGATGCAGCCGACCGTCACGTCTGCTCCGCGCTCATAATGCATTTGCAGCATGGGTTCGTAGTCCATCTTGTAGACATGGTCGCCGGCAAGAATGATGATGTGATCTGGTCCATAGGCTTCGATGATGTCGATGTTCTGGTAGACCGCATCGGCCGTGCCGGCATACCACTCGGTCTCTGAGACGCGCTGGCTGGCGGGCAGGATGTCGAAGCTTTCGTTGCGTTCAACGCGGAAGAAGTTCCAGCCGCGTTGCAGATGGCGGATCAGGCTGTGCGCCTTGTACTGGGTCGCAACGCCGATGCGGCGGATGCCGGAATTGAGTGCATTCGACAGCGCGAAGTCGATGATCCGCGATTTGCAACCGAAATACACCGCTGGCTTGGCGCGCCGGTCGGTGAGTTCCATGAGCCGACTGCCCCGGCCGCCCGCGAGGACATAGGCCATCGCGGTCCTGGCGAGCGGTCCGCTTTTCGGGATTGCCAACATGGCTACTTGCTCCTCAGCGTCGCGGGATCGGGCGGGGTGTTGCCTTCAGGTATCGGCAAGCTCCGTCAGGACGCGGTCGCGCTCGGCGGTGTTGCCGTCCTCGTGCACCGGCTGGATGCAGACATGCGTCGCGCCCGCGTCGAAATGCGCGCGCAAGCCTTGCTTTACCTTGTCCGCAGTCCCCCACAGCACCATCGCATCGATGAACCGGTCGGAGCCGCCATTTGCCAGCTCCGCTTCGGAGAAGCCGATGCGCAGCCAATTGTTGCGGTAGTTGTCCAGCACCATGTAGCGGGACAGCTCCTTGCGGCCGAGCGCACGCGCCTTCACAGAATCGGTTTCCAGCGCAACCTTCTGCTCGGCCACCAGCCACTTGTTCGGTCCCAGGATACGTGCGGCCTCGGCCGTGTGCTGCGGCGTTGTGTTGTAGGGAAGTGCACCACGCGTCTTTTCGGCCGACAGCTTGAGCATCAGTGGACCAAGTGCTGCGATGGCGATCGGCCAGTTGCCGGCGCCCGCTTCGCCCTTGGTAATGCCGTCGAGATAAGCGCGCATCACCGGCACGGGCTTTTCGTATTTGTGACCGCGGATCCCCTCGACCATCGGCACGTGGCTGACCCCGAGGCCGAGGATGAAGCGCTCGCCATAGAGTTGGTGCAGGGACAGCATGCCGCGCCGCGAGGTGAAGGCGTCGCGTGCATAGATGCTTGCGATCGAGCTGCCGAACTTCAGCTTTGTCGAGTGTTCCAGCATGAAGCCGGCGACCGACAGCGATTCGTAGCCACGCGATTCCGGATACCACAACGTGTCGTAGCCAAGCCGTTCGACCGTGCCGACGAAGTCCTTGATCTGCTGGGGACCGCCCAGCTTGTCCGTCGAATACCAGACACCAAGTCGACCGAGTTGCATCATCGCCTCCCTTTAGCCGTCATGGCCGGGCTTGACCCGGCCATCCATCCCCCACTGCGTATCCGTGGATGGCCGGGTCAAGCCCGGCCATGACGAATGGGGTCAGATCGCCTTCGTCGCCCTGAACCTCTCGATGTCTGCCCGACTGTAACCAAGCTCGCCCAGCACCTCATCGGTGTGCTGGCCGAACATCGGCGGCGGGCGATCCACACGCGGCCCGTCATGCGCGAACTTGAACGCAGCGACCGGCACCGTGAACGAACCGTCGACGCCGGGCGCGGATTCGTGCCGATGCAGCACCCCGCGCGAGGCGATCTGCGGATCGGCCAACGCCTCACCCATCGTGCGCACCCGTGATGCCGGAACGTGCCGCGCCTGAAGATACTCTTCCCACTCCGCCGCGCTGCGCGTCAGCATGATCTCGGCCAGCAGCTTTTCCTCGCGGTCATGATCCGCGTGGCGTTCGTCGTT
>DATMND010000232.1:0-4700 GCA_035569235.1 Acetobacteraceae bacterium | reverse complement strand
AGGGACAAGGAAAACCCCGCGACTCTGACACGCTCCACCATAGCCCCCTCTACTGATTGCAACATGCTACGTTGCTGAACCAGTGTCTGCAATCAGAGAGCACGAGCGCGGCATTGAGCGGCGAGTTTGGGTCGAAAGCGGTCAGCGAACAGGGCCACCAGTGAAATGCTGATCAACCGGCGGAATACTGATCGCGCGCAGGTAGCGGCCCACCGAGTATGCCACCGCTTCCTTGCTGCCTGATGGGATATTGCTGTCCCACATGGCGCCGTAGATTGCGTCGAATTTCCAGCCCTCCAGCACGTCCGCGATGTGCTGCACGGAACTCGCATCCAGCGGGATCAAATCGGGATAGCTTCGCATGAAGCTCGCCTTCCTGTCCGGCCCGACCCGCACGATGTCGCCCGACAGCAGCGCACCCTTCCCGCCGGCGCCATCTGCCCAGTGCAGCACCGTGCCTCCGGCGAAGTGGCCGCCGCATCGCAGCAGCGTCACGCCTGGGGCAATCGACCGTGTGTCGCCGTCCCAGAATGTCACCGCTGGATCCGGGTGCACGACCCACCGTTTGTCGGCGGTGTGCAAGTAGATCGGCGCATTGTCGAACGCGCGGCTCCATTCCACCATCGATGCATAGAAATGCGGATGCGAGATCGCAATCGCGGCGATGCCGCCCAGCGCCTGCACGATCTCCATCGTCGCGTCATCGATGAAGCTGATGCAGTCCCACATCACATTGCCGGCGCCCGTGCGCAACAACAACGCGCGCTGCCCGATCGCGAAGACGGGCGTGGTGCCGATCCCGATC
Organism: Acetobacteraceae bacterium; assembly: GCA_035569235.1. Taxonomy (GTDB): domain Bacteria; phylum Pseudomonadota; class Alphaproteobacteria; order Acetobacterales; family Acetobacteraceae; genus JAMXLO01. Next base: position 3,895 of record DATMND010000232.1, on the reverse strand, counting down.
AACCCCGGCTCGTGCCGGCGAAACGCGTTGAAATGTCTCGGCCGCATCGACTGCATCGTCGTCCAGGCCTGGCCTAGCAGGTTCACGTATTGCCGCTCGTCCAGGCAGATCGTGCAACCGGTTGGCGGCGCCTCGCTCGCGGGATATTGCGTGCCGCAGGTGGTGCAGATGAACGCCGGCATGCGCAGCCTCCCGATTCAGCCGATCGCGGGCGCGAGCCGCATCGGCCGGTGCCGCATCACGAGCGCGCCGATCACCGCGAGGTTCAGCAGATTGAACGCGACGCCCACCGCAAAGGCCGGCGCGTAGAATGCGAAGTGGTCATACATCACGCCGGCCAGCCATCCGCCCGCCGCCATGCCGAGCGAGCCGGGAAACAGCATCGTTGGAATGCGCCAGCTTGCCTCGGACGCCGGGAACAGTTCGCGCACCGCCAGCACGTAGCCTGGGATCAGCCCGCCAAATCCGAAGCCGAACACTGCCGAGATGGTGAACAGCCCGATCTCGTCCTGGGTCAGAAGATAGCCGGTCATCGCCGTGGCCTGCGCGGCGGATGCCCACAAGATGGTGCGCAATCCGCCGATGCGGTCGGCCAGCCAGCCCCAGAACTGACGGGCGAAGAATGCGGATACCAGCAGCACGGACAGCATCGCGGCTCCCTGCGTGGGCGCAATGCCGATGTCGCTGCAGAAGGCCACCATGTGCGACATCGGCATTGACATCGTCGCGCAGCAGCAGAACGTCGCGAACGCCAATGCCGCCAGCACCAGATTTGGCGGCAGGCCGAGCACCGGTTCGCCGGCGCGCGGTTCCCCATGGATGCTGCCAAGCGCCGCGGCGTCTGGCGGAGGTCGCAGATAGATCGCCCCCAGTGGCAGGATCACCACTACGACGAAGACCGCATAGGCCAGCATCGTGTGACGCCAGCCGATCGTATTTACACCGACCTGGAACAGCATCGGCCATAGCGCACCGGCGACGTACTGACCTGCGGAGATCAAAGCGATCGCGGTGCCTCGGCGCCGGTCGAACCAACGGCTGACATAGGTCATCAGCGGCGCGAACATGCCGGAAGCGCCGAGCAGACCGACAAACAGGAAGCTGCTGATATAAAGCTGCGTGAGACCGCCCAGCGACGATATGGTAAGCCCCGCGCCGATCATCGTGCCACCGAACAGCACCACCCAGCGCACGCCGATCCGTTCTGCCAGCCAGCCCATCGCGATGCCGCCGCAGCCAGCGCCGATGAATGTCAGTCCCACCGCCAGCGCGGGCGCCGAACGTGCCGCACCGAATTCGTCGGCAATCGGCTTCAGCGCAACCACGACGGTCAGTGGCGCGCCATACGACACGCTCAGCACCACCAGGGAGACCATGGCGACAATCCAGGATGTCCGCGTCTCCACGCTGCGCGCATACACGCCACTGCCGTCCATCGGATCCGCTTCCTCGGTTTCTTGTCGTGTCAGTCTAGCCGAACATGGCGGCAATGGCAGCCGGGTCAACGTCCTCGATCCGCGCCGGCTGCCAGCGCGGCTTGCGGTCCTTGTCCACCACCATGGCGCGCACGCCCTCGGCGAAGTCCGGATGCCGCATCGTTGTCCGGGTCAGCGCAAGCTCGGCGGCCTGGCATTGCGGCAAGGTGAGGTCCGCGCCACGGCGGAGCGCGGCCAGTGTCCAGCTCAATGCCGAGGGCGACACCGTTCGCAACGTGTCCAGGGTCTTCGCCGCCCAATCGCCGCCAACGGCTTCGAGCCGCCGCACAATCCCGAGTACGTCGTCAACGCCGAAGCAATGGTCGATCGCCGTGCGGTGCGTGGCCAGCGAGAACGGGGGTAGCGGCGCAACATACAGACCGAGCGCCGCCGGCCCGTCTTTGGCCAGCGCACGCGATAGCACCGGGAGGTCCGCGCGCGGTGTGAAATGTGTGGCCAGCCCGGCATGCATCGCGTCGGCGCCCTGCATGCGGACTCCGGTCAGACCCAGATACGTGCCAATCTGGCCAGGCAGACGCGGCAGGAAGAATGTCGCGCCGATGTCCGGGAAGAAGCCGATCGCCGTCTCTGGCATGGCGAAGGCCGCATGCTCGGTCGCTACGCGATACGGCGCGTGCACGGAAACGCCGATGCCGCCGCCCATGCAGATGCCATCGATCAGTGCGACATACGGCTTCGGATAGGTGGCAATCGCGAGATTCAGCTCATACTCCTCGCGGAAGAACTCCTCGGCGCGGTGATGTTCGCCGTCCAGCTCGTACTGGCGCAGCGCGCGGATGTCGCCACCGGCGCAGAAGGCTCGATCGCCGGCGCCCTCGATCACGACAGCGTGCACATGCGGGTCGTCCCGCCATCCCTCCAACGCGCGCGAGCAGGCGCGGATCATCGGCAGGTCGATCGCGTTGAGCGCCTTCGGGCGGTTCAGCAGGATCCGCCCGATCCGCCCGTCACGCCGGGCGCTTACCGTGTTTTCACTTTGCATTCCGTCCCTCTAACGCGGCTGCGGCGGTCGTGCCAGGGTGGCTTCGGCCAATGACCAAGGGGGCGACAGTAGAGTCCGGGCAAGCCCGGTTGTTGGTGATCAGCCTCAGCCATGGCGCCGAGTGGAGGGCGCTCATCAGCAAGTACATTGGCACCATTCCGGTCAACGATGATGCATCGTGCGCGGCCGAGCACAGCACACCCGGCATGCCGCCATCTGGGATCCCCGCAACGAGCGCCATGATTGCGAAGGCCGGCGCGGCCGCGAGGGACAGCAAACAGTCCGTACTTGCTTTAGGCAATTCTGGACGCTGCCCGACATCAGGGTGAATCGAGTGGGTCGTATTGGAGATCATTTCGCCGCATCTCGCATTGTCCGATTGCTCGCGCGACGTCTTCAGCAATTCCTCGTGCGAGACGGTCTGATACCGCATGGTCAACGTCCTTGTTAACGTGCCCGTCGCTGTGGTGCAGGAATGTCGTCATCGGCGGCCAGTCCCTAGGTCGTCGGACCGCCCGGCCTTCAGGCCAGACCACTGGGCGGTGGGACGTCCATCGGTACGGGTATTTTGCTTGCCGCTAAACCGTTGCGGCCAGCCGGGCGGCGAGTCCTCCCACGTCTCCTGGCGCCCGTAGACCGTCATGTCGAGCAAATCGTAGCTGTTATCCATCGCCTCAACGCCGCGCCCCGTCGTCCAGTAAGTCTCGAAGACATCGGATCCTTGTCGCAGGTAGGAAACGAGGTGAAACAGGCCCATTCGGCGTCCAACCAAGAGAGTGTCGAGCGAGTCCTGGGCCGAGTACCAAGGCATCTCCCAGCCCATGAAGTCGCGGTACCGGGCGCTCTCTTCGTACGGGCCTTGGCAGAGCACGGCGTAGGTGACGTCGCGAGAATGTACATAGGACAGCTCGCGGACCTGCGATGTAACCCACGTGCAACCCTCGCATTGCTCCGGCGCGGGGTGGCCGGTGTGCCACATGAAGTAGTAGGCGATGAGCATCCGGTGTCCCTCAAACACATCCAACAGCGTCACCGCCCCACGCTCGCCAATGACCGGTGTGGCACCATCCACCTCGACCATGGGGAGCCGCCGGCGGGCGGCTGCAATAACGTCGCCTTCTCGTGTGTGAGCTTTCTCGCGAACCCGCAACGTATCCAACTCCGCCTGGAAGGTGCTCCGATCGACTATTTTGGGCGCTCCAAGTTCATCGCTCATGATCTCATTCATCGTTCTCTCCCTTGCTAAGCTGGCTTTGGGTCCTCCACGTCGCGTTTCCGAAAGGCGGCCTCGCCGGCGTCCGACACCTCGACCCACTTCGGGTCGGGCTCGGCGTCGGGGACATAACTGTCGTTCCAGTTCCACCACTTGTACGGTCGGCTCTTTGGGTAGCCCTCCGGCGAGTCCTCCCACGTCTCC
>DATMND010000231.1:0-27551 GCA_035569235.1 Acetobacteraceae bacterium | reverse complement strand
TCCAGGTTCGCGACCTGCGTGTTGTACAGATGGAGCGTCGTCAGCGCGGTCAGGCCCTTCAGCGGCTCCAGGTTCGCGACCTGCGTGTTGGACAGATCGAGCTTCGTCAGCGCGGTCAGATCCTGCAGTGGGTCCACATTTGTGACCACCATTTTAGGGCCGTCGGACATTTTCGTCGCCAAGTCGACCGATCGGATTGGCGTCGCAGCATCAAGTCGTCCCAGCACTGCTGCTGACGAGGCAAAACGCTCCATCGTAAAATGTGAGTTTTTCTCAACATCGGAATGACCAGATTCAATCGTCACAGTCAGCCCAAGTTCTGCCAGTTCGGAGCGAAGCTGGTACGGGCTGAACCAATGCCAAGCCGCCGCCAGACCACCAGACACCACGGTCAGCGCCAGCAAGACTGGCGCGGCATAAGCGACACCGTGCCGTCGAACATTGCGCCGGCGTCCACCGAGCTGCCGTGCCACTGCGCGCGCAACGAAATCGTGTGACAACTCCCATATCGCCTGGTCGCCGTCCAACGGACGCGCCAGCCCCGCGGCGGCTAACCCGTTCATCACTGCACGCACTTCGCCGCGTCTCAGCTTCGTCACCTTAACAAGGTCTGCTTCGGACATCGGCCTCTTGGTGCCGTAGCCGGTGATCAGCTCTTCCAGCACTGCGGGTGAGTAATCGCGTAGCGCAGGCTGCGCCATCGTTTGCGCGATGTAGTAGCGGATCAGCCGTCCGGCATCCAGGCCCGGTGCAGTTTGCTGGCCCGCCGAAAGCACGGTGCCCAACACGTTCAGAGTGATCGGCCGGATCAGTCCGGGGGTCTCGTCCAACACGGCTGCGCTAGTCAGCAGTCTTTCCAGCTGTACGTCTGACAGGCCGAGGGATGAGCCAGACATGAACAAGTTGGCCGCGCCCACTGTGAAGCGGCCCAGCGGAAAGTGGTTTTCGCTTTGTCGGAGCAGGGGCAGGCCGCACTCCTCGATTTGTGCCTCGTAGTCGCTGCGCAGCGCCAACAGAAGCCGCATTCCCGACACCGGTGACGCACGCAGCGTTTCGAGCAGCGCCACGAACCGCGCGCGTGCCTCAGCGGTGCCAAGGATCACAAATTCTTCAAACTGGTCCACAAGCAGCAGGAGACCCGCCGGGGTGCGGCGGGCGGCAGCCGCGATCAGGTCACGTATTGCTGGCGTTTCGCCCGCGCGAGGCCGGCGCATACCGGGCAGCGCCAATAATGCGTCGCGTAACGCAGCCTCTGGGTCCTGCCACGCGCGGGCCTCGACCACGGTCCAGCCCAAGTCGCGCAGGTTGGGCAGTATGAAGGCGTTAAGCAGCGAACTCTTGCCGGAGCCGGAATCGCCAGTGAGGTAGAGGGGCGGGCTGGAGGTTTGCCTAACCCAATCCAGAACTTTCAGTTGTGCCCGGTCGGCGCGATCGAACTCTGCCCGATCGGACTCTAAATACGGGCCGATTCGAAAATAGCCTTGCAGCACCTTGCTGGGTTTGATCGCCAGTGCCTGCAACTGCCGGCGCTGCCGTTCGGCCCGCCACTCCACCACAACCTGGGCGGCAACGGCGAGCAGCGGCAACCCGCCCAGCAGAGTGGCGCGCAGCCATGGCATTTCGCGCAGGTGGATTTCGAGCCGTTGCTCCAGCATCCAATCCACCGCACCTGCGAAGCCCAGGACCAGCAGGACCAGCGACAGGAGCGCAGCCGTGCGGCTGAGCAGCTTTCCGGGCAGGAAGCTGCGAACGGTTTCGATGTCCCGCTGGTCGAGCTTCGGCAGCTGCGGCAGCCGGAGTCCCGCCGTGCCGATGGCCTCCATCTCCTCTTGCCCCCATTCGATCGGTTGAGCGTATCGCCCAGGTATCGAAACTGGAAGGAAAAAGGACAGTTCAGGCCGGTGCGACCGCCCTAAGTCTGATTGGACTACTTCACCAGCGCCGGCTCGGGCACCATCGCCTTCCGGAACGCCGGCATCACCTCCTCCGCGAAGCGCTGTAACTGCTCCAGCGCCTCCGACTTCGGCACGCCGACCGACAGGCTCACCGACACCCGATCCAGCGCCGGGTATTTTTCCTCAAGCGTCTTCAGGTGGTCGATGACCTCGCTGGCCGAGCCTGTCAGGAAGCCGCCGGCAGCCACGGCGTCCTCGATCCGGGGCAACTTTGCCGTGGGCGCCTGCTTCGGATCGCGCATGATCTCGATCTGCTCGTCGGTCATCGCCCGCACGAGGCGCAGTTCGCCGAACATCTTCATGTTTTCTTCGTAGTATTTGGCCGCCTTGCGGACGCCCTGCTCCTTGCTGTCGGCCATGTAGAAGTGGAAACCGAAGCACAGGCGCTCCCCGAGCTCGATGTGTTTGCCCATCTTGGCATGCGCTTCCTGCCAGCCGAGCACGACCTTGTGCATCGCGCCGCCTTCGGCGGAGCCGCCACCCACCATGCCCTGGATGCCGTGCTTGGCCATGAACTCCAGGGCACGCGCCGAGCCGCCCTGGATCGGCTGCCACGTCTCCACCGGCAGGCGCAGCGGCCGCGGCACCAGTGTGAGTTCCTTCAGCGTGTAGCCGCGATACGGCACCTCCGGCGGCAGCGTGTAGTGCTTGCCCTTGTGGGAGAACGATTCGTTGTTGAACGCCTTGAATATGATGTCGGTCTGCTCTTCGTACAGCTCGCGATTGGCCGCCTGATCGATCAGAGGCGACCCGAACGTCTCGACCTCGCGCGTGTGATAGCCGCGGCCGAGGCCGAAGATCACTCGCCCGTTGCTGAGGATGTCCGCCATCGCGTAGTCCTCGGCCAGGCGCAGTGGATGCCACATCGGCGCGATGTTGAAGCCGCAGCCGATCTTCAGGTTCTTCGTCACGTGCGTGAGGTGAAGCGCCATCAGCAGCACGTTGGGAATACATTCGGTGCCTTCGCGCTGGAAGTGGTGCTCCGCCATCCAGAATGCGTTGTAGCCGAGGCCGTCCATGAGCACCGCCATGGATTGCGCCTTGTCGAGTGCGGTGGCGAGATGCGCGTTATCGTAGCGCCGGTCGTTGATCGGCGTGCCGGCGTAGCCGACGTTGTCCAGATCGACGTGGCCCGCGTAGAGGCTGTCGAATTTCGTGATCATGCCGTTGTCCTCCGGGTAGTTGCGGCCATGGTAGTGCAAGGATCACGCTTGGCAACATGAAGCGCGCTGCGCCGAACGCGGAGAACCCCCGATGCCCGAGTTGCCCGATGTCGAGATATTCAAGCGCCTGGTCGAGCAGCACTGCATCGGCCGTGTCATTACGCGCACGGATGTGGCCGATCCGGGCAGCCTGGAAGGTGCGACCGCCGCCGCATTGCAGCGCCGTCTGAAGGGCAAACGCCTCTTATCGTCCGGCCGTCACGGCAAGGTCCTGTTTGTCGGCTTCGAAGATGCCGGCACGCTTGCCATGCACTTCGGCACAAATGGCTCGTTGCAACACGTTCCGCGTGACGCGGAGGAGCCGCCTTATGTTCGCATTCAGTTCGAGTTCGCCGAGGGTGACAGGCTCGCCTATATCAATCCGCGGCGCATCGGTCGTGTAAGTGCGACTGACAGTGCCGCGGCGTTCATCGCCGACCAGCAGCTTGGTCCTGACGCGCTCGATCCGGCGTTCGACGAAAAGGCGTTTGCCGCGACGATTGCCAACCGCAGACAGGCGATCAAGGCGGTCCTGATGGATCAGGCGCGGATAGCCGGAATTGGCAACATCTATGCCGACGAAATCCTGTTCCAGGCAAGGCTGCATCCCGCCATTGCCGCGAACGGCCTCGACGCAGGCATGCGGCATCGTCTGTTCGCTGCGATGAAGCACGCTCTGCAGACAGCGATCGACTGTGGCGCAGGCGCCGAGAACTTCACCGACCGGTTGCCGAAGGGGTTCCTGCTGCCGGAGCGCCACGCCGGCGGCCATTGCCCGCGCTGCGGCACGCCGTTGATGATCGACAAGCGCGGCGGCCGCACGAGCTACCATTGTCCGAAGTGCCAGCCCGAACCCACCGGCTGATCCGCTATATCGGCATGGCTGCCTGTTTGCGCCGCCGCTTGGATCGGCGATCGCTCGAAATTGCATCGATGGAATCGAACGGTTCCTATCGAGTGCCGATCCGTAGCAGGCATTCATCTATCTGCATGAAGCCGGTGCCCGACGCACCGTGCCGGATGCAGAACGACCTGCGATTTCCTAGTGTGATCGGGTGTCGGTCCACATGGTCAGGCGGCGCGATGTAACATCATCGTTCTGCGTCTCTCTCCACCCGTTCGAACGTGTCCGCTGCAACCTGGACAATCTCACCGTTTCCCGGAAATCCCGTGCCGAAGTTCGAAATGTAGAGGGCGCCATCCGGACCGAAGGTCATTGCAGTCGGCAGCGTCAGACCGGTCACGACATCCTCCACGGAACCGGACCGGCCCAGCCGAACGACTTTTCCGTTTCCCGCAATTTGCCCCGTCAAAAGCGCGCCGAGAGGCGTCGTCAATTGCAGCACATAGAGCTGATCGTGATGGTACGACAACCCGACGATCGCGGTGAACCCGGCAGTCGAATCCAGAATCTTGCCTTGGCGCGATATGCCGAGAACCTTCGAGGTTCCCGCCGCGCTGGTGAAGTTCCCGAGATTTCCCACCTCGAATTTGCCATGATGGAAGGTAATGGCGGTCGGCACGATGTGACCTTGAGAGGCAGAAATGTCGATCAACTGGCGAACAGCGCCATCGCGATCGACTTCGATCACCTGACCATGGTTCGGCCCGACGACGTACAACTTCTTTCTCACCGCTATCATGCTGTAGAAGGTTTCGTCCGGTTCGAAATCGGCCGGCTGAATGTTTGCTGCCGGATGCGTCATGACGAACTCGCTCAGGTCGGCAACCTGAGTCCATGTCCCTGCGTCCCGGTCGACCTTGATGACCGATGCGGGCGTGTCAGGATTTCCGTGGGAGCATCCGCCGCCCGCGATAAGCGCATAGAGCCTCCCTTCGATGAACGCGATATCGGCAACACCATCCGAGGTCGTTTCATTCGGCGGAGGATTGTTCGTGGAGGGCAGATGGTCCACCACGATACTTCGCGTGCCGTCAGGTCGGATCATCGATATCCGGGCAGTCGGGCCACCGCTGTATGGACCGAACGGCGCCGGAACCTGTGTGCAGATACCGACCGTGGTGTTGGGACCGCCTACTCCCGCCTCGGCGACGTAGAGATTCCCGTCCGGACCAAACCTGAGACCGCGCGGACCATCCAGTCCCCCGGCGATCACGGTGAAATTGCTCGTTTCGGCGGCCGCGCCGCCTGAGATGGCAACCGACAAGGCGCCAACGCAGGCCATGGCGAGTATTCGATTCATTGTGAGTTCCTCCCAGATCTCGGTTCCTCTGCCGTGCTTCCGACTGATAGATCGAAACCGTGCTGAAGTCTGATCGCCGTTGTTCTATGGTGCCGTTGCTGCGACTTGAGAAACACCAGGCCCGGTTAAGGCGCCACGTGCCGGCACCAAAGCGTTGCAAAAAGCTACAAAGCGATCTTAAATCCGCGATATTGCCTTCGCCGGAAGACGTGTCAGGAGGGGCCGGAATGTTGCGGCTCCCAACCCTAGGGGGGCCTGCCGTGAGTTCCAGTGCACCGGCTGATGTCTTTCATTTCGGAGGCTTTCTGCTCGACCCGCGCGGCGGCGGCCTTTTTCTGATCGACGATTGCGGTGCCCGCATACCGGTGCAAATCGGGTCGCGGGCGCTTGATGTGCTTTCGGTGCTGGTCGGACGGCGCGGTGAGCTCGTCTCCAAACATGAGATCATGGACGCGGTGTGGCCGGGCACCGCCGTGGAAGACGGCAACCTGACCGTGCAGATTTCAGCTCTGCGTCGCGTGCTCGACCGGGACCGGCCCGCAGGAAGCTGCATCCAGACGGTGCCGGCACGCGGGTACCGGCTCGTCACGCCGGTGCGCCTGGCCAGTGGACACTCGGACGCCGGAACGGCGATGCCGCACCACATGGGCGTGCAGGAGGATACGCAGCGTGCTCCCCGCCTCTCGATCGTCGTCCTGCCGTTCCAGAACCTGAGCGGCAATCCCAAGGAAGATTATCTTGGCGACGCCATTACGGATGATCTGACCGGCGAGCTGTCGCGCATCCCAGGAGCCTTCATTGTCGCGCGCGCTTCCGCCTATGCCTGTAGGCACAAGGCAGAGGACATCAGGAAAATCGGCACCGAGCTCGGTGTGCGCTACGCGGTCGAAGGCAGCGTGCGCCGGATCGGCACAATCCTGCGGGTCAACGCCCAGTTAGTTTCGGCCGAAACCGGAGCAAATCTCTGGTCGGACCGTTTCGATGCGGAGATTGCGAATCTTGCGGCCTGCCAAGAAGCGATCGTCTGCCGGATCGGGTCTGCGCTCGGCATCGAGGTGGTCGATGTCGAAAGTATGCGCAGTGTGCGTGAGCGGCCAACCAACCCGGATGCATTTGACCTCGTCCTCCGGGCAATATCGCTACAAAATCAGCCATTCAGCATGCAGCGCAACGAGGCAGCCCGGTCGCTGTACGAACAGGCGTTGGTGATCGATTCCACGTCGCTCCGTGCCATGCTGGGTCTGTTCCGCGTCCTGGTGAACCAGTTCAATGACCGTCTGTATTGGATAGACGGGGACACCCAGCAACGCGTCATCAGTCTTCATGCACACGCTCAATCCATTGCACCACACGACGAGGGCGTCCTGACATGCACTGTTCGACTCCTCGAGGTCCAGGAGAAATGGCAGCAATTGTTGGTTGCTGCCCAAAACCTGATCGACAACTACCCGAACAGCGTCTTCGGTTATCTTTATCTGGCGCGCGGCAAAATAGCCACCGGGGACGCAGAGGAGGCGTTCCCCTTGCTGGCAAGGACGATCGAACTCAATCCACGCGATCAATATCTGTGGGACCGGTACTGGCGCATGGGCTTTGCCCTGCAACTTACAGGGCGCTACGAAGACTCAATCACGTGGCATCGGCGCGCGCTTTCTGTCTACCCTGACGCACCACCCGTTTTCCATTCCCAAAGGTTGCGTCAAATGGCGTCCGCCTGGGCACTCGGCGGTCATATCGAAGAAGCGCGCCGTGCAATCGTTGAAGCGAACCGGATGTGGCCATTGGCCACAGTGCGCTCCTGTTCACCGCGGAATCCTTGGAGCAAGGCATTGGTCGCACAAATGCGGCGTTACCAGGAAGGGCTTCGCATCGCCGGACTCCGCGATCATGCGGAGGAAGATTCCGACTTCGGCGTGGTCCCGGACGATATGCTGCGCTCGGACCTCGCCGGCTTCACCCCGAGGACAGTGGCAGGTGGGAGCACAATTGGGACCAGGGCATTCCAGTCTGTCCTCAACGAGCAAAGTCCTGTCGTCATTGATACAACCTTGAATTTCTGGGGATGCTCAATCCCGGGCGCCATCGGGCTCAGGCACGCAGGGATCGGCGGGAGCTTTACGGATGGAACCCAGGACCGCCTCAGTCACAAAATCCGCATAATGACGGGCGGCGATCTTGATCGATCGATTGTAGCGGTCGGCTGCAATTCGGAACGCTTCGACTGGCACAACCTTGCGCTACGCCTCGCGGCACTTGGCTATAGGAACATCTACTGGTATCGCGGTGGCCGGGAAGCATGGGAAGCGAAAGGGCTGCCCGAGACCGTGCTGAACGTCGAAGAGTGGTGACCGTTCGCAGCCGGACAAGGAGTGCGTGGGCCACGACATGGTGGGCTCTTGCCGAGCTAGGCAATTGGAAATCCTGTTCCAGGCGAGGCTGCATCCTGGCATAGCCGCGAACAGCCTCAGCGCGGGCATGCGGCACCGTCTGTTCGGCGTGGGGTGCCAGCCTGAACCCGACGGCTGATCCGCTTTATCAACATGGCTTGCGTTGATCCGAATCAAGGCTCCGTGCACGCCGTTGTGTCATCTTTCGTTTCGTTGATGCCACAGGAGCATTGCGGACCATGCGCGCCGGCCTCTACCCAGTGTTGGGGCTGCTGGCGCTGGTCGCGGGCTGTGCCGGGAACCAGCCGGCTCAATAACACCTCAGTTGCGGCAATCTGCCGCCGTACCGGCGGCAGGCGCGATGTCGGACGCTGACGTGTCACACGAGGTCGATCGGCTTCACGCCGCACTTTTGCTGGAAGTGCCAGACCACACGATCGGCAACGCCGATGGCGCACGTGCGTGGATCGGCCGCGCCAAGTGGGGCGGCCGGCATCGGAGGGCTGCGTTCGCGTGCCGGCAACGATGAACCGGTTCCTCGACGTGCATGGCGTGCTCGACGCGGACTATGAGCGGGCGGCACAAGAGGACCCAAGGTTCCAGAGCATCCTTCGACCGGACCACGAGCCCACGCCGCTGGCGGGCAATGCAATGGTTGTCGTGGATTCATCGCAAAACGGCCACATCACGCCGCCATAACGAAATTATGTTGGATCACCGTGGCGCGGCACTCGCCCGGCGTTGCGATGGCTCGGGCGGTTACGCAGCGGGCTGTTCGAGATCACCCTCATCGATGAAGGATGCCTGTGGTGGCAGTTCCGCTCGCTCGTTCCGGGCGTGGCCGGTGAACAGCAACTCCAGTATCGCGGTTGCACCGACCGTCACCGTCATCATCGCCGCGAACCACACCATTTGCAGGGTCCAGACCGCCACCCAGCCGCGCAACATTCCGCCGCTTCCGATCATGTCCTGCATTTTGCATTCCCTTTCGCGCACCGCGCGATACGGTTGACGCTGGTCTTATCGGCCGTGGCGCGCTTTGATCCAGATCAACGGGATACGGGTACACGAAAATATGTACCAAGCCGTTAGCAAAGAAGGAAATTCGCAAATGAGCCAGAGCAGCCCTCAGTTGCCTGTCGCGCTGAACCTTCAGGGCCGACGAGTCCTTGTCACCGGTGCGGCGAGCGGTATCGGGCAGGCGACCGCCATGGCGCTGGCGCAGCTCGGCGCCGAGCTTTTGCTGACCGACCGTGCGCCTCTTGCCGAGACACGTGCGCAGGTGGAGCGCATCGGCGCAGCGTGCGCCACGGCCGAGGGCGACCTCACGTTCGATGCGTTCATCGCCGAGCTGCTCGGAAAGGGCCGGATCAACGCGGTCGCGCATTGTGCGGCGATCCTGGAAAGCCGCCCGTGGCGCGACGATCCCAAGTGGCATGACCGGTTCCATCGCGTGATGGACGTCAATGTCCGTGTGCCGCTTACGCTGTCCGCCGCCGCCATCGACCATATGGCGGAGCACGGCGGCGGGGCGATCGTGTTGGTCGGTTCAGTCGCCGGGCGCACCGGCGGGACTTCGGGTTTCACGCCGCCCGACTACGCGGCGTCGAAGGGCGCCGTGCATGCGCTGGTGATGTGGCTGTCGCGCCAGGCGATCGGTCGTGGCGTGCTGGTGAATGGCGTGGCGCCCGGTCCGGTGCAGACGCCGATGACCACGGGCTTCACCTCGGGTTCGCAATTGCCGCTCGGCCGCATGGGGCGTCCGGAGGAGCTGGCCTGGCCGATCGCCTTCCTGTGCACACCGGCCGCGAGCTACTTTTCCGGCGCCATCCTGGACGTGAACGGCGGCGCGTTTGTAGGTTGAACCCGCGGTGACGGGTCGGAGGGAGGAAGACATGACTATTGTGCTTGATCATACGATTGTGCCGGCGCGCGACAACGAGGCGTCCGCCAGGTTCTTCGCGCACATCTTCGGTCTGGAGTACGAAGGCGCGGCTTCGCACTTCGCCCCGGTGCGGGTGAACGAGTCGCTGGTGCTCGACTTCGACACCCGCGCGACGTTCGATTGGCAGCACTACGCGTTCAAGGTGAGTGACCCGGAATTCGATGCGATCTTCCGGCGGGTCAAGGACGAGGGCCTTGCGTACGGCAGCGGCCCGTTTTCACCGGATGACATGGCGATCAACCATCGCGGCGGCGGGCGGGGGTTTTACTTCAAGGATCCGAACGGTCATCTGCTGGAGGTGCTGACTGTCTGAGCGTCATGTCTCCGAACGAACGCGGAATGAGACACATCGCCGCCAACGGCCGCATAGGGTGGTGAGCGGACGCTCTATGTAGACTGTCTGCCAAGGCCGCTCCTATCTGGGCGGGCAAACGAGGAGTGTCAGAAACAGTCTGCGATGCTCGTCGTTTGCTGCCTTGAATCGCTGAACGGCGCTGCGGGCAATGCTGACGGCAAGCTGGGCATCTGATGTCCGAAAGCGCGGCTGGGGATTATAGTCCGCCCCATGTCGCTTTTGCTGCAATTCTATCGCGGCCGTAGAGAAAGCCTGTATGTTCGCGTCGAACCCGCCACCTGGAATGTATGGGACATACCTGTCCGGCGGGGTTTGCTTCTTTGCTTCATTACATATTTCCCGCAATGTCTTATGATCGATACTCCGGTAAACAAGTGCATAGCGGCTCGTTGCACGCTGCGTGACTCCAACGAATTCGTCGGCCGCCGCGACCAGGCACGAATGGAACAGGCCATAGTAGGCGGAAGAAATCGCCCGCCTCAGATCGACCTGGCGTGGCGGGCCCGCTGGCGGCGGGGATATCAGTTTGTCCGCTTGTTCAAAGAGATGGTCAGGATTCAGTATCGCCACTCGTGTCTTCCAACTCTTCTTCGGTGACGTAACTGATGATCGGAAACCGTTCTTCCTTTGCTTCGCGAAGTGCCCTCTCAATTCTAACCAGCGTATCTAAAGCGTTGTCTCCGCTTATCTTGCCAGCACTGCCTCGATTCAGAACAATGGTTATGTGCAATGCGTCCTTGCCCTCGGAGTCCAGGGTCGGCTCGCTGTCGACCCGCTGAATGCCTGCTCCGTTCTTGATAGTAGCGGAGGCGACTTTATTCACGACTTCGTTGACTCTGGAGAGTTTGAGCATGCCATAGGGTAACAGAGCTTGCCCCCGCTGCAAGGTCTGCCTTGGGCCGCAAGCGGCCGTTCCGCGATCATTCAGAGATCGTCTCTGAGCATTCGGCCTCGGCCGATTTCAGAAGGCGCTGGCAAATACGCGGCCATCAAAGCTCGATCACGCCCTCTGTTGTGGGATGAGGCCTGTTCGTAACCGGTTGTTGGCGCGCTGGCTTGGCAACAGGCTTTCAGCCGGATAGGCGGCGAACGCCGCAACCCGCACGACGCGGCTGGCGGCATCGAACGCGCTGTAGGCGCCGCGCGATCAATGCGGCGCGGTTTCCTGTTATGTCGGGGAACTCCTTCCATCCGGCCCAGGACTCGCCCTATCGTCGTCGGGCGGCCCGTGTAACGGCCCTGGGGACATGACATGAAATTCGGCTACTTCACGTTGAGCGACAACCACTATACCGATAACGCCCGCCCACCCAACCAGTTTGTCGCGGATATTATCGACGAGGCGCTGTACGCCGAGACGTTGGGGATGCATTCGGCCTGGATCGGCGAGCATCATTTCAGCACGCTCGGTGTGTTATCGTGTCCTGATCTCGCACTCGCGTATATCGCCGCGCGCACGCAACACATCCGGCTGGCGCCGGCGGTGACTGTGCTGCCGCTGCATCATCCGATCCGCGTCGCTGAACAATGGGCGAGCCTCGATCTGCTCAGCGGCGGGCGCGTCGATTTTGCAGCGGGCCGCGGATATGACCGCCGCGAATACGCCCCGTTCGGCGTGTCGTTCGACGACAACCAGTCGATCTTCGAGGAAGGCATGGAGGTGGTCCGGCGGCTGTGGTCGGAGGATACTCCGATGTCGCATCGCGGCCGGCACTATGCGTTTGAGAACGTCGCGATCACGCCGCGGCCGGTGCAGCGGCCGATCCCGGCCTATGTGGCGTCGTTCTCCAGGCCCTCGATCGAATTGGCCGCTCGATTGGGTTGCGGACTGATCGTGGCGCCGTTTGCCGCGGCGATGACGTTTGGCGGGCTTGCCGAGGTGCGGGAACTTTACCTGGAGACATGCGCAAAGCATGGCACGCGACCGGGGCGTTTGATGTGCAGCTATTTCACGCACTTCGCCGACGACGACGCGCAGGAACAGGCGGCGCGCGCACGGCAGATGCGCTACTACAAGGAGTGCGTCATCCCTGCCTTCCCCGGTGATCCCGCGACGGCGCCGCCGAGCTACCGCTATTTCATCGCCATGGTCGAACGGCTGCGCAACGTGCGGCCGGAGGATCTGACCGAGAATTCGGTTCTGCTGGGTTCGTCCGCCCACATCACCGGCGTGCTGAAGAAGGTGGAGGCGGCGGGCTTTGACGAGGTGATCCTGTACTTCAACGTCGGGTTGAAGCCGCACGTTCAGGTGAAGGATGAGATGGCGCGCTTCATGGAGCAGGTGGCGTCGGAATTCCGATGAGCATGCGGGAACGCCTCGCGTATTATAGCGGCAACAAGCTGAAGCTCGGCCTGTTCGGGGCAAACTGCTCGTCTGGACGGGCGGTGACCAAGGTCCCGGAGCGCTGGAGCGGAAGCTGGCCCGATTGTCTGCGCCTGGCGCGCATGGCGGACGATGCCGGCATCGAGTTCATGTTGCCGGTTGGTCGATGGAAGGGCTACGGGGGCGATACCGACTACCAGGGCGAGACGTTGGAAACCGTCACCTGGGCCGCCGGGCTGCTGGGAGCGACGCGACGTTTGACGGTGTTCGGCACCGTGCATGCGCCGCTGATCCATCCGGTGATCGCGGCTAAGCAGTTCGTCACCGCGGACCACATCGGCGAGGGGCGGTTCGGGCTGAACGTGGTGTGTGGCTGGAACGAGGACGAGTTCGACATGTTCGGTGTTACGATGCGCGAACACGCTGCACGCTATGAGTACGCACAGGAATGGCTGGATGCGATCAAGCTGGCGTGGTCCGACGCGGAGGATTTCGACTTTGACGGAAGCTACATCAAGCTGAAGCAGGCGCGCGCCAAGCCGAAGCCGTTTGGTGCCGGGCGTCCGATCGTGATGAATGCCGGCGCCTCGGCGGCTGGCCAGGCGTTTGCGATCCGCAATTGCGACGCTCTGTTCTCGATGACGCCGAAGGGGAAGCTGGAGGAATTCGCAGCACACGTGGCAAAGGTGAAGGCGCTGGCACGCGAGGGCGGGCGCGAGATTGACGTATATACCGTCGGCGTCGTCACCTGCCGCCCGACGCAACGGGAGGCCGATGCTTACTACCGGCATTGCGTCATCGACAACGCCGATTGGGCGGCGGTCGATCGTATCATGGCGATGCGGGGCGTGACCCGCGAGGCGCATCCGGATGATTTTGACGAGCGTCGCTATCATCAGGCAAACGGGATGGGCGGCGTGCCGATCGTCGGCGATCCGGATTTGGTCGCAAATGAGTTGGCGCGGCTTGCGACGGCGGGAGCGAAGGGCATCGCGATCTCGCTGGTGAACTACACCGATGAGCTGCCGTTCTTTTGCGCCGAAGTGCTGCCGAGGCTGGCGCGGATGGGATGGCGCGAGACGAACTGAGTCCCGAACACTTGCCAAGCCGTTATTGGGTGTCAGTCTCTCGCGAAGTACGTGCGACGGGGGAGGGAACATGCCCTGGAGACGCATCGTCGGCACAGTCGCCGTCATCGTGGCCTCCCTCATCGTACTGGGGCGCGCCAGCAGCGTCGTGGTCGATTGGGCATGGTTCTCGACGATCGGGTACGTCGGTGTTTTCTGGACGATTTTCACCTGGAAGGCCGTCCTGTTCACAGCAGTCTTCGCGATTTCGGCCTTGCTTCTCGGGGTGAATGGAGCGCTGGCGCTACGATTTGCGTGGCGGCTACAACTTCGGCTTCCGACAGCGCTCAATTCCGGACCCGGCACTGTGCAGACATTGCCTGCGACGCAACTCGGATTGTCTGGAATTGCGTCTCCGCTGTGGCCATGGCGTCTGCTCATCATCACTGTCGCCGTCGTCCTCGCACTGTTCATCGCGCTGGGCGAAATCGGCAAATGGGATCTGATACTCCGGTTCATATATCAGGTGCCGTACGGCCAGAACGATCCGCAGTTCGGCAAGGACATTAGCTTCTACCTGTTTTCGCTGCCGGTCTACGTGGCACTCAAAAACTGGATGCTGTTGATCCTGCTTTTCAGCAGTCTCATGGCCGGCGCGGTATACCTGGTACACGGCGACATCAATCCGGAGCGCTGGCCCTGGCGCATGTCGCCCGCCGCCATCGCCCATGGCTCCGCCCTGCTGGGGCTGTATTTCGCGGTGAAAGCGTGGTCCTACGCGCTGGACCGCTACCTGCTGCTTTACAACGACAACGGCATCGTGGTCGGTGCAGGCTATACCGACATCCATGTGGAGCTGCCGATTCTCTGGCTGCTCATCGGCCTTGCAACCACCGCTGCCATCGTTGCATGGATAAATGTGCGTCTGCGCACGTATCGGCTTGCCATCGCGTCGGCGGCGTTGGTGTTCGGCGGTTCGTTCTTTGTCTCCGAGATTTTCCCAGGGCTGTTTCAACGCTTCTTCGTCAAGCCTAGTGAGCTGCAGTTGGAGGCGCCGTACATCCAGCGGAACATCGCCCTCACGCGGGAAGCATACAACCTGCGGGAGATCATGGTGAAACCATTCCCCGCGGAACAGGGATTGAGCTTCCAATCGCTGCAGGACAACCGCGGGACAATCGAGAACATCCGTCTGTGGGATTGGCAGCCGCTCATGGACACCTATGCGCAGTTGCAGGAGATACGCACTTATTACAGGTTCCTCGATGTCGACGTCGATCGCTACCAGATCGACGACTCCTACCAACAGGTCACGTTGGCGGCGCGCGAGCTTGCGCCGTCACTTCTATCAGCCAACGCCCAGACCTGGGTCAACCTGCATCTGCTGTTCACCCACGGCAACGGTGTTGTCATGTCGCCGGTTACCCAGAAATCGGCCGAGGGCCTACCGATATTTTACCTGAAGGACATTCCGCCAGTTGCCTCCGGTGGTCCCGACATCACCGAGCCACGCATCTATTTCGGAGAGGGCCCCGGCGGTTACGTGATCGTCAAGGGCAGCACACCGGAGTTCGACTACCCCAAGGGCAAGGACAACGTTTACGCAAATTACGATGGTGCGGACGGTATCGCGATCGGCGGGACCGCGTGGAGAACGTTGTTCGCCTGGTATTTCGACGACGTGAACATCCTGCTCAGCCGCTATATCACCGATGCGAGTAGGATCATGCTCCATCGCAACATCCAGGATCGCGTGCAGACGATTGCGCCGTTCCTGCAACTGGATCGCGATCCCTATGTGGTGATCAGCGATGGGCGGCTCTATTGGATACAGGACGCTTACACCACGAGCGCCTGGTTCCCCTACGCCCAGCCGCAACCCGACCGGGACACCAATTACATTCGCAATTCGGTCAAGGTGGTCATCGATGCCTATAACGGGACGGTCTCGTTCTATATCATGGATGCCGCCGATCCGATCATTGCGACCTACCGCCGCATCTTTCCCGCGCTGTTCAAGCCGTTCGATGCGATGCCGCCGGATCTGCAAAGGCACATCCGCTACCCCGAGGATCTGTTCGCCATCCAGGCGCAGCAGTATCGCGCGTATCACATGGACGCGCCTGAAGTCTTCTACAATCGTGAGGATCTCTGGCAGTTTCCACGTGAGCCGACCAGCCCCAATGGCGCCAACGCGACCAGCGGCACGAGGATGGCACCGTACTACATCATGATGCGCCTGCCAGGTGAATCGCGCGCCGAGTTTTTCCTCATGTTGCCGATGGCGCCGAGCCAGCGGGAGAACATGATCGCCTGGCTTGCCGCGCGCTGCGATCTGCCCGACTACGGCAAGCTCATTGTCTACGAGTTTCCCAAGAAAAATCTCGTCTATGGACCATTCCAGATCGAGGCGCGCATCAATCAGAATACCGAGATCTCGCAGCAGATCTCGCTGTGGAACCAGATGGGATCACGGGTAATTCGCGGGAACCTTCTGGTTGTGCCGATCGAGAATTCGATTCTGTATGTGTCGCCGCTGTATCTGCGGGCGGAGTCAGGCCAGTTGCCGGAACTCAAGCGGGTGATCGCGGCATACGGCGACCGTGTGGTGATGGAGGAGACCCTTCCGGCGGCGCTGGCCGCGCTGTTCAAGGAGTCGGCCCCGGCCGCGGCTCTGCCAGTACGCACCGGGGTCGCGCCCACTGGCGCTTCGGACGAACGAGCCCATGAGGCACTTGCACATTACGATCGGGCGATCGAACGTTTGAAGGTCGGGGATTGGGGCGGCTTCGGTGCAGAACTGGATGCGCTTCGGCCGCTGCTCGAGGAATTGAGTCGGCCGCCAGATGCGCATTAGGCTACCGCGCCTTTTCAGGGAATCTGGATCAGCTGCGCGATCTGTTCCTTGGACAGCGGTGTCTGAATGAACTTGAAGCGCACGGCATCAGCCATCAGCGAATCGATACCGGTGATCCTGTCCGACCAGATCACGCCATTCGGGAAGTACTCCTCGCGCAACCGCTTGACGAACCGCTCGGGGACGCCGGCAAATTCGGCGTAGGCCTTCGCCGCATCTGGGCTCTGGTACATCCACTGGGCCGTTTCGCGGTACCCAGCAGTGAACCGCTGAAGGACAGGTCTGCGGCTGTCCAGAACGGCGGCATGCGCGACGTTCACCCGCACGGTCTGCTCGCGCATCGGCGGCACGTCATTGCCACTGGCGATGATCCGTATCTTGCCCTCCTCCGCGGCATCCAGCAGGTAGGGCGCGGCCGACCAGCCGACATCGATCTGGCCCGACATCACCTGCGTGTAGGTGCCGGGAATGCCGCCGGTCGAGACCAGTTCCGGCTTGATGCCGAACGTATCGACGAAGCCCAGCACGACACTGTTTGTGGACGAACCCTGGGTCGAAAACGCCACGGTCTTGCCGTTGGTGTCCTTGATCGATTTCAGCGGCGAATCGGCACGCACGTACCAAAAGAGATCGCCCGCACCGGTTGCCTCGGACGCGATGATGCGGATTGGCGCACCCTTCGCGAAGGCACCGATTGCACCGAGCGTGCCGCCACCGACGCCGATTTGCGCACTGCGTGCCAGCACTGCCTGAAGGGTCTCGCCGCTGCCCTGGGTGTAGAGAATATCCAATTCGATGTCGTGCTTGCGGAAGATGCCCGCGCGCTGTCCCAACTCGGCGACCGAGGTGTCCCAGTTGCCCTTCTGCCCCACTGCCAGCTTCAGTCCATCGGCGGCGCGGGCGCGGCCGGACAGTGTCAGAACCGCGGGAAGCGCTGCCGCGAGCAGGGTGCGTCGACGCATTCGTCCCTCCGTTTGACGTCATGCCCGGGCTTGTCTCTGGCGTCTGTTCAATCCGGCCACCGCGGCGTTCACCGCGGCCACCAGCATTACCACCAGGATCAGCAGCGCATACATGCCCGGCATGTCGAACCGGCGATAGGCGTCCATCACCAGGAAACCAATACCGGCCTTCGATAGCTTGGTCTCGGCAAGCAGCACGCCAATCGCAGCGACACCAAAGCCGAGGTGGAGCCCGTTCAGCAATGGCTCACGTACCGCCGGCAGGTAGATCTTCGTCGCCATCTGCCAGGCGCTCGCACCGAAGCTTTGGCCGACATGCAGCAGAACCGGTCGAATATCGCGAACGCCGCTCGCGACACTGATTGCCACCGGGAAGAAGCAGGAGATCGTGCCCATGGCGATCTTCGAGCCGGCGCCGGCGCCGAATGCCAGCAGCAGGGCAGGGAACAATATGATCTTCGGCACCGGCGCAAGATAATGCACCCATCGTTCATACGCGGCAGCCAGGAAGCGATTGGCGCCCAGCGCCAGACCCGCGCAGGCACCGGCGATGCCACCCAATGATACGGCGACAAGAAACTCCTCCGCCGTGACGCCGAGATTGGTGTAGAAATCCAAACTGCTCAGCGTGAGCACAAGCGCGGCGGCGATGCGCCATAGCGACGGCACCACGTCGCGGAACAGCAGCCCCGATGATGCCAGCGCCTGCCAGGTCGCCAATATGGCGAGCGCGGCGATCAGCCGTGCACGCGCAGCAGCCATCGCTCGATTTGCTCCATGCAGACGAAGAACAGCATGCTGGCCAACACAACGAACCAGATGGCCGCGTAGGTGCCCGGCAGGTCGTAGCGTTCCGCCAATTCGTTGATGAGCTGCCCAAGTCCGCCCAGGTTTATCAGGAACTCCACGCCGACGATGTTGATCAGGCTGAAGGTGAGGCCAAGCCGAAGCCCGGTGAAGATTGTCGGCATTGCAGCCGGGAACAGGATCTTTCGGAACATCTGGCCTTGCGTCAATCGCAGCGAACGTCCCACGTCGATCAGCACGGAACGCGTGGCCGCCAGGCCTTCCACCGTCTTAAGAATCATCGGAGCGCAGCCGGCGGCAAAACCGAGGATCACTATGGTTACGGAGGATCGCCCGAACAGCACCAGAAACAACGGATAGGCCAATACCAGCGGCGCAGCGGCCCACGCCGCGACCCATGGCTCGAAGGCGCGCCGCATCGGCCGCGATTGATACAGCCAGAAGGCGAGCGGTAGGCCGATCAGGAGGATCAACAAACCGGCGGCAAATGTCTCGATGCTGGTGAGCAAAAAACGCGCCGGCACATGTTCCTCGACAATAATGCGCCCGAATGCGGCGAGCACGTCGGATGGCGGCGGCACGACATAACGGCTGATGACATCGGCCGCGATCAGTCCCTGCAGCGCTATGCCGACTGCAATCAGCGTGGCCAATCCGACCACAGGTGCCACCAGCTTCATTTCATCCCGCCATGTGCTGGGCGGCTTCCAGACCAAGCGTCGCCTCCTCGCGCAGATCGGCCCACAACTCGGCGACATAGGTGCCAAATTCGGGGCTGGTCAGCACCGCTTCGGTTCGCGGGCGCGGCAGCCGCACCTCGACGATGCGCCGCACGCGGCCGGGGCGAAACGTCATGACCATGATGCGATCGGAAAGCTGCACCGCTTCGGTCAGGCTGTGTGTGATCAGCAGCGTCGTCTGGCGCAGCTCCTGCTGGATCTCGGTCACCTTCGCGCCGAGCAGCAGACGCGTTTGTTCGTCCACCGAGGCAAACGGTTCGTCCATCAGCAGAATCTTTGGCTGTGCTGCCAGTGTCCGAGCTATGGACACGCGTTGGCGCATGCCGCCTGACAGCTCCGCCGGACGCCGCCGTTCGAACCCCTGCAGCCCGACCATCGCCACATATCGGCGAGCGCGCTCCATACGATCGGCGCGCGCCATGCCACGCAGTTCGAGTGGGAAGGCAACATTGTCGATCACGCTGCGCCAGGGAAATGTGCTTTCCTCCTGAAACACCATGCCGATAGCGGGATGCGGGCCGGTTATCGTCTCGCCTGCCACGGCGACGCGCCCCTGATAGTCGTCGGTCAGTCCACCGATGATGTGAAACAGGGTCGTCTTGCCGCAGCCCGACGGACCGATCAGCGTAACGAATTCGCCCTCCGCCACGTCGAATGAAAAATCCTCGACCGCTGTGACAGCTGCTTCACCATTGCCGAAGCGTTTGGTGACATGCTCCACTGAAAGGGTGGCGACGCCCACGCGGTGTCAGACGCGATGCGTCTCGTGCGTGGACGGATGGAACAGCTCCTCCGGCGACAGCAGCCGCGACGACAGCCCCTCGGCGTGATGGCGCCGCAGGAAGACTTCCAGCACGTGGCGGTTCGTCTCCATCCCGTAGGACCAAAAGTCCTCGCCCATCAGCCGGCGCGCGGCGTGCAACTGTTCGTCGATGAACGGCAGCGTCACCTTGGAAGCCGCAACGTCGCCGAGCTTCGCCAGCGCACGCGCCTTCGACTGCTCGAACGCCTTCATTGCCGCGCTCGGCAACCAGGGATGCTGCTCCGCCAGCGTGCGCCGAATGCCGAGGATATGCATAATGGGGAAAATTCCGGTTTTGCGGAACCACGCGGAGGCCGCTGCTGCCGGGTCGGGAAAGAGCCAGCCGACATGTTTGTGGCCGTTGATAAAGCAGGACGGCGCGCGCGGGCCGATCACCGCGTCAATCTCGCCATTTGCCAACATGCCGGAGATCGTTGCGTCCGCCGGCGCATCCTCCACACGCACGTCGCGCGGCAGGTTCACAGCGATCTTCTCGATGCGTCCCGCCTGTTCGTAGCCGCCGCGCACCCAGGTGACATCCGACGGCTTCACGCCGTATTCATCCTCCAGCACCGCGCGCGTCCAGACATTGGCGGTGACCTGATATTCCGGCACGCCGATGCGCCTGCCCTTCAGGTCTTCGGGTCGTGCGATGCCGCGATCGGTGCGTATATAGATCGAGTTGTGGCGGAACGCGCGCGACGGGAACACCGGCACGCCGACATAGGGACAGTCGCCGTTCGCCGTCTTCACCGTGAAGCTGCTCATCGACAGTTCGCAAATATCGAAGTCGGCGTGGCGGAAGGCGCGGAAGAAGATCTCCTCCGGTTCCAGCAACATGAACACCGGATCGACGCCGTCGATCTGGACCGAACTGTCCACCAGCGGACGCACCCGATCGTAATCGCCGACCACGACGGAGAGTGCGAGCCTGCTCATTGCGGCACCTCGCCGACCGGTGCGATGGCCAATCCAAATTGACAGGGCAGATCGCAGTCTTCGGCGCTGAGCATCGGCGTTCCTCTCCGGCAGTCCGGCATCCAAGGCGGGAAGCGGCACATTGTCCAGCGGGCGCGGCGCCGGAGCCGCGTCTCGACCATCAGCAGTGCATTCTAACCCCTGATCTCCATATCCTCGTAGGAGGGGAACGGGCTCATCCAGACATCCGTGATGGTGTCCTTCGTCACCCGCGGGCCAACGCCCATCAGGGCCCGCAGGTCCATGATCGGCGCGAACATCACGCGGTCGATCGTGAGCTGCTGAATGGTGTCCAGCAGCGTCTCGCGCTTCGCAGGGTCCCGCTCAGCGGATTGCCGCAGGAACAGTTCGTCAATGTCGGGATAGCCGCCATTGGCGTAGCTGCCCTTGGACCAGATGAACGACTCTACCCGGCTCGCGGCGTTGCCCGAGTTCCCTGAGGCGACCATGTAGAGGGCCGGCAGCTTCTTCTCCAGCCATTTCGCGTAGAACGTCGCGCGCTCCATCTGCCGCAGCCGGACGCGGATGCCGACTGCGTTCAGATCGTTGACCACCGCATCTGCCACGGTGGGAAAGCCTGGGATCGCGGCGAAATCGCCGGCGTCGATGCCCTCGGGATAGCCCGCCTCGGCCAGCAGCTTCTTCGCCTTCTCCGGATCATAGGGTGGCGGCTCGACCTGCAATGCGAATTCCATGACCCGCGGCACGATCACGCCGGCCGGCGGGCAAAAACCGAGGCACGCGGCAAGATTGATGCCCTTGCGATCGAGCGCGTAGTTTACCGCCTGGCGCAGGCGCACGTCGTGCCACGGCGAATTCTGGTCCCACTGCCTGGCGAACTCGATCCAGAAGATCGAGGCGTGCTTCGACGCCACAATCCTCACGCCCGGCACCTTTTGCAGACCTTCGGCGTCGGGTCCGTCGAGCGCATAGCCGATGTCGGCCTCGCCGGTCTGCACCATCAGCGCGCGCGTGGTTGCCTCGGGAACACTACGCATGATCAACGTCTTCACGTTCGGCACGCGTCGCCAGTAGTCGGGAACTGCTTCCAACACCACCTCGATGCCTGGCCTGCTGCTGACAAATTTGTATGGGCCGGCACCGATCGGGTGCCGTTTGAAGCCGTCGTCGCCGACATCGGCCAGATACTTCTTCGGCAGGACGATGCCGGCGGCGCTGGCCGTGGTGCCGAAGAACGTCATGAAATCCGGCCACGGCGCAGCAAGATGGAACCGCACGACGCGGGGATCGACGATCTCCACCTGCGTGACGTGCTCGTGCAGAGTCTTTGCCGCGGCGCCGTGGTAGCGGTCGAAACTGAACTTCACATCCTCGGTCGTCAGCGGATCACCGTTATGGAATTTCAGGTTCGCGCGCAGCCTGAATTCGTAGACGAGGCCGTCTTCACTTTCGGTCCATGACTCGGCGAGGCTTGGCCCCATCTTCTGGCCCGGATAGGGGCGCACCAGGGCGTCGTGGATCGCGTACAGCATGCCGAACGGCGTGATCTGCGGCGGCGCGGTGGACGGATCGAACCAGCTCGGTGCAATGGTGACGTGCCAAGCCATCACGGCCTGACCTGACGGCGCCCGCTGCTCGACTGCCGATACGGTTGCGGGGAGGACGAACGCCAATACCAGCAGCGTCCATGACAGCGCCGGACGCAAACGGAATACGTGCAACGACATCACCGCCCCTCCCTGATTTCCCGTATTTTAACACAGCCCACCAGCCCGCGCGCGGGCACCTCGATGGCGCTGTCCGGCCGTTGGGACTAGCCTGTCTGCCAAAGCCAGGAGGACGTCCCTTGCAGCGTCACGTCATTGCGATCGCCGGCGTCGAGCTCGAGCTGTTCGAATTTGGTGAAGGCCGTCCGATCGTGTTCCTGCACGGAGCGTCCGGCTTTGTGCCCGAGCATCCCTTCGTCGCTCCACTGTCGGCGCGGCATCGTCTGATCGCGCCGTCGCATCCGGGGTTCGGCGCGTCCAGCCTGCCTGACTGGATCGATGCGGTGGCGGACATCGCCCACATCCATCTCGAATTGCTGGATCGGCTTGGTCTGGATCAGGTCGATGTGATCGGCTGTTCGATCGGCGGCTGGATCGCAGCCGAACTCGCCAGCATGGCGCCGAAGACCGTTCGGCGCCTGGTGCTCGTGGGTCCGGTCGGCGTCAAGACCGGGCCGGTCGATCGGCTCGACATTCCCGACATTTTCGCACTGCCGCAAAGCACCTTGGAGCGGCTGCTGTTCCACGATCCGGAGCGCATGCGAACCGATCCGTCCCGCCTCACCGACGAACAGCTTGGGATCGCCGCGCGCAATCGCGAGACGCTCGCGCTGCTGTCCTGGGAGCCTTACATGCACAATCCCAAGCTTCCCCATCGGCTGCATCGCGTCACTGCACCGACCCTGTTTCTGCGCGGCGAGAGCGACGGTTTGGTTTCGGCGGAGTATCTAGCCGCCTATTCCCGCCTGTTGCCAAACGCGCGCACCGACACGATCGCCGAGGCAGGCCATGCGCCGCATTTGGAACAGCCGGAGGCATTCGCCGCGATGGTGTTGGCATTTCTTGATGCGGGAGCAGTGTCATGAAGGCCTGGCATTTCAGCGAGAACGCCTATCCCTACCTGCCGCCCGCTGACGAATACGAGTCGATCCGCGTCAGCCTGCCGAACCGCATCTACGACCCGGAGAAGGGTGCGGCGCTGTATGACCGGTTCCTCGACGAGTGGCTGATCGCGGAAGACGAGGGCATGGAGATCATGCTCAACGAACACCATCAGACAGCGACATGCGTCGATCCGGCTGCACCGCTGGTGCTCGCCGCCCTCGCGCGCCTGACCAAGAAGGCGCGTCTTTTGATCCTCGGCAATCCGATCTCCAACCGCCGCCAGCCGGTGCGGGTCGCCGAGGAGATGGCGATGGTGGACATCCTGTCGCGCGGGCGGCTGGAGGCGGGGTTCGTGCGCGGCGTGCCTTACGAGGTGCTGCCCGCCAACAGCAACCCGGTGCGGATGAACGAACGCCAGTGGGAGGCTTTGGACCTCATCGTCAAGGCGTGGACCAATCACGACGGACCGTTCAGCCATGAAGGGCGGTTCTTCCACTACCGCGCTGTCAACATCTGGCCGCGGCCGTATCAGCAGCCGCACCCGCCGATCTGGATCAGCACGACCAGCCCGAGCGGCGCGGCACGGGTCGGCGCGCACGGCTATGTGCAGGCTACGTTCCTTACCGGCTTCGACGGCACGCGCGCGGTGTTCGACGCGTATCGCCGCGGCTGGCGCGAGGCGGGACGTGGCAGCGACGTTCCGGTGGACCGGCTGGCCTATGCGGCGCTGGTCTATGCCGCGCCGAACGAAGCCGACGCCCGCGCGGGGGCGGAGAAGCTGCTCTGGTACATCACGTCCAACAAGGTGCCGCCGCACTTCGCCAATCCGCCGGGCTATGTGCCGGTGCAGGCCAACGTGGCGATGCTGCGGGGCGCCGAACACCCACTCAGCGCCTTCCGTAGGGCTGCAACGGTCGAAGGCGCGATTGATGCCGGGATCATGTTCGCGGGCACACCCGATCAGGTCCACCAGCAGATGAAGAAGCTCTACGATCACGTCGGTGGCTTCGGGCACCTGCTGATCATGGGCCAGGCGGGGTTCCTGGAACACGACGAGACCGTGGTCGGCATCCGTACCTTCGCGCGCGAGGTCTATCCGCGGGCGCGGGAGGAATTTCCCGACACGGCGATCTCCGGCGTGGCCTGACGGCGACCTCAGCGACCGTGTGCTTCCCCTTGAGGGCTCTCGATCACGCCAAATGATCGTGAGTTCGCCGCTCCCGATCGGATGGCGTAGCCTTCCACGTTCAGCCCCCGTCGCATCAATTCTCGTACTGCCGCCGCCCGGCTTGGCATGCGTTGCGCAAACCGGAAATCGTCGATGGCAGTCAGCTCATTGGCGTCCAGCATGATCTGCAGGCGCTCCCCCCTCGATAGAGCGTTGCCTTTGGCGGTCTTTTCCGACATGGCCTTGACCCTCGACAGACAGTCATTTACTCATTCATGGTAACTGCGCGTACTACTCATTCCAGGTAAGTGGGTCAAGAGGCTTATCTGGGGTCCAATGGACGGCCCGCTGACGGAGCACACATTGCGGCGTAGACCGAAAGGACCCACTGCGAAACTGGTGGACGGCCACCGCATTTGGGCCAAAAGTGTTGCGATGTACGAAAGCTATTGGGTCGCGGCGCAGATCATCGATCATTAGGTGTCTGGCTCAGTGCGACCAGGGGGGACCGGGTGAGCAATTCGGCTACAGCGCGACGCGAACGGCGCACCATTCTGCTGGTGGACGACGATCTGGCGCTGGGCGGCGTGATCAAGGACTATCTCAGCGAGGAGGACTTCGAGGTCATCCACGTCAATGATTCCATGGTGGCGCTTGGGGTCCTCGATACCGGCCGGAAGATTGATCTGTTGCTGACCGATATCGTGATGCCCGAGGGGATGCCGCATGGCGTTTCCCTTGCCCTGATGGCGCGACGCTACGTTCAGGACGTTGAAATCCTCTTCATGACCGGTCATCCGCACGTGCTCGAGGCAGTCGCGGAACTGCCGGGCAAGGCATTCGTCAAGCCGCTCGATCTGGCAGAACTGACACAGGAGATACGCCGTCGGCTCGAGGCGTGACGCCTGTCCGATTGTCTCCGACCGTCCCGATGGTTCGTGAAACCCCCGCGGCGGTGTAGATTGGCCCGACCACCAGGCGATCGTCCTGTCAGGAGCGGGCAATATGGCGGCAACTGAAACGGCAAACCCGACGGATACCGGCCGCGACTTCATTCGCGAGGTGATCCAGGGCGACGTCGCGGCCGGGCGCGTGACCGAGGTGGTCACCCGGTTCCCGCCGGAGCCGAACGGCTACCTGCATATCGGCCACGCCAAGTCCATCTGCCTGAATTTCGGGGTCGCTCTGGAGTTCGGCGGCCGTTGCAATCTGCGCTTCGACGACACCAATCCGACCAGGGAGGAACAGGAGTTCCTCGATGCGATCCAGCGCGACGTGCGGTGGCTGGGATTTGATTGGGGCGAACATCTCTATCACGCATCGGATTACTTCGAGCAGCTTTACGAATGGGCGGAGCATCTGGTTCGCGAGGGCAAGGCATATGTGGACGATACGCCGCCGGCCGAAATGCGCTCCAAGCGGGGCACGCTGACCGAGCCCGGGCAGAACAGCCCCGATCGCTACCGGACCATCGAGGAGAATATCGACCTGTTCCGGCGCATGCGTGCCGGCGAATTCCCCAACGGCGCGCGCGTGCTGCGTGCGAAGATCGACATGGCGTCGCCGAACATGAACCTGCGCGATCCGGTACTCTACCGCATCCTGCACGCCGAGCATCCACGCACCGGCACCGCGTGGTGCATCTATCCGACCTACGACTTCGCGCACGGCCAGTCGGATGCGATCGAGGGGATTACGCACTCGTTGTGCACGCTGGAGTTCGAAGATCACCGGCCGCTGTATGACTGGCTGCTGGACAACCTGCCGGTGCCCGCCCGGCCACGCCAGTACGAGTTTGCCCGCCTCAACGTCACCTACACCGTGCTTTCCAAACGCCTGCTGACCAAGCTTGTCAGCGAGGGCCACGTCGCGGGATGGGACGATCCGCGTATGCCGACGCTGGCGGGACTGCGTCGGCGCGGCGTGCCGGCGGCGGCGTTGCGCGACTTTGTGCGTCGCGGCGGCATCACCAAGTCGAACAGCGTTTCCGACGTTGCGTCGTTCGACTTCTCGATCCGCGAACTGCTGAACCGGACGGCACCGCGACGGATGGCGGTGCTGCGGCCGTTGAAACTGCTGATCGAGAACTATCCAGAGGGCCGCACTGAAACCCTGGACGCGATCAACAACCCCGAGGATTCCTCGGCCGGCGTTCGTCCGATCACATTTGGACGCGAGCTCTATATCGAGCGCGACGACTTCATGGAGAACCCGCCGAAGAAGTTCTTCCGACTGTCGCCCGACCGCGAGGTCCGTCTGCGCTACGGTTACTTCGTGACATGCCGCGAAGTGGTGAAGAATGCCGCCGGCGACCTGGTGGAGCTGCGCTGCACGTATGATCCGGCGACGCGCGGCGGCAACGCGCCGCCCGACGGGCGCAAGGTGCAGGCGACGCTGCACTGGGTGGCGGCGACGGACGCGGTGCGGGCAGAGGTGCGGCTTTACAATCATCTGTTCGCACGTCCCGACCCGGGTGCCGATGGCGACATCATGGCCGATCTGAACCCGGAGTCGCTGGAGGTTCTGCGCGGGTGCCTGGTGGAACCAGCGCTGGCTGCGGCCGCGGTCGGAGAGCCGGTGCAGTTCGAGCGACAGGGATACTTCTGTGCCGATCCCGACTCCGCGCCAGGCCGGCTGGTGTTCAACCGCACGGTCGGTCTGCGCGACACCTGGGCGAAGGTGCAGGCGGGCGGCGGCCGCGGATAGTGCGCTGATTGACGCCGCCAACCGGCTGGCCGAACATCCGTTCTGGCGGGGCATCGGTAAGAAACGCGCCGCGCACTGGGGGAATTGGCCATGAGGCGCATCACAGCAATCGCGGCGACGCTGGCTGTCTGTTTGGTCGCGATCATTGCACGACCTGCGCTTGCCGATGCGCAATCCGGCAAGTTTCAGGAAGCTCCCGCGCTGGCCGAGCAGGTGAAGGCCGGCAAGCTGCCACCGGTTGAACAGCGTCTGCCCGAGCAGCCGCTTGTGGTGCCCGTCGTCGAGAAGGTCGGCGACTACGGCGGCGTCTGGCGACGTGCATTCCTTGGTCCGGCGGACGCCAACAACTATGTCCGCGTCGTTTATGATGGCCTGTTCCGCTTCACTCCGGACGGCGCGGAGATCGAGCCTAAGATCGCCGTCGGAGCGAAGTCATCGGGCGATTTCAAGATCTGGACGATCCTGCTGCGGAAGGGCGCCC
>DATMND010000230.1:0-13378 GCA_035569235.1 Acetobacteraceae bacterium | reverse complement strand
TAGAGCTCGCCGATGGCGACGCCAAGCGTCGCACGCGCCTCGAGTACCCGGGTGCCGGCCGCCATCAGGGTCAGGTTCTGCTTATAGGCAGTATCGATCAGTCGATTGAGTGTCGGATCGTGGTATACTGCCCACCAGTCCTCGTATTCCTGATGATCGGTCTGAACGGACGGGCCGCCCGATTCGAGCCATTGATCGGCGACCGGAGCATCAGGCCTGATGAAGTCCGGGCCAACGGTACAGCCCGCGAACGGTATCATCAGCGCCACGGCCAGCGCCCGCCAATGTGTCGCGGCCGCGCGGCGACCGACAGGGGCAATGATTCGCGAATTACCCATGATCGGCAATGTTCCAAGGCCCAGACCGCCGTAGAGTCGGATCACGCTTGGAACTCACGTGGATAGTCCGCATACCAAGGCGTTGCCAATTGCTTCGGGGTTCATCGCATTTGAGCTCCTCGGCTTCGCGCTCGCCCGCTGACCCTGGGTACGCGGCATCCGATCTGACAGCCGTTGGACCCTGGCGCGCATTGATCCAGGTAAACTCCGGTTCTCATTCGGCTCCGTTCCATCCACCGGCAGCGCCGATCTAGCGAATCCGATGGAATCGCTCATGGCCAGCCGTTACCATGAATTGCCGAATCGGAATAGACAAGTGCGCACGTGACGATCAAGAATGGCCGTGGCGGAGAACCCTGCGGCTCGCCGTGCCGAAGTTTGATCTTGCCGAATGGGAGCCTGCGATGTTGCGGCGTTTCTTCAGGGGTGCGGGTGTCGTGACCGCGTTTGTTACAATTGGTATCAGCCCGGCGAGCGCGTTGGACAGCTGCATCGGCAAATACTCGGCCGCGTTGCTGCATCCGATTACGATGCCAGCCGTGGTGGCGCTCGATCTGCACGACAGTTCGGACGTCAACGCAGCCCTCGGCCAGTCTTTCACCAACGGCATGCGCGAGGCGGGCCAGCTTGTGTCCGGCGCGCCGACCGTCAGGCTCAGCCTGAGTTACGACGTGATCGGACAGGGCGGCGGCGGCGCGGGCGGCGGTGGGCTGAACCAGGGAGGCGGGGCTGCAACCGGCTGGTCAAATTGGTCGGGCGGAGGGGCGGCGGCGCTCGAGGGAGGCCAGACCCTGGCTCTGCCGGACTTCCCCCGCTACGGCGCATTCTCGCCACAGCAGGCGGTGCAATCGGCACTCTTGGTGCTGCGGGCGGAAGCGCGCAACACGCGCGACAACACGCTCGATTGGGTCGCGTCGGTTCAATGCACGATGCAAGGTGGCGATGACCAGGCTTTGGCCTATCAGCTCGGCTATCTGATCGGTGGAGCGTTCGGCAAGCGACGGGATAATTCGCCGGTGTGAAAACGGGCGTCCGTTCCCCCGGGCTGTTCACTTGGGCGCGACGGGCACGACCTGAACGAGCACCGTCATGGTGAAATCCGGACCGAAGGCCACCTCGAACTGATCCGCGCCCACATACCCGCGGGCCGGCGTGTACGAGATCAGTGTTGCTTCCGCGGTGGTGTTGACTGCCGCGGAACCGTGAGCCGGCGGCGTCGCGATCTCGCCTTGGCCCATGGAGCCACGACCGATACTGGCGGCGGTCACGCAGGGACTGCCATTTTGTCCGACCGTGATCTGCACTTGTCCATGCTCGGCACCCACGAAGCCCGACTCATGGGCCACCACGCATGCGCCCTGTGTCGGCTGCTGGCTGGTGCAGCCGGATAGCGCGGTCAATGCCAGACCGATCAGACGGATGAGTTTCATGCGTTGCCTTTCAGCTCCGTCACCGCAACCGAACACACGGCCATAACTATAGTCCTGAATTGGTCCGGAAACACGATGGCCGGCCAAGTGGTTGATCGATCGCCGCGATGGTGCCTGGATGGGCACTCGCAACCACGAGGGGAACGCCATGTCAGTCATTCTGGGGGCCGGCGAATACCGATATCGCGTCGAGGAAGGCTGGGGGAAACTGCCGGACGGGTGGTCGTTCCACGAGGTTGCCGCGGTCGGGGTTGACCGCAACGACAATGTCTACGCGTTCAATCGCGGCGAACACCCGATGATCGTGTTCGACCGCGACGGCAAATTCCTGCGTTCGTGGGGTGAAGGCATGTTCCCGCGCGCGCATGGCGTGCATATGGCGCCCGACGACACGATCTTCTGCACCGACGACGGCGCTCATTGCGTGCGCAAATGCACGCTCGACGGCAAGGTGCTGATGACAATCGGCGTGCCCGGCGAGCCGGCGCCGTTCATGAGCGGGCAGCCGTTCTGTCGCTGCACCCACACCGCGCTGTCTCCCAAAGGCGAGATCTATGTCACCGACGGCTACGGCAACGCCCAGGTGCATAAGTACGCCCCTGACGGCAAGTATATCTCCTCCTGGGGAAAGTGCGGCATCGGCGAGGGGGAGTTCAACCTGCCGCACAACGTCCATTGTGACGCCGATGGCTGGGTCTATGTCGCGGACCGCGAGAACCACCGCGTGCAGGTGTTCGACGGCAACGGCAGGTTCGAGACGGCATGGAGCAACGTCGTGCACCGGCCCAGCGCCTTGCACATGACGGGGGGAAAATGTCCGCTTTGCTTCATCGGCGAGGTCGGCCCCTATCTGGGGTCCAATCGCGGTTTTCCCAACCTCGGCCCCCGCGTCAGCATCCTGTCCAACACCGGCAAGCTGCTGGCGCGTCTCGGTTCCGAGACCAATCCGCACGGCCAGGAGCCAGGGCAGTTCATGTCTCCGCACGGGATCGCCGTGGACTCACGTGGCGACATCTATGTGGGTGAGGTGTCGGTCGCGTCCTGGCCATCGCTGTTTCCAGGGCAACCGCGGCCTGCCAACCTTCGCAGCCTGCAGAAGCTGGTAAAGGTCGAATAGCCGACGTGAGTGGATCGAACGCCAGGAAGATCTCGATCCGGATCGACGACACGCATCTCGTCTCTGGCCTTTTGGAAGTGCCGCCGCGGGCACGGGCTTGCTATGTGCTCGCGCACGGCGCGGGTGCCGGGATGTCGCATCCGTTCATGGCAGCGGTGGCGACCGAGCTTGGGGAGCGGGGCGTCGCCACGCTGCGCTATCAGTTCCCCTACATGGAGCAAGGCTCGAAGCGACCGGATGGTCCAGCGCTTGCCCACGCAACCGTGCGCGCCGCGGTCGCCGAGGCCACGCGGCTTGTGCCTGACATTCCGTTGGTCGCGGGTGGTAAGTCCTTTGGCGGACGCATGACATCACAGGCGCAAGCGATCGCTCCGCTCGCCAACGTCCGCGGTCTCGCGTTCCTGGGGTTTCCGCTGCACCCCGCCAAGAAGCCATCCGACGATCGCGGACAACACCTGTTCGACGTGCGGATTCCAATGCTCTTCCTGCAAGGAACCCGCGACGCGCTCGCGGACCTCTCGCTGCTTGCACCTCTTGTCCAAAAGCTGGGCGCGCGTGCAACGCTGAAGCTATTCGCTGGCGCGGATCACTCGTTTCATGTCGCTGGCCGCACTGGTCCGTCCGATGTGGACGTCAGAGGTGAAATCCTTGATGCCATCTCCGCGTGGTGCTCCGGCCTCGGCTCGCAGGGCCTCGATCGCCGGGCAATCCCTGGTCGCGGCGGTCGCGGCCAATGACGCCGAGGTCAGCGTGCCAAGCTTTAGGATCTGACGAGAAACAACCGACCCAGCTCCGAACGCACCTCATGGTTCATCGTCATGGCGGGGCTTGACCCCGCCATACACGTCTTCGCTGCCAGCATAAAGAGAAGACGTGGATGGCCGGCCTTCGCAGGCCATGACGATATAGGTGCGACCGTCGCGCCACTTGAGGCACTTATTCAGCAGCGGATCTTTACATCAAGCGGCGTGACAACCGAGGCGGCTCGCTCAGCCATCGTGCGCGGCCTCGGCCCGCGGGGCCGACACCAGATGAGGAATGTGGCTGTTGCAATTGGTGTCCCAGGCTTCGACGCGCAGCCGGATCACCCGTTCGACTCGTGCCTTGTAGTCGGGATCGCGCACTCGCTCCAGCAGCTCCGGGTCATCCTCGATCGCCTCGGCACGACCCCAGATCTTCAGCCGCGTGCGCTCCGCGTAGTCGAGCAGCAGCAGGAACATCCTGTTATTCTCGGCCAGATTGCCGACCGTGATGTATTGCCGGTTGCCGCTGTAATCGGCGAACGCCAGTTCGGAAGGCCCCAGTACCTTGATGAACCCCGGCGGCCCGCCGCGATGCTGCACATGCGGCCAACCGTCGCTGCTGGCAGTGCCGACGATCACGCTGTTGGCGCGAGCGATCCGCTGCTGCATCTCGTCCGACAGGCTGGCCCGGTCCGGCTCACGGGCGGCGGCTCGCTCATTGAATTCGCGCACGCCGCGGCGAGCCTGCGCGGCACGCACGGACGGCGTGAAGGCCAGGGTGGTGAAGGCGCGGGTCATGCTACGGCGCTCCAGGCGTTGTGAGTGTCGTGAACAGGGAGTGCGTCATATAGGCTGGACAGCGGCCGAACTGTCGATGATTTCTCCATGGCGCATGCGGCTAGGTGTGCCCAACCACCTCGAACCTTTGCCCGTTCGCGCGGTGCGCGCTATGGGTGCGCCGGAACAAGCGAGGTTCCCGGATGGAAGACGACACGGAGCCACGGCCGGAAAGCCTGCTCCCATACGAGGACTGGATCGAGTCGGCGATGCGCCAGGTGGTGGCGCAGGCGGTAGCGTATGTCGCCGAGAACGGCCTGCCCGGCGAGCACCACTTCTATTTGACATTCCGCACCGATCATCCCGGCGTGGTGGTCCCGCCGCGGCTGCGCGCGCAATATCCCCAGGAGATGACCATCGTCCTGCAGCACCAGTTCTGGGACCTGAAGATGGACACCGAGGCCGGGCTGATCAGCGTCGGCCTGTCATTCGGCGGTGTACCCGCGTCCCTGGTGATTCCGCTCGACGCGGTGACCGGCTTCGCCGATCCGCACGTGCGCTACGGGCTGCGCTTCCGCGCCGGCACCGAGCCGGACGCGGAGGAGACGCCGGAACCCGACGCAGCGGAAACCGAAAAGCCGGACGCGACGCCGCAAGTGGTCAGCCTCGATTCGTTCCGCCGTCGCCCGCCGACAAAAGAATAACGGAGACAGATAGCGCCCGATGAACGCCCCGATGCAGCGGCCCTCAGGTTTCCTCTATTCGCCGATGTTCCCGCTGGGACCGGATCGCACGCAGTGGAAGCAGTTGCCGATCGGCGGCGTGCGCACCGCGAGTTGCGATGGACAGACGGTGCTGCGGATCGCGCCCGATGCGTTGAGCGAGCTGGCGTTCCAGGCATTCCGCGACGTGTCGCACCTGCTGCGGCCGGGCCATCTGATCCAGCTGCGCGCCATCCTCGACGATCCCGAGGCGAGCGCGAATGACCGGTTCGTGGCGCTGGATCTGCTGAAGAATGCCAACATCGCGGCCGGCGGCGTGCTGCCGATGTGCCAGGACACCGGCACGGCGATCGTGTTCGGCAAGAAGGGCCAGCGCGTGTGGGTGGACGGCGACGAGGAGGAGGCGCTGTCCTGGGGCGTGCATCGTACCTATACTGAGACCAACCTGCGCTATTCGCAGATGGCGCCGCTGTCGATGTTCGAGGAAGTCAACACCGGCAACAACCTTCCGGTGCAGTTCGACATCATGGCCGCGCCCGGCGAGGCGCATGCCGACGAGTTCCATTTGATGTTCGTCGCCAAGGGCGGCGGGTCGGCCAACAAGTCGTTCCTGTTCCAGGAGACCCGGGCGATCCTGTCGCCGGAGCGGCTGCTGAAATATCTCGACGGCAAGATGCGTTCGCTCGGCACATCGGCGTGCCCGCCGTATCATCTCGCCATCGTCATCGGCGGCACGTCCGCAGAAATGACGCTAAAGACGGTGAAGCTGGCATCGACCCGCTGGCTGGACACGCTGCCGACCGTCGGCAGCAAGGCAGGTCACGCGATCCGCGACATCGAGATGGAACAGAAGGTGCTGGAACTGTCGCGGCAGCTTGGCATTGGGGCGCAGTTCGGCGGCAAATATTTCTGCCACGACGTGCGAGTGATCCGCCTGCCTCGGCATGGCGCCTCGCTGCCGGTGGGTATCGGCGTTTCATGCAGCGCCGATCGGCAGATTCTGGCGAAGATCACACCGGACGGTGTGTTCCTTGAGCAGCTGGAGACCGATCCGGCGAAATACCTGCCAGAGACGCGGGACGAACATCTCGGCGACGATGCGGTCGTGGTGGATTTGAACCGGCCAATGGCGGAGATCCGCCGGCAGCTTTCGGCGTATCCGGTGAAGACGCGGCTGATGCTGACCGGCACGATGGTGGTGGCGCGCGACATCGCACATGCGAAGCTGCAGGAGCGGCTCGATCGCGGCGAGACCCTGCCCGACTATATCAAGAACCACCCAGTGTACTACGCGGGACCCGCGAAAACGCCCACCGGATACGCCACCGGTAGCTTCGGCCCGACCACGGCGGGACGCATGGACAGCTATGTGCCGGCGTTCCAGACCGCTGGCGGGTCGCTGGTGATGCTGGCGAAGGGCAACCGTTCCAAGGCCGTGAAGGATGCGTGCCGCGCGAACGGCGGCTTTTATCTCGGTAGCGTCGGAGGGCCGGCGGCGCGTCTGGCGCAGGACTGCATCCGCAAGGTGGAGGTGCTGGAGTATCCCGAACTTGGCATGGAGGCGGTCTGGCGGATCGAGGTGGAAAACTTCCCGGCGTTCGTCGTGATCGATGACAAGGGGAACGATTTCTATGACGGGTTGGAATGATCCGGTGCTGCAGATGTCACGTAGGAAGTAAGCATTTTAACACGGAGAAGCAGGGAGAACCACGGAGTCCACGGAGCAGGGATAAATGCGCTTCGCGCGGCTATGGACCGTCTTGCTTGCCCGCAGGGCAAAAGAAATCTGCTCCGTGACCTCCGTGGCTCTCCCTGCTACTCCGTGTTAAATACCTTGCTTTCTTGCGAAAAGCGACAGTGGATCGAATTGAAGAATAGGAAATAGCCTGATGCGCTTCACCGTCGACCGCATCGACCACCTCGTCCTCAATGTGAAGGACGTGGAGATCACCGCCGCCTGGTATCAGCGCGTCCTCGGCATGGACCGCGAGGAGTTCGGCCCGGCCAACCGCACCGCACTCAAGTTTGGCGGCCAGAAGATCAATGTGCGGCCGAGCGGCACCGATCAGCGATCCTGGCAGACCGGCGCGAATGATGCGCCGGGTGCCGGCGATCTCTGCTTCATCACCGCCGTGGGGCCGGAGGACGTGATCGCGCACCTGCACGACTGCGGCATAGCGGTCCTGTCCGGACCGGTGGAACGGGCGGGCGCGCTGGGGCCGATGCAATCGGTGTATTGCCGCGATCCGGATAACAACCTGATCGAGATCTCAACCTATCTCCCGCGCTGATGGATACGTCGCCGCGCGCCCGTATCGGTCTGGGGGCGTTCGTGTGCTTCCTGGCCTCGGTCCCGCTTGCCAACTGGATGATCCTGCATGTCGGCACGGTCTGCGTGCCGCAAGGACCCTGTCTTGTCCCGGTGGCGCCAGGACTGCTTGCCCCGTCGGGCGTGCTGACGGTCGGCGCGGCGCTCGTGTTGCGCGATGTGGTGCAGCGTTGTCTGGGGCTCACTTGGGGGTTGGCGGCGATCGCGGTCGGCACCGTGCTGTCCTCGACGGTGGCGCCCGCATCGCTGGTGCTTGCGTCCGGCACCGCCTTCGCACTGAGCGAGTTGGTCGATTTTGCCGTCTATACGCCGTTGCAGCGCAGGCGGCTCACGCTGGCCGTGGCCGCTTCGTCTATCGTCGGACTGGTGGTGGATTCGCTCGTGTTCCTGACCCTGGCGTTCGGCAGCCTGGAGTTTCTGGCGGGCCAGGTCGTGGGGAAACTGTGGGCGGTGCTGATCGCCATACCGCTGGTGCGCATGCTGCGCCGGGCCGCACCGACGCCTGCGTGATGCGGCTTGCCGATTTTGACTTCGACCTGCCGCACGATCGTATCGCGCAGCATCCTGCACGCCCGCGCGATGCCGCGCGCCTGCTGCATGTTTCGCCGAACGGGTTGACGGACCGCGTGGTGCGCGATCTGCCGAGACTGCTACGCGCCGGCGATGTTCTGGTGGTCAACGACACGCGCGTGATACCGGCGCAACTGACCGCGCAACGCGGTGCGGCACGCATCGGCATCACGTTGGATCAGCCGCGCGCAGACGGCGCATGGCATGCGCTGGCGCGGAATGCGCGTCGCTTGCACACCGGCGACGAGCTGACGTTCGGAGCCAATGCCGATCTGCGCGCCACCGTGCTGGAGCGCGACGCGGACGGCGGTGTCACACTGGCATTCAACCGGCATGACGCCGCATTCGCCGAGGCGCTGCGGGGGGCCGGGGTTCTCGCGTTGCCGCCCTATATCGGTCGTCCCGTGGGCCCGCTGCCTGAGGACCAGGACGACTACCAGACGATATTTGCCGAGCGCGAAGGCGCGGTTGCCGCACCGACCGCCGGGTTGCATTTCACACCGGCGCTGCTTGCGGAACTGGAGCGAAGCGGCATCCAGCGCGTCACTGTCACGCTGCATGTCGGCGCCGGCACGTTCCTGCCCGTGCGCACGGACGACATCACGCGGCATCAAATGCATGCCGAGCGCGGGGAGGTCACGCTACGTGCCGTCGCCGCGATCAATGCCGCGCGCAACGCGGGCGGACGCGTGGTGGCGGTCGGGACCACCGGCCTGCGCCTGCTGGAAACCGCTGCTGCCGAGGACGGCAGTATCGGTCCCTTCGCGGGCGATACCAGCCTGTTCATCCTGCCGGGCTATCGGTTCCGCGCCGTCGATCTGCTGTTGACCAATTTTCATCTGCCGCGCTCGACATTGTTCATGCTGGTCTGTGCCTTTGCCGGAACCACGCGGATGCGCGAAGCCTATGCGCACGCGATCGAAGCGGGTTATCGCTTCTATTCGTATGGCGATGCGTGTGTGTTGGAACGTGATGGTTGACTTGCCACCAACCCGCCATGGGAGCCAGGCGTTGCCGACATTCTCCCATTGCTTCGTTGCCACCGATGGGGCCGCGCGCGCCGGAGTGCTGCATACCGCGCATGGCGACGTGGACACGCCCGCGTTCATGCCGGTTGGCACCGCCGGCACGGTGAAGGCGATGACCGCCGACGCGGTGCGCGCCACCGGTTCCGGAATCGTGTTGGGCAACACCTATCACCTGATGCTGCGGCCTGGCGCCGAACGCATCGCACGGCTCGGCGGACTGCATCGCTTCATGGACTGGCCCGGCCCGATCCTGACGGATTCCGGCGGCTTCCAGGTCATGTCGCTGGCCAAACTTCGGAAGCTCAACGCCGACGGGGTGACGTTCCAATCGCATCTGGACGGCTCGACGCATCGCCTGACGCCGGCTCGCTCGGTCGAGATCCAGCATCTGCTCGACGCGACGATCACCATGGCGCTGGACGAGTGCACGCCCTTCCCCGCCACACCAGAGCAGGCACAGACGTCCATGCAATTGTCCATGCGCTGGGCGCAACGCTCGCGCGAGGCCTTCATTCCACGCCCAGGCTACGCACTGTTCGGCATCGCGCAGGGAAGCATCTATCCGAACCTGCGCGAACAGTCTGCCCGCGCGCTGACCTCGATTGGCTTTGACGGCTACGCGATCGGCGGCCTGGCGATCGGCGAAGGCCAGGCCACCACCTTGGCTGTCCTCGATGCCACCATGCCGCACCTGCCGGCGGATGCGCCGCGCTACCTGATGGGGGTCGGAACGCCCGACGACATCATCGGAGCGGTGCAGCGCGGCATCGACATGTTCGATTGCGTTATCCCTACGCGTGCAGGCCGCACGGCGCGCGCCTATACCGCCCGCGGCATTTTCAACCTGCGCAATGCCCGCTTCGCCGACGACCAGCTGCCGCTCGATCCCGACTGCGCCTGTCCGGCGTGCACGCGCCACAGCCGCGCCTATCTGCACCATCTGTTCAAGGCCGAGGAAATGCTCGGGCCGATACTGCTTACATGGCACAACCTGAGCTACTATCAGGCCCTGATGCGCGGCCTGCGCTCCGCGATCACCGAGCGCCGGCTGGACACGTTCGCCAGCGTCGTGCGCGCCGGCTGGGC
Organism: Acetobacteraceae bacterium; assembly: GCA_035569235.1. Taxonomy (GTDB): domain Bacteria; phylum Pseudomonadota; class Alphaproteobacteria; order Acetobacterales; family Acetobacteraceae; genus JAMXLO01. The sequence goes on along the minus strand of DATMND010000230.1, from coordinate 3,238 downwards.
GCAGGAGGAACCTACATGACCGAAGAGAACTACACCGGCCTGACCCAACTCGGTCACCATGTCGAGCAACCCACCCGCCCCGGCGCGGCGACGCTGGAGCGCGTTACAAATCCGGCGTCTGGGAAGCACTATGTCGTGCGCTTCACCTGTCCCGAGTTCACCTCGCTCTGCCCGATCACCGGCCAGCCTGACTTCGCCCACATCGTCATCGACTACATCCCGCGCGACTGGATCGTGGAGAGCAAGTCGCTGAAGCTGTACCTCACAGCGTTTCGGAACCACGGCGCATTCCACGAGGCCTGCACAATGGCGATCGCCGAGAAACTGACGGCGCTGCTCGATCCGGTGTGGCTGCGCATCGGCGGCTACTGGTATCCGCGAGGCGGCATCCCCATCGACGTGTTCTGGCAGACCGGCGCACCGCCTGACGGGGTTTGGATCCCGCCACAGGACGTGGCGCCATATCGGGGACGCGGGTGATGCGCTAGGATCGTGACAGGAGATCGGAACAGATCACAATGAATGTCGCCCTGCGCCAGCCGGTCATGTCGCTTGAGGAGTTCGTGGCCTGGGAATGCCTTCAGGATGATCGCTGGGAATTCGACGGCTATGCGCCACAGGCGATGGTCGGCGGTACCTCAGCCCATCATCAAATCATTGGCGGTATCGAATTTGCGCTCCGCCAGCGGCTGAAGGCTCCCTGCCGCGTCTATCGCGAGACCATGCGGCTGCGGTTGGCGCACACCCTTCGTTATCCCGATGTGATGGTTGTGTGTTCACCGGTCGCAAACGACGCGACCGAGATCACCGACCCTGTGGTGGTATTCGAGGTCCTAAGCGCCAGCACCCTTCGTACCGATCGGATCGCCAAGAACCGAGAATACGAGGCAACTCCCAGCATCCCCCGCTATATCCTGTTGGAGCAGGATGACATCGCCGCCGAGGTCTATGCCCGCGACGGCGACCGATGGGTCCGCTCCACGGTGATCGGCGACGGCGTACTCTCCATGCCGGAGATCGGCGTCGAGATACCGTTGGTCGACGCATATGCAGGCCTGGAGCTTGGCACGCAATCCGGTTGATCCAAAGGCCCTGATCCGCGAACACGCGCTGGCGCTTGGCTTCGACGCTGTCGGCTTCTGCCACGCCGAACTCGGTACCGAAGCACGCGCGCGGCTGGCGGAATTCCTCGCCGCCGGACAGCACGGCGACATGGGCTGGCTCGCGCGCCGCACCGAACAGCGATCGCATCCGCAGTCGCTTTGGCCCGCAGCACGCAGCGTCATCGCGCTCGGCCTGTCCTATGCGCCGCAGGACGATCCGCTGGCCACGCTCGCTCTCGCCGATCGTGGCAGCATCTCGGTCTATGCCCGCAATCGCGACTATCACGATGTGGTCAAGGGCATGCTGAAGCACCTCGCGCAGTTCATCGTGTCGCGGTTTGGCCCCGACGTGAAGGTGTTCGTCGACACCGCGCCGGTGATGGAAAAGCCGCTGGCGGCACGCGCGGGAATCGGCTGGCAGGGCAAGCACACGAATCTTGTGTCGCGCACGCATGGTTCGTGGCTGTTCCTGGGCGAGATCTATACCACGCTCGACCTGCCACCCGATGAACCGCATGCGGACCGCTGCGGTAGCTGCACACGCTGCCTCGACATCTGCCCGACCGACGCGTTCCCCGCTCCCTACCGGCTCGATGCGACGCGCTGCATCTCCTACCTTACCATCGAGCATCACGGACCTATCCCGCATGAGCTTCGCCCGTTGATGGGCAATCGCATCTACGGCTGTGATGACTGCCTCGCCGTCTGCCCGTGGAATCGGTTCGCGCGCGCAACGCCAAACGAAAAACTGGTTGCACGCGATGAACTGACGGCACCGCGGCTGGCCGAGTTGGCCGCATTGGACGATGCTGGCTTCCGCACCATGTTCATGGGGTCGCCGATCAAGCGCATCGGCCGCGACCGCTTCGTGCGCAATGTGCTGATCGCCATCGGCAACAGCGGCGATCCCCGACTGGCCACGGTCGCGGCGCGGTTGACCGCCGATCGCAACCCGATCGTGGCCGAGGCAGCCGTCTGGGCATGCGATCGACTCGCTGGGGCGTCATCAGCAATCACGTTACGGTGACATAGCCGGCGCGCAGGATCGGCTATGAGAGGGCGGTGAAGATCGGCAGGGTTGCCCTTGCGGAGAACATCACCTTGAAGCAGGCGGCCGAGAAACTCGGTTACGTCCGGCCCGAGGGTCTCGATCGCTGGGTCGTCCCCGGGAAAATGACGCGACCGGGAGCCATGCTGCCGGGAGGCGGCGACTGAGTGGACTGATCAAGCGAAGCTTCTCGCTCGCCGGTCACCGCACCAGCGTTGCGCTGGAAGAGGAATTCTGGGTGGCGCTCATTCAGATCGCAGCCGGCCGCAATCAGACGCTGACCGGACTGGTCGCGGCGACCGACGCCGGCCGTGACCCGGGCCGACCGCTCGCCTCGGCGCTGCGGGTTCTGGCACTGCGCGAATATTCGCGGCGAGCTTAACCTATCACTAAACCGTGAGTTGCATGATCGGAACGGTTCCATAATCAACAAGAACGAAAGATCGACCCATGAGGCACGCATCAGCGATCAGCACGGCGGTGAAGCCAGCATTCAGCGAACTTATCCTCTCAGATCGGTTGATCACGTTGGCCAAGGACGCCGACCGCGCCGGCTACATCGATACGGCGGAGCACCTTCTTGACCTCGCATGCAGCGTATTCGACGAGGCGCCAAAGAAGCCGCACTAAGCCGGTTCGCCTAATATAGGTCGCAGACGCGCGGTCCATGCCGGATGGTGGGCGCGACAGGGATTGAACCTGTGGCCCCCGCCATGTCAAGGCTGCGGTCAGGTCATTTCCAGCGATTGCTGGCAATTGCCAGCATTGGGGAAACGTCCGTATATCAGTGACTTAAGGTGAATTGGGAAACGCTGGACATTTCCGGCGTCTTCCCCTGTTTCCGTCCGCGTGCTTCCGTAGTGCTTCCGGCAGATATTCGAGGCAAGCGCATGGCGGGGGTCAAGCTGGCGAAACGGGTGGTCGAGGCGGCCGAGGTACGGCCCTCTGACTACTTCATCTGGTGCGACGAGTTGCCCGGCTTCGGCGTGCGGATCTACCCGTCAGGCAAGCGCGGTTACCTGGCGCAATATCGGGCTGATGGTCGCAGCCGCCGCGTCAAGCTTGGGCTGCACGGTCACCTCACCTG
>DATMND010000229.1:0-3812 GCA_035569235.1 Acetobacteraceae bacterium | reverse complement strand
GGCCCAGATGGGTGGAGGCTGACATGGGGACCGCCTGTGCCCATGGCTCGGGCAGCGGCTCTGGACAATCGTGCATCGCACACCTCAAATGAGGATTGGCATCCGTTGAGGCCATCCGCGCATCGGGGAGAACAAGGAAGGCATGGTTTCGCCACGGCTGCTAGGCATCGTCAACATCACAGATGATTCGTTCTCCGATGGAGGACGCTTCCTGGACCAACATGCTGCCATCTCGCAGGCAGACAACCTGCTCGAGGCAGGAGCCGATGTCATCGATCTTGGAGCCGTTGCCAGCAACCCAGATTCCATCCGTATCCCCGTCCGCGTAGAGATCGAACGCCTTGCACCTGTCATAGCGCATCTCCAGGCGCGCGGCGCTCTCGTTTCCGTGGATACGTTCCGACCCGAAGTGCAGACCTACGCTCTGCTCCGCGGGGTGGCGTTCCTGAATGATATCCACGGCTTTCCCCACGCGACCATGTATCCGGCGCTCGCCGCATCCTCGTGCCGACTCATCGCCATGCACTCCTTGCACGGACCCAATCACATTACGCGTGCCGACATTCCGGTCCCGGACGTCGTTGATACGATCATCCGCTTCTTCGAGGATCGGCTCGCTGTGCTGGAGTGCGCGGGCATTGCGCGTCAGCGCATGATCGTTGATCCAGGCATGGGCTTCTTTCTCGGCTCCAATTCGAGCGCATCGTTCGCCGCACTCGCCGGCATCGACCGCATGAAGCGTGTGCTCGACCTGCCATTGTTGGTCTCAGTGTCCCGCAAGTCGTTCCTACGGCACATCACCGGACGATCTGATGCAACGCAAGCTGGGCCAGCGACTCTGGCGGCGGAAATCTATGCTGCTCTCCGCGGCGCAGACTTCATCCGCACGCATGATGTCGCGGCGCTGGCCGACGCGATGAAGATCCTGCGCACAGCGAAGGCTGGCGAGGTCACAGAATCTCAAAATACTCCCGCTGCTCCCAGTCGGTGACGTCCGATAAGAAGCGGCCGATCTCGAACTCCTTCAGCTTGATGAAGTAGTCGATGAACGGGTCGCCGAAGGCGGCGCGGAAGCACGTGTTGTCACGCAGCGCCGCGATTGCCGCCATCAGGCTCTTTGGCAGCATGGGTGCATCGGCACTATAAGGCGTGTCGGCCGACGGCCCGGGATCAGCGGCTGTCGCGATGCCATCCAGACCCGCGGCAATCTGCGAGGCCATGTAGAGATACGGATTTGCGGCCGGTTCCCCCACACGGTTTTCCAGCCGCGTGGAAGGCATCGCCGGGCTGGCCGACAACGCGCACCATCGCCGCCCGATTATCATAGGCCCATACAATGTGATTCGGCGCCCTCGAGTTCGGCATATAGCGCTTGTAGCCGTTGATCGTTGGTGTGCTGAACGCAGTGGCCGCGGCTGCATGTTGCAACAGTCCGCCCAGCCAGCTGCGTGCCAGCTTCGATAGCCCGTCCGAATGCGGAAACAGATTGTGCCCATCAGCGTCTTCGACCGAATGATGCAAATGCCAACCGGAGGAGGCGATATGCGGCAACTGCGGCCGACACATGAAACTGGCAAGATAACCGGCGCGCGCGAAGATCTGCTTCGTCGCGCTGCGGAACAGCAGCATCAGATCGGCCGGTTGCATGCCGGTGGTGGCGCCGAATGTGACCTCGACCTGGCTCGGTCCGAACTCGATCTCCAATGACCGGAGCGGCAGGCCCAGTTCCTGAAGGTTGCTGCGCAGCGTTTCCATCAGAGGTTCGATCGCGTCGTAGCGTTGCTCAGTGAGATACTGATAGCCGTGGTTCAGCGGTATCACTTTCGGCGGCGGCCCCGGCATCGCGATGTGGTCTTGGGCCGCGATGCCCTCCGCGAGCTTCAGAACATGGAACTCCACCTCAAGACCGGCGCGCCAAGCCAGGCTGCGCTCATCGAGCTGGGCCAGTATGCGCCGCATCAGCGCCCGCGTGGAGAAGGGATGCGGCGTGCCGTCCGTTCCGTAGAGGTCGCACAGGATCCAACCGCTGTGCGGCGACCACGGCAGGACTCGGAACGTGGTGGGATCGGCGACCATGACCATATCGCCGGCGCCGTTGCCGCCGCGCTGGAAAACCGGGAAAGCCGTGCGGCCCGACAGATCTTTCAACAGCATCGTGAGCGTACACGTGACCCCGCTTCGCAGCGCGCCGATGGCATCGGCCGCGATAAGCGTCTTGCCGCGGACCACGCCGTGCGCGTCGGAAAATGCGAAACGCACCGTGCCGAGTTTCGCGATGCGCTCGGCGATGTCGGCAGCGGCCTCCTCCTGTGCCCCGGTCCAGAGGCCGTGGCGCGAAACGAAATCGCTCACGTCGTTTCCTTGACCCGGGCGAGCCAGGGTGTGGCCCGCCGCCGCTCCGCCTCCAGGGATTGCCAGTATTCGTCGCGGCCGACGACTGGTCCGACCGCGTCGATGGTGGTAGGGCCGCTGATTTTATCCGCATCTTTCGTCAGCGGCGGATCGCGTCCCTCCGTCACATCATCGATGGCACGGAAGATCATGCGGCGGGCGGCCGTGATGATTTGATCGGAGTAACCGAGGTGCTCTTTCGTGCGATCCTGAATGGCGCCCATGCTTTCCACGGCCCACTGGTCATGCACGTTGATGTCCATGCCCATCCCGGTATAGGTCGTCGTGCGCTGTTCCTCGGGATCATAGCCCCAGTCATTCGACAGGTTGGCGTGCGGCACATAGTCCGGCAGCGAGTGAGTCTGGAGCCGTTGCGCGCGCATGGTCGCCTTGTCCACGGGCGTCGTGAAACTGGTGAAGATCGCATACCAGTAGCAATGCGTGTCATCCACCGGCACGTGCCACTGCGTGATCGACATTTCGCGGCTCAGCGGGATCACGAACGCATGGGGAAACACCATGTTGGTGATGCGCAGATGAACGACAGAGTCGTTGATCGGCCTCTGCGCGGTTATCCGCAACCCATACGCTGTTTCCTCGGAGTCCAGCCGAGGGTTGGGCACCTCGCGCAGCAGGCGCGTTATCGGGATGTTGGCGCCGATCGTCACGGCGCGAAACTGCCGGCCATACATGTCGCCGGAGGGATCTTCGTCTTCGAAGAAGCGGTGCAGGAAGCTCGCATGGCCTGGGTCAATGCCGACCTCCAGCGCCTGCAGCCAATTGCAGGACCACAGACCCTTGAACGCGAAGACGTGGCTGTCGGGTGCAGTGAAGCAGTCGAGCCCGGGGAACGCCGGGGGCTCGCCGGGACCCATGTAGGCCCAGATAATCCCGCTGCGTTCAACGCACGGATAAGCTGGCTGCCGAACCTTGCGATAGAACGTGCTGCCGGCGGGTTCGGCTGGCTGCTCCAGGCAAGCACCTGTGGCGTCATACAGCCAGCCATGGAACGGGCAGCGTAGGCCGCCGTCCGCACATCGGCCGAAACTCAGATCAGCACCGCGATGCGCGCAGCGCCGGTGCAGCAGCCCGTAGCGTCCTAACGGGTCGCGGAAGAGCACGAGGTCTTCGCCCAACAGGCGGAGCCTTTTCACCGGCCGCGGACCGTCAAGCTCTTCCACCAGCGCAGCCGGCTGCCAGTAACAGCGCATCAGCGCGCCACACCGTGTGCCGGGACCTGTCTCGGTGATGAGCCGGTTCTTCTCGGCGGTGAGCATCGCCTCGCCTCCCATATTTTCTTATCGCGAACGAAATTCTCTCCATGCTGACTTCTGATTGCAAGAGCATCATGCGCGGCCGACGCCCTCGATGATGCCGTCTCAATTGTAAATCTCGGCCGCAGCAGATCCCAGGAACCAAAC
>DATMND010000228.1:0-8525 GCA_035569235.1 Acetobacteraceae bacterium | reverse complement strand
ACCTGGCCAATTTCGTGCCAAGCGATTTGCCGCGGGGCGGACTTTCGCCGTGTCCAACCGCCTGCTTCAATGCAGCGGCTGAGTTCGACCTGGATCTGTTAACCGCACTGCAGGCGACCAGAGGTCAGAAGAGAATTAGGATGCTGCTGATTATTATGAAAAACCGATGAACCGCAACGTCTGGCTCCTGTTCTGCTGTCAGGCGCTGATGAACGCCGTGATGTCCGGCCAGACCGTCATGAGCGCGCTGATCGGACACGCCCTTGCGGTGGACAAGGCGCTGAACACGCTGCCGATGGCGATCCAGATGACCGCGACGATGACCGCCTCGATCCCGGCCGGCATCATCTTCTCCCGACTTGGCCGCAAACCGGGCTTCTGGCTCGGCTGCCTGGGCTCCCTGATCGGCAGCCTGACCTTCGCGCTCGGCGTCTGGCGCGCCAGCTTCCAGATCTATTGCGTGGGCGCGGCGTTCGCCGGCCTGGGCTTCGGCATCGCCCAGCACCTGCGCTTCGCCGCGGCCGAGGTGGCGGCGCCGGCGGCACGCGCACGCGCCATCTCGCTGGTGATGGCCGGTGGCGTGCTGGCCGCAATCATCGGTCCCGAGGTGGTCAAGCGCACCAACATGCTGCTGCCGCCAATGACGTTCCTCGGCACCTATCTTTGCCTTCTGGTGCTGCCGCTGATCTGCGCCACGCTGCTGCTGTTCATCGAACTGCCGCCGGCGTCCCGGCAGATCAGCGAACCCGTGCCGTTCCGCACCATCATCGCCCGGCCCGGATTTCTCACCGCCGTGGTCTGCAGCATGGTCGGCTACGGCACGATGAACCTGATCATGGCATCCACGCCGCTGCAAATGCTGTTCTGTGGGTTCGGGGTGAACGCCAGCGCCGATGTGATCCGTGCGCATTCGATCGCCATGTTCCTGCCAGGCTTCGTCACCGGACGGTTGATCCAGCGCTTCGGCGCGCATCCGATCATCTGCATTGGCGCCGCGCTCACGCTGCTCTGCGTCGTCACGAACCTGAGCTTCGCCCCGGTGCTCGCCACGTTCATGGTGGCGCTGGCCTTGCTCGGCGTGGGCTGGAACTTCCTGTTCGTCGGCGGCACCACGCTGCTGGCGACCGCACACGACGCACACGAGCGGGTGCGCGTCCAGGCCACCAACGACTTCATCGTGTTCGGCACCGTTGCCTGCACCGCGTTCGCGTCGGGCGCCATCGAGGCCACCGGCGGCTGGGCCGCGCTGAACCTCGTGGTCGTGCCGCCGACGCTGATCGCCGCCGGTCTGGTGGTCTGGCATTGGTCCGCCCGCGCGCGCCTTGCGCCGGCCTAGCGCGTTCCGGCCGCGCCTCAGTAGGCCGGGGTTGGCGCGCCGCCCGTTGGCCCGCCGGTAGGGGCCGAAGGGGCCGCATTGAACCGGCCGATATTGCCGAACAATTGTTGCAGGAACGAAGCCTCGGTCCCCGGCGAGGGCGTGGTGCGCGCCACCACAGTCACCGGCAGCGCATCCTCCTGGTTGAGCCGCTTCACGTCCTGCAGCACCCCCTGCTCATTGAAGCTCAGCACCACGATGTCCTGGCTCAGCACGCCCTGCACGCGCGCGATCCGCGGGCGGGTGACCTCGCTGATGTAGATCCAGGTGTTGTCATCGAACGTGGCCCGCGCGGTCGGCGAGCCGATCAATGCCGTCACGTCGGTCCGAGTGCTGGTTCCGGGCACCAGCTCCTTGAGCTGGTCCGCGTCCACGCGATTGCCGCGCATTTGCGACTGAGCCTGGAAAAAGCTGCAGCCGCCGACCAGCAGGCAGCCAACCAGAAGCAGTCGCGCGCACCCGCGCACAGCGAGCGGCAGGGAAGCTGAACGATATCTGTCCACCTGGGCGTTTCCTCGACTCCGCGCTATGTCACCTCGGTGTCATAGCAGCCTGCCGGTTGTCAATCGTTGGGCTCCGGACATGTGGCGGCGGCTGGCAAAGGTGATCGCATCGTGGCAGGGCTGTTGGGTTTCACGGGCTTACGCAGTGCCAACCGCCATGAGCGGGCAGGCTTTGCGCTGTATGGCGCCGCTGTCGCCGCGGCGCGCGAAATCTATCTCTACGAGTCGCTCGGCGTGCCGGACACGCTGGATGGCCGGTTCGACCTCGTGTCGCTCTATGCCTTCCTTGTGATCCATCGTCTCCGCGAACTACCCGAAACCGGCGCTGCCCTGGCGCAGGCAGTGTTCGATGCCATGTTCAGCGATATGGATATGAACCTGCGGGAGCTTGGGGTGGGCGACCTCAGTGTGGGAAAGCGCGTGCGCGCCATGTGGGAAGCGTTCCATGGCCGCGCCAACGCCTATACTGCCGCCATGCAGTCAGCCGACCACACCGCGCTGGAGGCGGCACTCGCACGCAACGTTTGGCGCGGTGCCCCGCCGCCCGGTGGAGCGCCCGAGGCGCTGGGCCGCCTGATGCTGGCGCAGGCGGCGTATCTGGCCAAACAGGTGCCGGCCGCTCTCGTATCGGGTGAGGCACGGTTCCTGCCGGCCGCGGAGGCGGTGCGATGACTCCGGAGCTGCATAGACCGCTGGCGGTGGAGCGTGTGGGCCTGGCCGGGCTGGATTATGTGGTCGAGGCCAGCCGCGTTGAGTGTGCCGCTCTGGCACACCGAATGAACCTGCCCGCGGTGCTGTCGCTGACCTGCCGTTTTCGTCTGGAGCAAGATCTTGCGGGGGCGTTGCTGGCGCACGGTCATCTGATCGCCCGCATCGTGCAGACCTGCGTTGTTTCGCTCGATGACTTCACGACCACCGTCGAGGAACACTTCGTGGTGCGCTGTGTGGCGGAGGGGATGGAAACCGACGATCCGGACCCCGAGGCGATGGACGAGATCGTCTGTGCCTGCGGGATCATCGATCTCGGCGAAGCTGCCGCCGAGCAGCTCGCGCTGGCGCTCGACCCATATCCGCGCGCACCCGGCACGGAGCTGCCGGAGATTGAGATGGAACCGGAACCGCACCAGTTTGCCAGCTTCGACGCGCTCAAGCGGCGCCACTAGAATTCCATCGCAACGCACCGTGCTTTGAGGGCGAAGTCTCGTTTGCCCCCAACCGCTTCACTCCTGCGCGAGTCCGATCTGGGCGTCCAGATCGCGTCGAATTGCCGATAAAGCATGCGCGGTCTGCTTGCGCGCGTCGCCTTCGCACACTGGCCCGGTCGCATGCGACACCAGCTCCCGCCGCACCTGGACTACGCCTTGCGCCACGGTCCAGTGCGCCTCGTAGTGCAGCAACGCGTTGTCGATCAGCAGGTCCTTCGGCAAGCGCGTCACCCGCCAGCCGTCGGGCAGCGCCAGCGCGAGCGTCTCGACCTGCTTGCCGGCATCGCACGGCGCCGGCTCGCTGTCCTTCAGGTCGCGCATGCCGAGCGGCCCCAGCAGAGGATCGCCAGGCCGCTCCAGCAGCCGCAGCCCGACCGGCAGTCGAAACGTTGCTCCGTCCAGCAATTCCGGCCTGGCATCCAGCTTGAAATGCCCGACCACGCTGTAGTCAGCGTCGATGTTGGTGGGCGCGGGAAAGCCATAGCTGCCGCTGCCGTCCTCGCCCAACGACTTGAGCTGCGCTCGCGCCGCGGCCTCGCTGCCCTGCTGGTCGATCGACCGCGCCGAGAGCCTGAGCGCGATGGAGAACGGGCCCGACGCGACGGTCGTGCTCTCGCCTTCTATCGTTCCGTCCGGGTTCAGCCTCGCCTTGGTCACGAACGTCTCGGTTGCCTGATCGCGCGCAAGAATCGGCGTCCGGCGCTCGACCGGCCTGGTGGTGCCGGCGTGCACTGCCGGCTTGCCATATTCCTGGAAGGGCAGCACGCCGAACGGCGCTACTCCCGCGGTGGTGTCCACGTAGATCGCGAACTCGGGCAGCCATGTGATCACATGGTTCAGCACCGCCAGGGTCGGCGGACCGGCAAGCTCGTATTCATTGCCGAGGTTGATCAGCACTGGCTCGCTGTCGATGCCGCGCGCCCGGAGCAGAGCGCCGAACAGGACGGCATGGTCCTTGCAGTCCCCATAGCCGACTTCAAGGATGGCGGATGCGGCGTGCGGCTCGATCGCCCCCTGGGCCAGCCAGACAGCGACGTAGCGGATGTGCGTGCTGACCCAGTCATAGATGGCGCGCGCCTGGTCCTTGCGGTCGGCGATGCCATCGGTCAGCCGGTCCGCCAGCCGCTGGATTGCAGGGGTGACCGCCTCCTTCGGCGCGGCTTGCGCGGCATAGGCCCGGGCCATCGCGGCGTAATCGGGCATGCTGGAGGCGAATGCGCGCGGCAGGCGCTGGAACGGGCCCACGGCAGCCGGCTCGGCGACCTGCGCGTCGGGAAAATTGGCGTGGAAGCGATAGACGATCCGGTCACCGTCCTGCCGCTGCGTTGCCTCGATCCCGTGTACCTCGGTGCGTAGCGGCATGGCCGCGGGTGCGGTGATCGTCACTTGGTAGTCACGCCAGCTTATCGAACGATCCAGGAGGGTCTGCCATGTGAACTGGCCAGGGAACAGCGGCTTATGCACCACGCGGCGTATTGTATAGACCAGAATGTCCTGGGCGGCGACCGAGGGGAACACGATCACCTTCCGTTCCTGGTCGTTGAACTGAGTAAGATTCGGGGAGCCAGGGACGAGCTGAGCGTGGATCGCGCCCGCGTCCACGGGGAGCCGCGTGCCGTTCGGCTTCTGCGTATAGGCTTCGACGATCGTCAGTTCCTCCCGTGAGGAACTGAATGCGATCGGATGCTGGGCGATCCGTTGCGCCTCCGCGTCGTTGGTCGCCCGCATCTCGATATGGGCGGTTTGCACCGTGCTGCCATCGGGGTGGACATCGATGTCCACGGCAACCTGGCGAATGACCAGCTGCGCCTCCGCCCAACCGGGTATGACGACCGCCAGCAGGGCGCACGCCAGGTATCGCGCCGTTGTACGCATCGCCGCACCTCCCAGCCTGCCCTTGGGGGGATACTGCCGGAACCGAATGCTCCCGTCAGCTACCCATATGACGTGCCGTCAACGCGGGCGCGGAGGGACCTGCGGCCTTGGAATACCGCGGACAGTCTGACATCATGGCTGAACCCCCTGGGCCGGGTTAGCACAGTGGTAGTGCAGCGGTTTTGTAAACCGAAGGTCGGGGGTTCAAATCCCTCACCCGGCAGAACGAATAAAGCAGAAATAGCCGATGTCATGAGAGCCCGGACCCCCGAACCCGGCTCCCTTGACGCCGCTGGCCGGCCCCGTACATATCCCCGCCCAACACCAACACCCCGGAGGATACGCCCATGCAGCATGGCATTTCACGGCGTGCCCTCGGGCGCGCGTCCCTCGCCACCCTGGGCAGTTTCGCCATCCTGCGGCACCCGCGCGGCGAGGAACCCCTGAAACTCCGCTGCTCGCTGGACACCGCGCCGTCGCATGTCCGCAACGTCTCGATCGTCGATTACCTCGGCAGGCTCGAACAGGCCTCGGGCGGCAAGATCACCAGCGAGGTGTTCCACAGCGGCCAGCTGTTCGCCGACCTGAACGTCGCCAAGGCGTTGCTGCAGGGCCAGGTGGAGATGGCCGCGCCCGGCGCCTGGACGCTGACCGGACTGGTGCCCGATTGCGACATGGTCCAGTTGCCGGTGTTCTACGGCCAGCCGATGGAGGTGACGCACGCCGCCAGCGACGGCAAGGCCGGCGCCCACATCAACGGTCAGCTCGAAACAAAGCTGCGCACGCATGTGCTGGGATCGTGGATCGATCTCGGGTTCCAGAACTGGTACAGCACAAAGAAGCCGATCAGATCGACCGACGACCTGAAGGGCATGAAGATCCGCAGCCCTGGCGGCGCCGGCATCAGCTGGCGGATCGCCTTCTTCGGCGGCATCCCGAACGTCACGCCGTGGCCGAACGTGCCGCTGGCGCTGTCGCAGGGCACGTTCGATGGCTTTGTCTCCACCGACGAGAGCTGCACCACCGCCAAGCTGTGGGAGGCGGGGGTGCGGAACTCCTACGCCGATCATCAGTATTCGGGTCAGTACATCCCGATGATCTCCGGGACGTTCTGGGACAAGCTGTCCGCCGATCAGCAGAAGCTGATGCGGGATCTGTGGGCGCAGAACATAGGCGCCTACCGCACCAACGCCGCCGCCGCGCAGGCGCGGGCGCGCAAGACGATGGAGGACAACGGCGTCACGTTCGTCGATCCATCGAAGGAGCAACTGGCCGCGGCGCGCAAGCTCATGCAGGCGGACGTCGCCACGCTGATCAAGGACGCCAAGCTGTCACCCGAAGTGGTGAAATACGCCGAGGAGGCCGCCGCACAGACTGCCTGATGGTGGGGACCATCTGGGACCGCGTCGAGAACACGCTGGTCGGCGTGCTCGGCGCGCTGGCGATGATCGTCGGGCTGGCCCAGGTGCTAGGCCGCTATTTCTTTCAGGCGCTCGCCATCACCTGGGCCGAGGAGGTGATCGTCTATCTGGTCATCTGGGCGGTGATGATCATTTCGAGCCAACTGGTGCGCACCGATGGCCATGTGCGTCCCGACCTCGTCCTGCGCGCCCTGCCGCCGGGCTGGCAGCGCTGGGTCGAGGCGTTCAACTGCCTCGTGGCGTTGGGCTTCTGCGGCGGCATGGTCTGGTATGGGTGGGACATCGTCAGCAGTTCGTGGGCACTGGATGAGCGCAGCTCCACGGGCCTCGCCTTCCCGATGTGGCTCTACTATGCGGCGCTGCCTGCCGGCGGGTTGCTGATGCTGATCCGCTATCTGGTCCGGCTATTTCGTTACATATTCCACTTCGATCCTGTGACCATGACAGTGGGTCATATCCCGGCGCATGAACTGCCGGGCGGGGTCGCCGTGCCGACCGACTGAACGGCCGGCCCCGGGCGCGCCCGATGTCCACCGTACTGTTCCTGCTGATGTTCTTCGGCCTGCTTGCCGCGGGCATGCCGATCTTCCTCGTGCTTGGTACCTGCGCGGCAATCCTGTTCGTTGTTTCGGGTCAGCCGCTGATCGGCGTGGCGCAGGTGGTCGCCGACCAGTTGAATTCGCCAACGTTGATGTCGCTGCCGCTGTTCGTGATGGCGGCGGCGTTCATGCGCCGAGGCGGTGTGGCGAAGGCACTGGTGGACGTCGCCAGCGCCTGGCTGGGCGGGATACGCGGCTCGTTGGGCTTGGTCACCGTGGTGGCCTGCACGCTGTTCGCGGCGATCTGCGGGTCGTCGGTGGCGACCGCGCTGGCGATGGGCACGATCCTGCTGCCGGCGATGATCGAGAAAGGCTATCCGCGATCGTTCGCGCTCGGCGTGATCGGCGCGTCCGGGACGATCGGCATCGTGATTCCGCCATCGCTGGCGCTGATCCTCTACGGCATCGTGGCGGAGCAGTCGGTGCCGCGGCTTTTCCTGGCGGGCATCCTGCCAGGGCTGCTGCAGGCGGCGGCGTTCTTCGCCTGGGTCTGGTTCGACGCACGCCGGCGCAACTTCCCGATGGAACCCGCCCTGCCCTTCGCCGACCGGCTGCGCGTGACGTGGCGGGCATTGCCGGCGCTTGGCGTGCCAGCGGTCGTGCTGGTTGGCATCTATGGCGGCATCGTCACCGTGACCGAGGCCTCGGCGATCGCGGCCGTGGTCTCGCTGCTGATCAGCCTGTTCGTCTATCGCGGCTTTCCCGTCACCGCGACGCTCCCGGTGATCGCCGATGCGCTGCGCAGCGCCGGCACGATCATGCTGATCGTCGCGACCGCACTGGCGTTCGGCCACTGGATGACGGAATCCGGCGTGCCGGCGAAGCTAGTGCAATGGACGCTGGACCACCATTTCAAGACCTGGGAGTTCCTGCTGGCGATCAACGTGCTGCTGCTGGTGCTGGGGTGCTTCCTGGAGGTGGTGGCCACGCTGCTGCTGGTGCTGCCGATCCTGGCATCGGCGCTGAAGCCGCTGGGCGTCGATCCTGTGCACTTCTCGATCATCTTCACGCACAACATGGAGATCGCGCTGATCCACCCGCCGGTCGGGCTGAACCTTTATGTGCTGGCGACGATCTCCACCGCACCAGTGGGCGAGGTGATCCGCGGCATCCTGCCGTTCCTGATCCTGCTGCTGATTGTGCTGGGGATCATCACGTATGTGCCGGAGCTGACCTTGTGGCTGCCGCGTGCGGTGTATGGATCGTAGCTGAACGCTATCGGCATGACCGGGCAAATCGCCGAACGATGCGGACTTTCATGGCTGGGCGCGAAGCAGCCTGGCGGCGTTCGCGCGGTCGGGTTGATGCGGCGTTGATTTTGCGTCATTCGGGGTGGCGGGAAGGAAGCAAGAATATCACGGATTACACGGATGAGCAGATTAAGCCACAGATTACACGGAATGGAATGGACCGAACCCCACCCCTGAGACACGAAAACTAAACACACCCAGGATTCTGCCTCCGATCCCCAGGTCGCCGCAAGCGGCAAACCTGGCCCACAAGTACGACGCAGAAGATGCGCGCCGTTCGTGGTCGCTGAAGCGTTC
>DATMND010000227.1:0-3336 GCA_035569235.1 Acetobacteraceae bacterium | reverse complement strand
CGTCTGGTCTGGGATAGCTACGATGCCATTGTCACCGCTTGCAAGGAAGGATGGAACTTCCTCATCAATGACCCGGACAGGATCAGATCAATCGGGCACCGGGACTGGGCATGTGTCAATGTTTAGGCGGATTGGTATTAGTCAGATCAGACGTCTGTCCGTGAGTCCGGTCGCAGCCACATCCGGCCGGTCGCATCCGGCGGGCCGAGGCGGGCGGGTTCGCCTTTCGCAAGCGCCGGTCGGTCCGATCCACTGATGCTGAAGGCAAGCTGGCAGGCCAGACATTCATCATCATCGCGATCCCCGACAATAGGCGACCGCCCCACGCTGACGCTGCCGCACTGCGGGCATGTCATGTCGTCATCCATCGTCGTACCCTTTCCGAGCCGACCTTACGATGAATGTCCGGAACGATCGTTCATTTGGATCAACGAACGCGCGTCAGCGAGGGGCCGGCCGGCGCCTACACTCCCAGCCCGCAACCCGTGGACTGGCCCTCGACCCTACCGTCGACGTATGGCGATCTTGACCGAAATCGGGATCATCACCACGATCAATGGCAGCCGGAGCTTGTGATGCTGTGACATCACATTCTCCTCCAAGCGCCGGGCAGGCCAATCCTGTCCGGCGCTGCCGTTTTAGCCGACGGCGGACCGAGATGCAGACCAAGGGGAGGAACGAAGATCGGTAGCTGGGTTGGGGCACGCTGGGCGGAGGGTCACCGCTGCGCTGGCCAGCTGGAACGAAGGCTATTGGATCTCCCTGGCCGCCGCGATCGTCGCCTTCATCGGTGCAGCGTAGATCGCCCGAGCGACGGTCCGCTTAGCGCACATAAGCTTCGCGCACTTACCGAGCGAAAGCCCGCATCGGCATGGGGTCGGGTGGCGGCGAGGCTGATCGTCTTTCGACGTTTCTGTGCGACGAACTCGGTCTCGGCGGTCGGCTATGGCAGTCGAGGCGGCGCTGGCTCAGTGGTTGGGCTTTCAGGCTGGCCGCGCCACATGGCCCTTGACCACATGCACGCGCGCCGAAAACGCCCCTGAGCTCTCGCTATATAGTCGCACTGGCGCGCGGCGCGAATTGGGTTTGCAACGTACGGTGGCGTACGTATCGCCCCATCGCCCACAGACCGTGCCACATCGGCCGCGCTGCTATTCCCGCACCTCTGGCCCGTAGAGCGGCACCAGCCAGGCTGCGCCTACGCGCCCGCCACAGGCGCCGGAGCATCGCATGCGGCGCAGCGCCTGCAACACCGTGCCGTCCCGTCCGTGGAAGGTCGCAAGCTCCCCCACGTCAAAGGCGCGCTCGCCGTTGCACCGCGGCGCAAGGCAATCGACGGCCAGATAGAGGCCGGACAGCTCGTGCAGCGGGCTGGGGAGGATGGCGGCGCGCTGTCCGCGGGCTGATGCATTGGCAGCGGCCATCGGTCGATCCTCGGAGGCACACTACCTTGCGGGGGACTTACGGTACGGTAGATTAACGCCGAAATCATTTGTAGGCGAATGAGAATAGGCTGAGGCTGGGAAATGGCCCCAGCAACGGCCTTCTGAATAGATGAAGTGGCTTCCGCGCACGGTGACGTGGCTGCGTCGCCTCTGGGCGGCGTTGCGCGACCCGGAGCGGTGCCCTGAATGCGGACTGACGCGCCAGAAGGCCGATATCGTCAGGTGCCCCTGCGATTGGCGATATGACCACGATATCTAAATTTGCCGGTCGCCATTTGCCGACATCCACATCATCAGGGCCATACGGGGGCCGGTAGGAAAGCTGAACACCACGCGAAACCTGGCTTCCGAGCAGCCGGGTTATCGGAAGTAAATCGAGCACGCATTCAGACGCTTACCTGACCGAATGACGCTGCCAATGATCCCAGCCGCACTGATAGACCATGGCTGACATTGCCATGCGGTGCGGGTGAGTTCTTGCCACTGAACAGAAGTCTTTACCGAATAGCATGCAGCGTGGGTAAGCTGCTACGAGCGGCCGACGAGCGATCCATCGAGGGAATGTCGGTGGATACACGGTGAAAGATGTTCAGTCACCCCGACTACGACGGCCATGAGGCGCTACTGTTCGCACAGGATGCGGCCTGCGGCCTACGGGCGCTGATCGCGATTCACGATGCCACGCTCGGCCCGGCCTTCGGTGGCTGCCGCATGTATCCGTATGTCAGCGAACAACATGCAATGACCGATGCGCTGCGCCTCTCGCGCGGCATGACTTATAAGGCGGCGATCTGCGAACTGCCCTATGGCGGCGGCAAGTCGGTGATCATCGCCGACCCGCACCGTGACAAGACGACGGCATTGCTGCACGCGATGGGGCGCATCATCGAAGGACTCGGCGGCCGCTACATCACCGCCGACGACGTGGGCACAACGCTCGCGGACTTGGTGATCATGCGGGAGGTGACGCGCTATGCCGCAGGAGCGACGGAAGCCGCGCAGCAAACCTTGCCCGCGACCGCGTTCGGCGTGTTCGAGGCCCTGCGCGCTGCCGCGAAGGTCGGCCTCAGCCGCAGCGACCTGGATGGGCTGCGAGTCGCCGTACAGGGACTGGGCAATGTTGGTATGCCATTGTGCGGCTACTTACGGGCGGCGGGGGCGGCGTTGGTTGTTAGCGATCTTGACGCGAACCGCTGCGCGCAGGCCGCCGCCATCTACGGTGCGACCGTGGCAGCGCCCGAGGAAATTCACGCCCAGTACGTCGATGTATTCGCCCCGGCAGCACTCGGCGCGGTGCTGAATGACGCAACTATCCCCTACCTCCGCTGCCGCATCGTCTGTGGCGGCGCCAACAACCAGCTTGCAGAGGCGCGGCACGACGCGGCGATGGCGGTGCGTGGCATCGTGTTCGTGCCGGACTATCTGGCGAATGCCGGCGGCGTGATCGACTTCCACCAGGAAACCATCAACGACGAGCCCGACGCAGTCCTCGCTTCGGTCGCGCGCATTGGCGCGATCACCTGCGACGTGCTGCGCCGCGCCACCGCGACAGGCGCCACCCCGCTGAGCGTCGCGGACGGCATAGTCCAGGCGCGGATCCGGCGAGCGTAACAAAGGCCCCGCTGCTGGCCACGATCGGCCGCCGTCTCGAGACAATCGGCACGCCAGCCAAATCGACCGTGTGTCGACCAGGCACGCGGATGCTTCACAGGTCCGGTGGGTCGAGATCGCGCTTCAATTCGGCAAGCCACTCGCCCACGAGTGGAATGACCGTTCGCCATGATCTGTCGAAGGACCGTTCGGCGCTGTAACCCACGAAGTATGTGCCATGAAATCGCCAAGTGGCGTCACGATAAATGGTGAAGCAGGACGTGGACAGAGTGTGCTCAAT
>DATMND010000226.1:0-3112 GCA_035569235.1 Acetobacteraceae bacterium | reverse complement strand
CGCCCGTGCGGCCGAGGCGACCGATCCGCCTGAGTGCCAGACGGTGCGAATGCCGGATATCGGCTGGACGGATGTCACCGCGACGACCGCAGTGTTCAGCGCGCTGCTGAAGCGCATCGGCTACAAGCCGACCATCACGGTACTGTCGGTGCCGGTGGCGTACGCGTCCCTGAAGAACAAGGACCTCGATGTCTTCCTGGGCAACTGGATGCCCGCGCAAGACGGGGATCGCAAGGCCTACGTCAAGGATGGCTCGGTGGAAGTCGGGCGCGCCAACCTGACCGGCGCCAAGTACACCCTCGCGGTTCCGACTTACACGTTTCAGGCGGGACTGAAGAGCTTCGCCGACATCGAGCGCTTTGCCCCGCAGCTGCATTCGGCGATCTACGGCATCGAACCCGGCAACGACGGCAACCGCCTGGTGCTGTCCATGATCAAGCAGAACCTGTTCGGACTGGGCACCTTCCGGCTGATCGAGTCGAGCGAGCAGGGAATGCTGGCGGAGGTCGAGCGCGCGGTACGGGCGCATCAGCCCATCGTGTTCCTGGGGTGGGATCCGCACCCGATGAACATGCGTTTTGACATGACCTACCTCTCCGGCGGCGATACCGTGTTCGGTCCCAATTACGGCGAAGCCACCATCTACACCAACACGCGCGCCGGCTACACCAGGGAATGTCCGAACATGGGGCGCCTGCTGAAGAACCTGGTCTTCACCACGCAGCAGGAGAGTCGCGTGATGGACGACATCCTCAACCGCCACCAGCCTGCCGAAGTCGCCGCCGCCAACTTCCTCAAGGCGAACCCGGACACCGTCGCCGCATGGCTGCAGGGCGTGACCACCTTCGACGGCCGGCCGGCGCTGGCTGCGATGCTCGGCACCAACCAGCTGATCGCCGCCTTCAGCCTCGAGCGCTGGCTCGCCGATCACAAGGTGCCGGTCGGCGACACGGTGGCGGTGATCATCGAGTACGTGAAGACCCACTTCCGCGTGCTGTTCAACGCCATCTCGACCGTCATCCGTGGCAGCGTCGATGGTCTCACCGCGCTGCTGCGCGCGATCCCCTCCCCACTGCTGGTGCTGGGCGCCGCGGTCCTGAGCTGGTTTCTGCGCCGCTCCTGGCCGCTCGTCGTGTTCGTGGTTGCGGCGCTGCTCTTCATCATGAACCAGGGCTACTGGGAGCCGACGCTGGAGACGCTCTCGCTCGTCATCGTGGCGGCGGTCGTGTCGACCCTCATCGGCGTGCCCCTCGGCATCGCCGCGGCTCACCGGCCGCGCCTGTACGCGATCCTGCGCCCGGTCCTTGACCTGATGCAGACGCTTCCCACCTTCGTCTACCTCATCCCGACCCTGGTGCTGTTTGGGCTGGGCGTCGTGCCCGGGCTGATCTCCACCGTGATCTTCGCGCTGCCGGCGCCGATCCGCCTGACCCAGCTCGGCATCAGCTCGGTGCCGAAATCACTGGTCGAGGCCGGCCAGGCCTTCGGGGCGACCAAGATGCAGATGCTGTGGAAGGTCGAGCTGCCAAGCGCGGCGCCGACGATCCTCGCCGGCATCACCCAATGCATCATGCTCAGCCTCTCCATGGTCGTGATCGCCGCCCTCGTCGGCGCCGGTGGCCTCGGAGTACCGGTGGTGCGCGCGCTCAACACGGTGCAGGTGGGCATGGGATTCGAGGCGGGCTTCGTCATCGTGCTGCTCGCGATCGTGCTCGATCGGATCAGTCGCCCCGCGGAAAAGGCCGGTTCACCATGAATAGCGCGCTGGAGTTTCGCGCTGTCGACATCCTCTTCTGCGCCAAGAGCGGCCGCCGCGCCCACGCGGCGGCGATCCAGCAGGCACTCGGCCTGCTCGATGCCGGCGGCACACGCGGCGCGATTGCCGAGAAGACCGGCGTCGTGATCGGAGTCGCCGCTGCCTCGCTCGGAGTGGCCCGGGGCGAGATCTCGGTGCTCATGGGGCTATCCGGATCCGGGAAGTCGACGCTGCTGCGCGCCGCCAACGGGCTGAACCTGGTCACGCGCGGCCAGGTGCTGGTCGCCGACGGCGATTCCACGGTCGATATCGGCGTCAGCTGCGATCCGGTGACATTGCGGCGCATACGCCGCCAGCGCATCGCCATGGTGTTCCAGCAGTTTGGGCTCCTCCCCTGGCGCACAGTGCGCGAGAACGTGGGCTTTGGCCTGGAGCTGCGCGGCGACTCGCCCGAGAAGCGCCGCGAGATCGTCGACCGCCAGCTCGAGCTCGTGGGGTTGTCGCAGTGGGCCGATCGCTATACGAGCGAGTTGTCCGGCGGCATGCAGCAGCGCGTCGGACTCGCGCGTGCCTTCGCCACGGATGCCGATATTCTGCTGATGGACGAGCCGTTTTCCGCACTCGACCCGCTCATCCGCCGCAAGCTCCAGGACGAGTTGCTGGCGCTGCAGGAGCGGGTGCGCAAGACCATCCTCTTCGTCAGCCACGATCTCGATGAGGCACTGAAACTCGGTGACAAGGTCACGATCATGGAGGGCGGGCGCATCGTGCAAAGCGGCACCGGGCGCGACATCGTCGAGCGGCCCGCCGATGACTACGTCGCCGAGTTCGTGCAACACGTCAATCCGCGCACCAAGATCAAGGGCTCAGCGACGATCCAGGGCTCGTAAGCTGATCGTGGGACCGTGTGCTATATGCGACAACCATCTCAGAGAGGACAAAGGCGTGGCTAAGAACAAGACTATCGGACGAACCGACAGCGGCATGGAGCACTTCGGCTACAAAGAATCGCTTGATCGTAGTATCGGGGCGTTCGGCAGCTTCGCGGCCGGCGTCAGCTATATCTCCATACTCACCGGTACGTTCCAGCTGTTCTACTTCGGCTTCGGGACTGCCGGGCCGGGCTATCTGTGGTCCTGGCCGCTGGTGCTCATCGGTCAGTTGGCGGTCGCGCTGTGCTTCATGGAACTGGCCGCCAAATACCCCATTGCCGGTTCGGTCTACAACTGGTCCAAGCTACTGGGCAGCCGGATCGTAGGTTGGTCTTCGGGCTGGCTGATGCTCACCGCGTCGATTGTCACCCTGTCTGCCGTGGTGCTAGCGCTGCAACTCAACCTGCCGCGGCTGTGGAGCGGC
>DATMND010000225.1:0-13124 GCA_035569235.1 Acetobacteraceae bacterium | reverse complement strand
GCTGATTGCCTACGTGGCGCGGCTCGCTGCAATCAGGCGCGAGCATCCGGTTTTGCGCAGCCCGGTCTTCCTGCACGGCAGGGTGTCTCCCGCGCCCGGAATCGCAGACATCGCCTGGTTCGATGAAAGGGCAGGAACAATTTCAGCCGAGGCATGGAACGATGTGGAGCAGCGCACGTTGGTGCTGCGCCGCGCCATGTCTGTCGCCGAAGGAAAGGTCGCAATTCTCACTCTGCTGCTCAACCCGACCGATGAGCACAGGCAATTCCGCCTGCCCGTGCCGGGGATGCCGCTGCGCGTCCTGCTCGACAGTGCGGCGCTGGACGGCGAGAAGCGCGACGTCCAGGGGAGCGACGTGCCGGTTGCGGCGCACAGCGTGGTCCTGCTTCACTCCATCCACGAGCTGGAGACGGAATGAGCGATCGCTTTGCCCGCGATCCGCCGTTCGGTGCGAACCTGACGCCAGACGGTCACACTCGCTTTCGGTTCTGGGCGCCGGCACAGCAGACCGTGAGCGTGGCGTTGGAGGGTGGCCCGCTGCTGCCGATGGAGCGCTCGCCGGATGGCTGGTTCGAAGCGACCGCGCCGTGTGGCGCCGGGGCGCGCTACCGCTACCGACTGGCGGATTGCACGCTGGTGCCCGACCCGGCCTCGCGCGCGCAGGCCGATGACGTGCATGGGCCGAGCGCCGTGATCGATCCGCGCGCCTATGCATGGCGCGATCCGGGCTGGCAGGGGAGGCCGTGGCGCGAGACCGTGCTGTACGAGCTTCATGTTGGAACGTGCGGCGGTTTCGCCGGCGTGGCGAAGCGGCTGCCACGGCTCAGGGATCTCGGCGTCACCGCGGTCGAACTGATGCCGATCAACGATTTCCCGGGCCGGCGCAACTGGGGTTACGACGGCGTGCTGCCATACGCGCCCGACGCTGCCTACGGCACGCCGGATGCACTGAAGTCGCTCGTCGACACGGCGCACGAAATGGGTCTGATGATTTTCCTCGACGTGGTCTACAATCATTTCGGTCCCGACGGAAACTACCTGTCGCTTTATGCACCGCAGTTCTTTCGCCAGGATCACAAGACGCCTTGGGGACCGGCAATCGATTTCCGTCAACCGGTTGTGCGCAGCTTCTTCACCGAGAACGTGCTTCTTTGGCTTATGGAATACCGGTTCGATGGTCTGCGATTCGATGCGATGCACGCGATTGAGGAGCAGGACTGGGTGGACGAGATGGCCGCCGCGGTGCGGGCCACTGTCGAGACGGGGCGGCACGTGCATCTGGTGCTGGAGCACCACAACGACGCCTCGCATCTGGAAAAGGACTGTGACGCGCAGTGGAACGACGACGGGCATAACGTGCTGCACGTCCTGCTGACCGGCGAGCACGGCGGTTACTACGCCGACTACGTGGATCGGCCGGCCGAGAAGCTGGCGCGCTGCCTCGCCGATGGCTTCATTTTCCAGGGCGAGCATTGCCGGTATCTCGACGCGCCGCGCGGCATGCCGAGCGCGCATCTGCCGCCGACCGCGCTCGTGCTGTTCCTGCAGAACCACGACCAGATCGGCAACCGTGCGTTCGGCGAGCGACTGACGACGCTCTCGGACCCGCCGGCGCTGGAGGCGGCAATCGCGTTGATGTTGCTGTGCCCGCAGATCCCGCTGCTGTTCATGGGCGAGGAGGACGCGAGCCGCACACCCTTTCTGTTCTTTACCGATCATAACCAGGAACTGGCCGTGGCGGTGCGCGAGGGACGGCGGAATGAATTCGCCCGCTTCCCGGCGTTTGCCGATCCGAGTACGCGGGAGTGCGTCCCGGATCCCAACGCGGTGCGCACGTTCGAGGCATCCGTTCCGCATGCCGATCCGCAAGCCGGTCCAGCACGCAATGCGCTGTACCGGCGATTGATCGCGCTGCGGCACGCGGAGATCGTGCCGCGCCTCGATGGAACGCGCTCGATCGCGGCGCGTGCGGTTGGCGCCAAGGCTGTCCTCGCACGCTGGCGTCTCGGCGATGGCGCCGTGTTGACGATCGGGACAAACCTTGGCGGGGAACCCGCCGCCATGTCGGCTCCCGCCGGCGAACTGCTGTTCGCCACGTGGCCCGACGCGGCACAGCAGGCGCAGGCCGGCTGCCTGGCGCGGCACGCGACGGTCGCATATCTCGAACGCGAATCCGCCGATGAGTGACGAGGCGGTGCAGGACCTGGCGCGGCGCGCCGGGATTGCCGTGGAGTGGCATGATTTCGCCGGCCGCCCTCAGGTTGTCGGACTGGACGTGCTTCGCCGCATTCTTGCCGCGCTCGGGCTGCCTTGCGAGACGCGCGGCGACCTGGCGGCAAGCCGCCGGCAACTCGTGCGCAACACGAACCTGCAGGCGCTGCCGCCGCTTGTCACCGCGACCGCCGGCAGGCCGACGCGCCTCGATGTCGGAGCAAGCGAACCGCACGCGGCAAGACTTGAACTTGAGGCAGGCGGCCGGCGCGATATGTCCCTGTTGCCGGTACGAGGTCGGCTGCGTGTGCCCGGGATTGCCGAGACCGGTTACCATCGTCTGCTGATCGACGATCGTGACATCGTGCTGGCCGTGGCGCCTGGTCGCTGCCGCATGATCGACGATGCGGTGCCGGACGCGCGCCTTTGGGGCCTTGCGGCGCAGGTTTATTCGCTGCGGCAATCGGGCGACGCGGGCATCGGTGACGCTGCCGGTATCGCCGCACTGGCGGAAGCGGCTGGCCGGCGCGGGGCCGATGCACTGGCGATCAGCCCGCTGCATGCACTGTTCACTGCGAACCCCGCCCGGTTCGGTCCCTACGCGCCATCCACCCGGCTGTTCCGCAACCCGCTGCATGCTGCGCCGGGCCTCGTGTTCGACGCGCAGCAGGTCGCTCAGGCAATGGCGGAAGCCAATGTTGGTGAGGCCTTCACACGACTGGAGGCTCAGAAGCTGATCGACTGGCCGGAAGCCGCTGCCGCAAAGCTTGCGCTGCTGCGGGCGTTGTTCGACGACTTCATGGCAGAGCCCGACGCGAATGGTGCGCTCGCGACCGATTTCGCACGGTTTCGCGCCGATGGCGGCGATCTGCTGGTACAGCATGCGACGTTCGAGGCATTGCATGCCGAGCAATCGGCAGGTGGAGCAGGTGACTGGCGGCGCTGGCCGGCTGACCTTCGGGATCCAACGAGCGCCACGGTCGGCGTGTTCGCTGCCTCGCGTCGCGACGAGGTGCTGTTCCACACGTTCCTGCAATGGCTGGCCGACCGCTCGCTTGCCGTGGCGCAGCGGCGGGCCCTGCAGTCCGGCATGCGGCTTGGTCTGATCAGTGACCTTGCCGTCGGCATGGATCCCACCGGCAGCCATGCGTGGAGCCGGCAAGGGGACATTTTTGGGGGCCTGTCGATCGGTGCGCCACCGGATATGTACAATGCGCACGGGCAGGACTGGAGCCTGACAGGTTTTTCGCCGCGCGCCCTGATCGCGGGCGGTTTCACGCCGTTCCTGGCGACAGTGCGCGCCGCTTTGCGTCACACCGGCGGCCTGCGCATCGACCACGCCATGGGTCTGGCACGGCTCTGGTTGATCCCGGAAGGCGCCTCTCCGGCGGATGGCGCCTATCTCGCCTATCCGTTGACCGACCATCTGCGGCTTCTCGCCATGGAGTCCGACCGGCACCAGGCGATCGTCATCGGTGAAGACCTCGGCACCCTGCCGTATGGCTTCCATGATACGCTGGAGACGGCCGGCGTTCACGGCATGCGCGTGCTGTGGTTCGAGCGCGAGGGCCAGGCGTTTGCGGCGACCGATCGGTGGGATCATAACTCTATCGCAATGA
Organism: Acetobacteraceae bacterium; assembly: GCA_035569235.1. GTDB lineage: Bacteria > Pseudomonadota > Alphaproteobacteria > Acetobacterales > Acetobacteraceae > JAMXLO01. The sequence goes on along the minus strand of DATMND010000225.1, from coordinate 9,294 downwards.
CCTCGACGCATGACCTGCCGACGGTCGCGGGGTGGTGGCATGGCTCTGATATCAAAACGCGAGCGGCATGCGACCGGCTCGGCAAGGGCGTGAACGAGGCCGACGCGACGGCGGAACGCGTCATAGATCGTGCCGCCTTGTGGCAGGCTTTCGTGCTGGAGGGCGTGGCCAATGGCGATCCGCCGCAACCGGAGAATACGCCGACCGCGGTGGACGCTGCACTAGCGTTTATCGCGCGGACGAACTCGCCGCTTTGTCTGCTGCCGGTCGAGGATGTGATCGGCCGGGAGGAGCAGCCGAACCTGCCGGGCACGACGGATGAGCATCCCAACTGGCGGCGGCGGCTACCGGGCGAGGCCGGCGCGTTGCTGGATGCAGCAGAGCCCGCGGCGCGTGTGGCCAAACTGGCGGCGCAGCGGCCACGGCGATGATTGCGCTGCGCGCGACCATGCGGCTGCAGCTGCACCGCGGCTTCACGTTCGCCGACGCGACGCGTCTGGTGCCGTATCTGGCGTCGCTGGGGATCAGCCATCTGTATGCCTCGCCGATCTTCGCGGCGCGGGTCGGCTCGATGCATGGCTATGACGTGGTGGACCCGACGCGGGTGAACCCGGAGCTGGGCGGCGAGGCGGGTCTGCGATCCCTGGTCGCGGCTCTGCGCGACGCGGGGCTTGGCATCATCGTCGATATCGTGCCGAACCACATGGCGGCCGGCGGCATGGAGAATGCCTGGTGGGCCGATGTCCTGCAGCATGGCCAGGCGAGCCGCTACGCGAACTTCTTCGACATCGACTGGAACAGCGCGGACCCGGCACTGTACAGGAAGGTATTGGCGCCGTTCCTGGGTGAACCTTATGGCGAGGCCCTGCGATCCGGTGCGATCACCCTCGCGCGCGATGATGGCGGTGCCCCGTTCATCCGGTATTTCGACAACCACTTTCCGATCCGCGTGGCTGATCATGCCGCGATCGCCGCGTCCGCGCCTGATGCGTACAATCAAACTACGGAGGCGGGCAGGGCGCGCCTGCATGCTCTGCTGGAGCGTCAGCACTACCGGCTTTCCTGGTGGCGCGCTGCTGGCGACGAAATCAACTGGCGGCGCTTCTTCGACATCAACGGCCTGGCCGCGCTGCGGATCGAGGACGAAGCGGTGTTCGAGGCGACGCACGCGACGCTGTTCCGGTTGTTTGAGGAACGTTTGATCGACGGCATGCGGGTCGATCATGTCGATGGCCTCGCCGATCCACCCGCCTATTGCCGACGGCTGCGCGAGCGGCTCGGTGACCGAGCCTGGCTTGTAGTCGAGAAGATCCTGGGACCCGGCGAGCGATTGCCGAACGATTGGAACGTCGATGGCACCAGCGGCTACGACTTCATGGACGAGGTGAATGCACTGCTGCACGATCCGTCCGGCGAGACGCCGCTGCGGGAACTCTGGGGTTCGGTAAGCGGCCGACCGGCGGATTTCGCCGTCGAGGAGGCGGCGGCGCGGCGTGAAATGCTGGATCGCAGCTTCACCTCACAGCTTGACGCGGCGACAGCGTCGCTGCATCGCATTGCCCGGATGCGGCTCGAGACACGCGACGTCACGTTTGCCGCGATCCGTCGTGTGCTGATCGCGCTGCTGGCGCATTTTCCGGTCTATCGCAGCTACGGATGCGAGCGACGGTCCGCGGCCGATGATGCCGCGTTTGCCAAGGCGGTGGTGGGAGCGACCGCGGAATGCCGGGCCGCCGATCGTCCGGTCGTCGGTTTGCTGGACAGCTGGCTTGGTGGCGAGGGGGTGGACGCGCTGGATCGCGAGGCGCGCTGCACCGCGATCACCCGCTTCCAGCAACTGAGCGCGCCGCTGGCGGCGAAGGCGGTGGAGGACACGGCATTCTATCGTTACGGCGTTCTGCTGTCGCGCAACGACGTGGGCGCCGACCTCGCGCGGTTCTCCATGACTGCCGCAGACTTTCACGCGCGATGCCTGGAGCAGCGCGAGCGGTTTCCCGATGCGATGCTGACGACCGGTACGCACGACCACAAGCGCGGCGAGGACGTGAGCGCCCGGCTGGCTGTGCTGAGCGAGATGCCGGAGCAATGGGCCGCGAGGGTGCGCCGCTGGCTGACGCTGAACGCGCTGCACCGTCGTGGGGCAGACGATCCGATGCCGTCGCCCGGCGACGAGGCGATGCTTTATCAGATGATCGTGGCGGCATGGCCGATGCAACTGGATGCGAGTGATGCGGAAGGTTTGGCGGAATTCACCGAGCGCCTTGCCGACTGGCAGCTCAAGGCGCTGCGGGAGGCGAAGCTGGCGACGGACTGGACCGCGCCGAACCTGGAATACGAGGATGCTGTGCGGTCATTCCTCTATACGATCATGGCAGATCGCGGTGGATTTGTCGCGCAGGCCGCGGAGTTCGCGGAGCGAATAGGTCCGCCCGGTGCGGCGAACGGTCTGACGCAGACGCTGTTGAAGCTGACCGTTCCAGGCGTCCCCGACATCTTCCAGGGCAACGAGTTCTGGGACATGAGTCTGGTCGATCCGGACAACCGTCGGCCGGTGGATTTCGACCGGCGCATCGATGCGCTGAATGCGGCCGGAAGGCCGGATGCACTTGCTGCGCATTGGCGCGACGGAAGGGTGAAGCAGGCTGTGATCCGGTGCGTGCTGGCCCTGCGTCGCAGGCTGCCTGAGCTGTTCGCGCGCGGCGCCTATCGTCCGCTGGAAGTCGTAGGCGCCATGGCGGCAAACGTGGTCGCGTTCCTGCGCTCGCACGGCGGCGCGCATTGCCTGGTCGTCGCGCCGCGCATGCCGGGGAGGGTGCTCGGCGGCGGCGATTCGATCGTGATCCCGCCTGACGCGTGGCGGGATACTGCAGTGAGTCTGCCGGACGATCTGCGGGGGCGAAAGATGCGCGATGCGTTCGGCGGTGAGTGTGTCGGAGTGGACGATGCGGCGATTCGGCTGGATCGGTTGCTGTCGATCTTCCCGGTCGCGTTCTTGGCAACGGAGTAATGGCAACCTTGTACTTCGTCATGGCCGGGCTTGACCCGGCCATCTGCGCACCACCGGTGCGGTGGGGATGGCCGGGTCAAGCCCGGCCATGACGGAAGACGGGCGGCCTGCGCCTAGAACCCCCCGGCCATCGCGGGGCGCGCGCCCTCCAGCGCGAGTTTCGCCGCGGTCGCGGCGGCGCCTGGCACCTCAACATCGATCTCCAGCGTGGAGACCGTATCGCCGCGGTCCAGCTTGACCTGCACCTTGTCGCGCTCGATCGTCACGTGCTTCGCGATGACCGCGATGATCTCCTCCTGCAACACGGCGAGGAGATCGGATTTGCCGACGAAGGCACGTTCATGCGCCAACAGCACCTGCAGCCGATCGCGCGCAACGGGTGCGGAGCCGTTGCGGCGGAACATGATGCTCAGCAGATTCATGCAACGGCCCTCCGGCCGAACAGTCGTCCCATGAAGCTGCGGCGTTCGGCCGGCACGGACACGACAAGCGTCTCGCCCCTGAGCCGCCGCGCCGCCTCGAAATAGGCGCGCGCCGGAGCGCTGGTCGGGTTGCCGATGGTCACCGGCGTGCCGAGGTTCGACGAACGCAGCACCTCCTCGCTTTCCGGAATGATCCCTAGCAGCGGGATCGACAGTATCTCCAGCACGTCCTCGGTTTTCAGCATTTCGCCGCGCGCCGCCCGGATGGGATCGTAGCGGGTCAGCAGCAGGTGCTTCTCGATCCGCTCGCCCTTCTCGGCCTTTGCCGTCTTTGAATCGAGCAGGCCGATGATGCGGTCCGAGTCGCGCACCGAGGACACCTCGGGATTGGTCACCACCACGGCGGCGTCGGCGTGCCGCATGGCGAGCGTGGCGCCGCGCTCGATGCCGGCCGGGCTGTCGCAGATCACCCAGTCGAACCTTTCCCGCAGTTGCTGGATCACCCGTTCCACGCCATCGGCCGTCAGCGCATCCTTGTCGCGCGTCTGCGAGGCCGGCAGCAGCGACAGGTTGTCGATCCGCTTGTCGCGGATCAGCGCCTGGGGAAGCTTGGCGTCGCCCTGAACCACGTTGATCAGGTCGAACACGACGCGCCGCTCCGCACCCATCACCAGGTCCAGATTGCGCAGCCCGACATCGAAGTCGACGACAACCACGTTCTGGCCCTGCTTTGCCAGCGCGGCACCAAGCGCCGCCGTCGAGGTCGTCTTGCCGACGCCGCCCTTTCCGGATGTCACGACAAGTACCGTGGCCATCTGTTTGCTCCTTTCGGTAGTCAGTCGAGCGCTGCCAGCAGCATCGCCTCGCCGGCGAGCCAGGCCTGTACCGCCCGGCCGCGCAGCGCTGCGCTCATGTCATCGGCGGTCTGGTAGACGCCATCGATCGCCAACAGTTCCGCTTCGAGCCGGCGGCAGAAGATCCGCGCGCGATTGTTGCCGGTGAGACCGGCGATGGCACGGCCGCGCAACGCACCGTAGACATGGATCGAGCCGCCGGCGATCACCTCGGCGCCCGACGCGATCGAACCGACAACGGTCACGTCGCCCTTTTCGAACACGATCGACTGGCCCGATCGCACCGAGTGATCGACCAGCAGCGCGTTGTTCTCCGGCGATGGCGGGAGTTGTGTGGCAGTGCGTTCGTCCGGCACATCGAGCGTCCGGGCCGGGCGCGTGCCGGTGGCATGCAGCGGCGCCCAGGCTTCCATGCCCTGCCATGAGGGATGCGCGCCCTCGGTGCCGATGATGCGGATGCCGCGCTCGTTGAGCTGCCGCAGCAGGCTGGCGACGTCGGGCTGTTCGCTTGGCAGCGCGCCGAGATCCAGCACCACGGGGCGGCCTTCGAAGAACGAGGGCGACCGCTGGATCTGCGCATCGAGCGCATCGAGCCAGCCTGGCACGGGCGGTTCCGGCGCGAGGACGAGCGCCATGAATGAACGGCCGCGGACTCTGATGAACGGGGGCGACTCGGGCGTGGGCACACGTTGGGCGTACCAAGCGGACGGTGTCGGGGTCAACCAGAACTGTCAGAAATTACGCTTCAAGAAGAAAGACCTGTGGACAATTCATCAGATGCTGTGAAAAACCCTGTGGACACGACCCCTCACCCCAACCCTCTCCCCCACGGGGAGAGGGGGTAGACACAGCGGCACAGCTCCCTCTCCCCTCTGGGGAGAGGGTTGGGGTGAGGGGTCTTCCTCAGCCAGGCGCAAGCACGTGGATGACGCGGCTCGCGATCAATTCGCGTGTCTTGGCGCCATAGGCGGCCATGTGCGGCGAGGCGGCGTGCGCCTTCAATGCCTCGGGGCTTTCCCACTTCTCGATCACGACGAAAGCGTCGTCGCCGAACTTCGCCGGAGAGCTTTCGGTGTCGATCGCCGGGCCGTATTCGATGCAGCCATTCTCGGCGCGTACCGCCGGGATGTTGGCATGGAACTCCTTCAGGATCGCGCCGCGCATGCCTGGCTTGGCGGTGATGATGGCGAGGACGTGGATCATTGGTCGTTGCTCCTAGGGTGTTGCGATCCGCCATCGGAGACCAGACTGGCGATTTCAGCAAGCAGCGGCGCCCGCATCTCCCTTGGCTAATTTTTGGTCAGAAGCAGGTGTCCTGCCTCAATAATCCGCAGTCGTTCGCGCTAAAGCGGCCATCCAGCCTCACAGTTTCGTGGCACAGCGGTTGCACCTGCAACGACGGTGACCCGGGGCAACCGCCTCGCCACAAAGTACAACTGGGGGACAGAACAACATGGCACCTGCCGACTTCACGCTGAGCCGCCGCCGCTTCGGCCGAATTGGCGCCGCTGCCGCCACTTTCGCTGCCCTTGGCGGTGCCAGGGCGGCACTCCAGCCTGCCGCCGCGCAGGGGACCGGGCCGATCAAGGTCGGCATCCTGCATTCGCTCTCCGGCACCATGGCGATTAGCGAGACCACGCTGAAGGACGTGATGCTCATGCTGATCGAGGACCAGAACAAGAAGGGCGGCGTGCTTGGACGCAAGCTCGAGGCGGTGGTGGTCGATCCGGCGTCCAACTGGCCGCTGTTCGCCGAGAAGGCACGCGGTCTGCTGTCGGTGGACAAGTGCGCCGCCGTGTTCGGCTGCTGGACGTCAGTATCGCGCAAGTCGGTGCTGCCGGTGTTCGAGGAACTCAACGGCATCCTGTTCTATCCGGTGCAGTACGAAGGCCAGGAATGCAGCCGCAACGTGTTCTATACCGGCGCGGCGCCGAACCAGCAGGCGATCCCGGCGGTCGATTACCTGATGAACGACAACAAGGTGAAGCGCTGGGTGCTGGCCGGCACCGACTACGTCTATCCGCGCACCACCAACCAGATCCTGGAAGCCTACCTCAAGGTGAAGGGCGTCGCGCCCGACGACATCATGATCAACTACACGCCGTTCGGTCATTCCGACTGGCAGAATATCGTGGCGTCGATCAAGAAGTTCGGCTCCGCCGGGAAGAAGACCGCCGTGGTGTCCACCATCAACGGCGATGCCAACGTGCCATTCTACAAGGAACTCGGCAATCAGGGGATCAAGGCGACCGACATCCCGGTGGTGGCGTTCAGCGTCGGCGAGGAAGAACTGGCGGGCGTCGACACCAAGCCGCTGGTCGGCCACCTCGCGGCATGGAACTATTTCGAGAGCGTCGATACGCCCGAGAACAAGGCGTTCATCGACGGCTGGCACACATTCATCAAGAACCCCAAGCGCACCACCAACGATCCGATGGAGGCGCACTACATCGGCTTCAACATGTGGGTGCAGGGCATGGAGAAGGCCGGCACCACCGACCCCGATGCGGTGATCGATGCGCTGATCGGCGTCTCGGTGCCGAACCTGTCCGGCGGCTACTCGACGATGATGCCGAACCATCACATCACCAAGCCGGTGCTGATCGGCGAGGTGCAGGGTGACGGCCAGTTCAACACCGTGTGGCAGACGCCGGGCCTGGTGGTGGCCGCGGAGTGGTCGCCCTATGTCGAGGATACCAAGGACCTGATCGGTGACTGGCGCGCGCCGCTGTCATGCGGTGCCTTCAACGTCAAGACCGGCAAATGCGGTGCGGGCAGTGGCAAGAAGGCCTGATGGCCTCAGCCGCCGGACGCCGTGCTTGGGTGGCCCGTCTCCTCCCCGGGCCACCCAAGACGGCCTGCTGAGAGTCCGCCGATGAAACGTCTCGCCCGTCTGCTGTTGATCGCCGCGCTGTTGCTGGCGCCGGTGAGGGGCCGCGCGCAGTCGGCGGACGAGGCGCTTGCCGCGCTTGCCGCGCTTGCCGCGCTTGCCTCGACCAGCTTCGACAGCGTGCGCCACGGCGTTGAGTTGCTGGCCCTGTCCGGCGAGCCGCGGGCGGCGGCGATCATCACCGCGCTGCAGTCCGGGCGGTTGTTCATGGGCGCGGACAAGGCGCTGTTCATCAAAGGCGACGATGGCAGTTTGACAAACGCGGCGACGGGTGCGGCCGCGCCCGATGTGATGGCCAGCGGCCTCAGGCCGGTGCGCATGAACAATGCGGTGCGCGGCGCCATCGATGCGGCACTCGGCAGCCTGCGGCTGTTCTCTTCCGATAGTGCGACGCGGCTTGCGGCGGCCGAAGCGGTGTTCAGGTCGCACGACGCTGCCGCCCTGCCGGCGCTCGATCGTGCCATCGCCAAGGAAGCCGACCAGGGCGTCAAACTGCGAATGGAGCAGGCGAGAGCAGCCGCGCTGCTGTCCTCGCCTGATGCGAGCGAGCCCGATCGGCTTGCCGCCATCACCGTGCTGAGCGCCCGCGCCGACATCGACAGCCGCAGCCTGATCGCGGGGCTGACCGGCCAGCCACCGGCCGTCGCATCGGCCGCCGAGGTGGCGATCGCCGCGATCGATTTCCGCCTGCAGATTTGGAGCGTCGCGCAGAGCGTTTACTACGGCCTGTCGCTCGGCTCAGTGCTGCTGCTGGCCGCGGCGGGGCTGGCGATCACCTTCGGCGTCATGGGCGTGATCAACATGGCGCACGGCGAGATGGTGATGATCGGCGCCTACGTGACTTTCATGGTGCAGCAGTCGATCCGCGACAGCGCGCCCTGGCTGTTCGGCGGCAGTCTGCTGATCGCCGTGCCGCTTGCCTTTCTGGTCGCGGGTGCGATCGGCATCGCCATCGAGCGCACGCTGATCCGCTGGCTGTACGGCCGGCCGCTGGAGACGCTGCTGGCGACCTGGGGACTGTCGCTGGTGTTGCAGCAGGCGGTGCGCTCGATCTTCGGCGCCAACAACCGGGAGGTGAGCACGCCGGACTGGATGAGCGGCGCTACGGAACTCGGCGGTCTGACGCTCACCTACAACCGGCTCTACATCATCCTGTTCGCTTTCCTGGTGGTGGCCGCGCTGATGGCGGCGCTGCGCTTCACCTCGCTGGGCCTTGCGATGCGCGCGGTGACGCAGAACCGGCAGATGGCGGCGGCGATGGGCATCCGCACGCCGTGGATCGACGCGCTGACCTTCGGACTGGGATCAGGCGTCGCCGGCATGGCGGGCGTGGCGCTGAGCCAGATCGACAATGTCTCGCCCAATCTGGGGCAGGGCTACATCGTCGACAGCTTCATGGTCGTGGTGTTCGGGGGCGTCGGCAATTTGTGGGGCACCGTGATGGGTGCGCTCACGCTCGGCATCGTCAACAAGTTCCTCGAGCCCGTCGCGGGCGCGGTGCTTGGCAAGATCGTCGTGCTGGTCCTGCTGATCCTGTTCATCCAGCGCCGGCCACGCGGCATTTTCCCGCTGAAGGGACGCGCGGCGGAGGCATGACGCACGTGTGGCCGCGCGCACTTTTGTCATCCCCGCACCCCCTATCGTCATCCCCGCGAAAGCGGGGACCCAGGAAACCCCACACCATGCTTGCTGCTCTGGGTCCCCGCTTTCGCGGGGATGACGACGTGGCAAGCGGGAACAACGATGACGGGTCGGCGCGATGAATTTCGACCGCACGACCCAACTCACTCTCATCCTGGTATTCGGCGGCGCCGCTGTGCTCGCCGTGCTCAACCTTGAGACCGACCCGTCCGCCGCGCTGCATGTACCAACCTACGTCATCGCGCTGACAGGCAAATATCTGTGCTTTGCAATGCTGGCGCTCGCGGTCGATCTTGTGTGGGGCTTCGCGGGCATTCTGTCGCTCGGTCATGCCGCCTTCTTCGCGCTCGGCGGATACGCCATGGGCATGTACCTGATGCGCCAGATCGGCGCGCGTGGCGTCTATGGCAATGCCAACCTGCCCGACTTCATGGTGTTCCTCGGCTGGCACGAACTGCCCTGGTACTGGCACGGCTTCGA
>DATMND010000224.1:0-19500 GCA_035569235.1 Acetobacteraceae bacterium | reverse complement strand
GGATAATATCAGCCGTCCAGTGCTCATGCTTTCGCCCAGCGTTGCGCGACTTCTGCACACCCTCGAACGTATGGCTGAAAGGGCCATGGCCAAGATCGTGGAGCAGTGCAGAAATAACGGCGACCTCGGCGCGCTTCGTGTTGAATGCATCCTCTCCCACCTCCCGCCGAATGATGCTGATGAGCGTCCTGGCGGTATGAAAAACTCCAATGGAGTGAGCGAATCGAGTATGGGTCGCGCTTGGAAAGACAAAATCCGCTACCCCAAGCTGTCGAATGCGGCGCAGTCGCTGGAACTCGGGGGTGGCGATCAGCGCCCATGCAAGTTGATCGACAGGCTGATCGTCGCGAAACACGATCAGGCCGTGCACTGGGTCACGCAGGCGTTGAGTGCGGAGGCTGGTCATTTATCAGAACATATCACGAACAGAGGCGGCTTGGTAGTGGCACGAATCGGAGCATCGATCAAGTTGTCAGGCTGCACGGGCCGCACCCCCGTGCAAGCCCCTTTCGCTCGTAGTTCGCGCAGACGCCTTTACGTGCGGTATATAGCTGATGGCCGAGCCGGAAACGGCTGGGCCGGACGCTTGTCCTGCACGGTCTGCACATGCAGGACCTCGCGCCCAACGCGGTTGGTGCGGCCAATCTGATCGTATTGGCCGACGTGGTGATGCAAAGGATGGATGTCGATGAACCCGAGGGCGGACTTCGCACGACTGGGGCTAATCCGGGCCGTCGACCGCGTGTCCTCCGGTTCACCCGCCGTGTTCGTTCTGCGCCAGGTCGCGAACCGCCGGCCTAGGACAGTGGACGGTGCACTGGCACTTGCCCGGCGCGGCATGAGGCTCGTACGGGCGAAGCGGGCGATGGAGGAGCTTCTCGATACTGGCCGCAGCTTCGTCGATCCGCCGATGGTCGAGGACGCGGCGGTGCTCGCCGCCGACATTGCGCACGCCGGCATCGCCGCGGCAGAGGTGCAGCCGCCACGGTCAATCGACGTGCGCGTGCTGCGCGACAAACTCAGCCTCAGCCGCGAACCATTTGCCACCCGGTTCGGCCTGGAGGTAGAGACGCTGCGGAACTGGGAGATCGGCCGCCGCGAGCCAGACACCACGGCGCGCAGTTATCTCCACGCGATCGCCAATGGTCCCGAGCGGGTGGAACAGGCCTGCGCGCCGATGAAAGCCGTCACCGAGTGACCCGTCGGCTCTCCTTCAACTATTCCCATGGACGAACATGTAAGCGCTACCACTCGCGGGATCAGTACCGAAGCTGACGGAAAGCCGGCCAGACGCCATGTCCGCCTGAGTGTAACCTGCCAGCGTCAGCGAAGCCGTCGGCCGCCCGGATGCCGTAGCGTGCAACGTCAAACCAGTGAAGCCAGCCGCTCCTTGTCCATCCACCCAGGCGAGGCCGAAATCCTGCGGTGTGACGCCCCAGAGCGTCGCCGCGTCACCGGCGTGAAAGCCAGCGACGGTGCTCCAGATGTCGGCTGTCGGTCCGCGGTCATCCACGAAGAATGTGTCAGTCCCGCTGCCCCCAGTGAGAAAGTTGGAGGCAATGCCGCCATCCAACACGTTGGTGCCGCTGTTGACTGCGATAGCGTCAATGCAACTGCCGCTGTGGATGAACCAGTTGGGTGTATTGACGCCGATGTTGAGGCTGTCCGAAGTGATGTTGACATACTGGTCCTGCAAGCCGGCCACCGGCCCGGTGTATGATTGGGCCGTCGCCGGCAAGGACTGACCTGTCGTCGTATCCAGAGCACTGACGGTAGGCGCCGGCGCGGCGTTGTGATCCTGCGCAACCCAGGCTGTGATTTGATTGAATGCGCTGGTTGTAATTTGCGTGAAAAACCCTGGACTGCCGGGGCCGCCCAATCCACTTGAAACCAGACCAACGACAAAAGGAAGGCCGTTGCTGTCAGTGACCCAAACCGGGCCGCCACTTGATCCAGGGCCGAGTGTAGCCCCCTCGAATACAGTGAAATTTGGATCGACGGTCAAATTCTCCTGGATATTCTGCAACTGACCATTCAGCACGGCCGGGTAGCCGGCCACATTGACCAGACCGCCAGCGAAATTCGACCCGAGACCCATGGTGCCCAGGCCGGTGAAGGGTCGTGACAGGTGGATAACGGCGTAGTCCAATTGCGATTGTTGTGTGAAAATTATGTCGCCTGGGTCTTGAATATTGGAGAAATGGATGAATGTCCCAGTAGCGGTTCCGAATGGCCTGCTGCCTGCATTGTAACCCGGCGCAACCGTAATGTTGGTCGCTGCCCCGAGGGTCGAGTTAAACACAACGTGCGATGCGGTCAGGACTTCGTCCGGCGAGATAAGAACGCCCGACGCCTGGAATCCTGTGCCTCCGATTGTGTCGTTAATGAAAACGACGGTATCGAATGGGTACAACGTCGTATCAATAGACATCCAAATCCTCCCCCGTCACGGTTGGCTTCGTAGCGAAGTCCTCGCTCCGGACTAACCGAGCGCTTGACCCCTTATCCCGCCCTTCTCGGTACGGAGGTCGCTCCATTCTTCTAATAATTACGTACTTTTCATGCGTTTGCAACGGGCAAGGATGTCGCGTGGCGATGCAAATGATAGATGTCGATGAACGCGTCGTTGAAGTGCGCTGGCGCGCGCCGGGCGCGGCATGACGCTGCTGCAGGTGGAGCGGGCGATGGAGGAACTGCTCGCCGCCGACCTTGTGCACGCCGGCATTGCCGCAGCACTGACCCGCCGCCACAATCGTTAGACGTGCGCGCACTGCACCACAGACTCGGCCTCAGCCGCGCTGCGGAACTGGGACATCGGCCGCCGCGAGCCGGATACCACGGCGCACAGTTATCTCCACGCGATCACCAACGACCCCGAGCAGGTGGAGCAGGCGTACGCTCCGACGCAAGCCGCCACCGAATGACCCGTTGCGGGCGCGGTCCCAGGCTTGTGTGACAGATCGACGTATCCTGCGCACACCCTCCAGGAGGTGGCCGATGCCGGACGACCACAACCTCGCACCACCGTCAACGTCAACCTCGATCGGGGCCGCCCTGCTGGAGGGAGTTCGCCAGGCCGGATTGCTCGGCAACAAGACAGAACATGTTAGCTTTCGGGCGCCCAAAGCACTGGTCGATGCCGCGAAGCAGCAGACCGGTCTGCGTTCGACGACCGAACTCGGCCTCGTCGCCCTGGCAATCCTCGCGCGCCCCGATTCGGTGGCAGCCGCGATGCGGCGGACCCGTGGCTCTCTCGGCCCATCGCATACGCTTGAGTATTGATCTCGACGCGATGCTCCGGCGCTGCAACCCGGAGAAGTGGCTCGGCCAACTGGCCCCACTGCCGATCGGGCAACTGGTAGCGGCGGCTTCCCTAGCCGGAACCGCGCGCCTCTCGCTGGTGCCGGATACGAATGTCTATATCCGAAACATGAGCGGCACCCTGCCCACCGGCGTAGAGGACCTGCTCGACAGCGCGCTGCGGTGGCATTGTTCGGTCTGCATCGCCGAGATCGCCGCCGGCATCGCGCATTACGATCCGACCGCCGCCGGTTGGCGCCGCGTGCGCCGGCAATACGGCATCCTGCTGCGGTCGATCCCGGACACGCGCCTGCTGGTACCGGATGCGGAGACCTGGCACCTCGCGGGAATGATTTCCGGCACACTCGCCCGCACCCAGGGCTATCAGCCGCATCATCGCAAGGAGTGTCTGAACGACGCGCTGATCTATCTGACGGCGGCAAAGCGCGGGCTCCCGGTGGTGTCCGCCAACCGAGTGGAATTTGACATGATCCAGCAGATCCCTCCCGGCGGCACATTCCTGCACTTCTGATCAACCGCGGCGGACGTTCTCGCTTTCAGCACGATGAGTTATCACGTCTATCTCTTGACATTATTGCTATTAACTACCACGTCCACAGCGACGCCGACCAGAACCGGTGGGAAGCCGCCTGAGGCTCGCGCGGCACCTCCGCGACGGGAGCTGTGGCCCAGTCAGTTGAGCCCAACAAGCGCGGCATTCGGATGCTGCCGAAACCTGCAAATTATTACGCGGAGAACGGCGGAGGACCGCGGAGAACTCACAGCGGACATGCGGTGCCCAAATGATCTCTTCTCCGCGGCCCTTCGCGGTTCTCCGCCGCCCTCCGCGTAAAAATATCGAACCTCGCCACAGGCACCGGCCTGTCATCACCTAGCCGTCTCACCGCACGCCGCATCGTCTCCTGCCGTCGCACCATGAGACAAAGCCGCCAGCCCCCCGAAAACCGACGGCATGCCGGCCTCCGCCTGTCCATCCGCTCCTGCACGGACTATACCGTCCACCAATGAAACCTCCCCCCTCCAACCGCCACGGCGGCGCCCAACGACCGCCATCCGACCGCGGTGGCAGCGGCGCAGGCGGCCCCTCCCGCCCACACGCCCCCCACGGCCAGTCGAACGACCGACAGCAGCGTCGCGACCACGCAGCCCCCGGCCAGAGCCAAGGCGCCAACCCGCAATACGCCCGGCCGCAGCAAGGCCCGCGCCCCGACGGCCAGCCGGACCACCGAGGCCCTCGACCCCAGGGCAAGGCATTCCAGAGCCGCCCCAACCAGGACAACCAGCACCGCGACCGTCCACGCAACGACTTCCACCGACCCGACCGCCAGCGCGACCAAGGACCCCGACGGGCTCCGGACACCCCACGCGGCGCCGTCTGGCTCTACGGCCTGCATGCCGTCGCCGCGGCACTGATTAATCCTTCCCGCCGCCTCCGCCACCTCATGCTGACCGAGGAGGCGCAACAGACCCTGACAACACGCGTGCCGCCGCCGTGGCCGCTCGCCTCCGAGCAGGTGGACCGTGGCCGGATCGATCACATGCTCGGCCGCGATATCGCCCATCAGGGTGCGGCGCTGCTCGCCGACCCGCTCGCTCCGCCCAGCCTTCAGCACGCGCTGGATCGGCCGGGTCCGCTGCTGGTCCTCGACCAGGTCACCGACCCGCGCAATGTCGGCGCCATCCTGCGATCGGCTGCCGCATTCGGCGTCGCCGCCGTCATCACGCAGGACCGCAACGCGCCAGAGGAAACCGGCGCATTGGCCAAGGCGGCATCTGGCGCACTGGAAACGATCCCGCTGCTGCGCGCGGTGAACATCACCCGCACGCTGATCGCGCTAAAGGCTGCGGGGTTCTGGGTCGTCGGGCTGGATGCCGGGGGCGAAGCGCTCGCAGGGCCGGCGTTCGCCGACCGCCGGATCGCCCTGGTACTTGGAGCCGAGGGCGAAGGGCTCCGCCGTCTGACTCGCGAGACCTGCGACGTGATTGCCGGCCTGGCGATGAAGGGCGTCATGGAGAGCCTGAACGTGTCCGCCGCCGCAGCGGTGGCGCTTTACGAACTGACGAGGCGCTGATGCCGGACTACGAGCCCGACAAGGCCGCCGATGCGCTGCATCTTGCGCGCCAGCGCCGGGCGCAGGTTGCACCGCTTGCGGCGGCCATCGTTCCGCGCACTGAAGCAGAAGGTGCGGCGGTGCAATACGCTGTGGCCCAGCGCGTCGGTGCTGCGTCCCCTGGCGGCTTCAAGATCGGCGCGACAGCGCGGCGGATGCAGGAATACCTCGGCCTCAGCGGTCCGGCCGCGGGGTTCATGGCCGCCGGGAACCTGTATCGCAGCGGCGCCAGCGTCCGGTTCGCCGACTATCTCTGCCCCGGTGTGGAATGCGAGCTGTCGGTGCGTCTCGCGCGCGACCTGCCGCCCGGTCCCTGCACACAGGAACAGGCGGCCGATGCGGTCGGCGACCTCGTTGCCGGCATCGAGATCGTCGAGAACCGCTACGGCGAACTCGGCGAACTCGGCACGCCGACCCTGATCGCGGACCAGGTGTTCCATGCCGCCGCGGTGCTGGGTGAGCCGGGCCGCCAGGACTGGCGGTCACTGGACATCGCGACGTTGCGCGGCCGTCTCGTGGTCGATGGGCACGTGCGGGACGAAGGGGTGGGTGCCGATCTGATGGGCCATCCGCTGAACTGCCTCGCATGGCTGGCCGGTTCGGCCGTGGCGGCGGCGTTCGGCGGCCTGAAGGCGAGGCAGGTGGTCATGCTCGGCAGCGTTACGCCGCCGATATGGCTGAGCGGACCGGCCGATGTGGTTGTGGATTTCGCGCCGCTGCCGCAAGTGAATGTGCGGCTGGGCTGATTTGACTGCGTTCCCGTAATGTTCGCTTAATTGTATGCGCGGATACTGGCCTTCGAAAGCACCAAGCCAGAATGGCCAGAAAAATGAGTTTGTGTCATGTTCCTCGACTGGAACAACCTGCCCGATGAATTGCAGCTCACCCTCGCGCACGAAGCACTGAATCACGCGGCCGCCAGAATAGCCGCACAAGCAGAGGTGCTTGCCGACGAGATCGAATGCGGCAACCTGGCCGACCACGGCGGCGCGGACGCGCTCCGCCTGTTTGCTGCCGTGGTGCGGGTGGGCGGGAAAGACGAACTCGCCGCCGCCGGGCGCGCGTGAGTTCGTCGCATCACGGCAAACCAGGACGCCGGCGCATCGCGCAACGACGCAAATTCGATCAGCCGCCATCCTTTGGTAGCGTTCTGGCAATACCGGGGTTTTCCGCGAATCCCTCGAACCAGGCTGCAAGCTTTGGATGCGCGGGCCGCCAGGGTTGCGCTGTGAAGCGGAAATCCAGATAGCCGAGCGCGCAGGCCACCGTGATCGAGCCGATATCGACCGTCCGTTGTGGCGGGTCAGCCTCCAGCGCATCAAGCGTGCGGTCCACCGCCGCCTTCTGACGCGCGATCCACGCGACGCGCCCATCGTCCGGCGGTTTCTGCATCTCGCCACGGCGCGGCACCGAAGCGTCCAGGATCCCATCGCCCATAGCCTGGAATTTCAACGCCCGCCAACGCGCGGCGCCATGCGTGGGAAACATCGGCAGCGCATCGCCGACGCTGTCGAGGTATTCACAGATTACCGGGCTGTCGAACAGCGCAACGCCGTCCTCGGTGATCAGCGCCGGCACCTTTGACAACGGATTGATCGCGACGAATTCCGGTAGCGAAGCATTCGCGTCGGTTGGCACCAGCTCGATCTGCCCGTCGATCTCTCGCGCTATGGCGCAGGCGCGCACCTTGCGCACATACGGGCTGGTCGGGGAGAAGCACAGCTTCACGGGAGCATCTCCCTCAGAACTTGTCCTTCTTCGCCCGCAGATCGGCAAACGTCGCGACATCGGGCGCACGCAGGAACGGATTGGCGGCGAGTTCGTCCGACATGACCGAAGGCAGCGTCGGCTGGCCCGACGCGCGCTGCCGGTGCGCCTGTTCCGTGCGCGCCTTCAGTGCGGCGTTGTCGGGATCGACGCTGAGTGCGAACCGCGCATTGCTCTCGGTGTATTCGTGGCCGCAGCACAGCTTCGTGCCGCCCGGCAGCGCGGCGAGCTTGCGCAGGGATGCGAACATCTCAGCCGGGGTGCCTTCGCTCAGCCTACCGCAGCCCAGGCTGAACAGCGTGTCGCCGGCGAGCAGGATCTCCCCATCGGGGATGAAATAGTTGATCTGGCCGCGCGTGTGGCCCGGCGTGTCGATGACGCGTGCCGACGCGCTGCCGAATGCGACGGTGTCGCCTTCCTTCACCGCCTGGTCGAGCTTCGGCAGCCGGTGTGCGTCGGCCGCCGCGCCGACCACCTTGGCGCCGACGAACCGCGCGCGCACCTCGTCCACTCCGGCGATATGGTCGGCGTGATGGTGCGTCAGCAGGATCAGGTCGAGTCTGCCGCCCGCCTTCTCCAATGCCGCTATGATCGGCTTGGCGTCCGCGGGATCGACGATGGCAACCGCACCGGATCCGCTGTCGCGCAGCATCCAGGCATAGTTGTCGGAAAGGATGGGGACCGGTTGTGCTGTGACTGTCATGGCGGGCAGTCTAGCACCGCAAGGTTCCGCGGAAAACCGCCGGCCATGCTATAGGTGTGCGATGGCTGCGGATGCACACGCTGCGGCGGATTTCTACGGCACGGCCCGTGGGGTGGTGGCGGCAAGGCTGCTGCGCGAGCGGCTGTCCCTGCTGTGGCCCGATCTGCGCGGCCAGTCCGTGCTCGGCATCGGCTATACCGCCCCCTATCTGCGGGAGTGGCGAGAGCAGGCGGCGCGCTGCATCGCACTCACGCCGGCGCAGATGGGCGCCGCACGCTGGCCGGTGGGCGCGCCCAACCTGTCCTGCACCGCCGAGGAGGATGCCCTGCCGTTCGCTGACCTGATGTTCGACCGAATCCTGCTGGTCCACGGGCTCGAAGCAGCCGAAAGCGCCCGCCGGCTTTTGCGGGAAACCTGGCGGGTGCTGAAGGATGATGGCCGGCTGCTGGTCATCGCGCCGAACCGCAGCGGCATGTGGGCGTACTCGGAGAGGACCCCGTTTGGTCACGGTCAGCCCTATTCGTTCGGCCAGGTCGGCCGGCTGCTGGCCGCGTCGCTGTACCGGGTCGAACGGCGGGACACCGCCCTCTATCTGCCACCGTCGGACTGGCGGCTTGTCCTGCGCAGCGCCCGGCTACTGGAGCGGACCGGGCGGATCTGGCTCAGCGGGTTCGCCGGCGTGACGATCACCGAGGCGGTCAAGGACATCTATGCTGCGATGCCGGTCGAAGCGGTGCCGCGGCGCAGGCTGGTGCTCGCCGAGGCAGCGTGACGCAGCTACCGAGTTGTGTCGCCGCGTGGTAGCTCCGGCTGGGCGTGGACCGGCACGATCGAGCGAAGCGGGATTGGCAGAAATGTTGTGAGGTCGAATAGCGGTTGGCCCGAACGTCCGCGACGACAAGGTCGGTTGAGGACTGGAGGGTTGCTGGCGCTCTGCCTGGTCCTCGCCGCCTGCGGCACCCCGATCTCTGTGGAACGCGTGGACGCCCGCACTGTACAGACAGAACTCACCAGCAACGCCCTGACATCGGGACAATTGAGCGAGTCGACACAGATCGCGCTGCGGCGGCTGGACCTGCTGCGCGTCTACACCGAAAATCCATCGGCCGGCATCCAGGCGCTCAACCTGATCGTGGCCGCCAACACCGGTGACCGGGACCTGCTGTTCGCACTGGCCGAGATGGCCTTTCTGGAGGCGGAGCGAACCCGCGAGCGGTCCTATTACCTCGCGACCGTGGTCTATGCGTACGCCTTCCTCTTCCCGGTCTCGCCCGCGAATCGTCCTAATCCGTTCGATCCGCGGCTTCGCACGGCGGCCGAACTTTACAATCTGGCCCTCACGCGCGGCCTGACCGCACCCGACGGCAACCATGTCGATCTGCGCGCCGGCGAGTACCCGTTGCCATTCGGCACTCTGTCGATCAGCTTCGAGCCGGATGCACTGCGCTGGGCGGGTTTCGATCTGACTCGCTTCGTTCCCGCGGCGGAGTTGCATATCGAGGGTTTGCAGAACCGGTACCGCGAGACGGGCATCGGAGCACCGCTTGCGGCCGACCTGATCGTGACCGGAGACCCGCGTGGCTTCCAGGTCGCCCGGAAGCTGAAGGTCCCCGCCACCGCGCTGCTGCGGTTGGACATTTCGCCGGCTGCAATCGCCAGCGGGCGGTTCAACGGCCGACTGCTGCTGTTCGC
Source organism: Acetobacteraceae bacterium (assembly GCA_035569235.1). Classification (GTDB taxonomy): domain Bacteria; phylum Pseudomonadota; class Alphaproteobacteria; order Acetobacterales; family Acetobacteraceae; genus JAMXLO01. The sequence continues at coordinate 9,906 of DATMND010000224.1, read as the reverse complement.
CGGCAACGAGGACCGCACGGTGGAGATTGCCGGCCAGCAGGTGCCGTTGGAGAACGAACCCAGTGCCGCCTTCGCCTTCGCCTTGAGCAATCCGGACATCTGGCAAGCCGAGCTGACCGGCTTCTTCAAAGGCGATCTGTTCCAGAATCTGCCGACCCAGCTTGCTGCCGTGGAACCCTATCGCCCGGGCCGGATTCCGGTCGTGCTGATCCACGGAACGGCATCCAGCGCTGGGCGCTGGGCCGATCTTCTCAATGACCTGGAAAACGATCCGGATATCCGTGACCACTTCCAGTTCTGGCTGTTCACCTACAACACCGGCAATCCGATACCGATTTCCGCGTTGCAGCTGCGCACCGCCCTCGATGCCGCGACCCACAGGCTGGATCCGGACCGGCGCGACCCGGCGCTGCAGAATATGGTGCTGATCGGGCACAGCCAGGGCGGACTGCTGGCGAAGATGCTGGTGGTCAACTCCGGCTCACGCCTGTTCGATGCGTTCAGCAGCAAACCAATCGATGAGCTCACTCTGTCAAACGAAACCCGGGAGACGCTTCGTCAAGCCCTGTTCGTCGCACCGATGGCGGATGTGACGCGGGTCATTTTCATCGCCACACCGCACCGTGGCAGCTTTGTCGCCGGCGGATCGCTGGCGCAACTCATCGGGCGGTTCGTTACGCTGCCGCTGAGGGTAACAAAGCTGGCAGCCGAAACGCTGACCGGCAATCGCGATGCCATTCGGCTCGATCCCGATAATGTCCGGATCGGCAGCGTTTACGGGATGACGCCGGGCAGCCCGTTGGTCACGGCCTTGGCCGCCATTCCCGTCGCTCCGTCTGTTACGGCGAATTCGATCATCGCAGTGCAGGGCGAGGGCCCGATCGAAACCGGCAATGACGGAGTAGTGCAGTATAGCAGCGCACATATCGACGAAGCCGAGTCCGAACTGGTCGTCCGGTCCGGTCATTCCGTGCAGTCGAACCCCAAGACGGTGGCCGAGGTACGGCGCATCCTTCTGCTGCAATGGCAGTCGGCCTGCCCCCAGGGGTGTTCGCCGATCGGCGCAACGAGCGTCGCCGCGAAGACAACGCCATCCGCTCCCTCGATCCGGCATGCGGCGCCGGCGCAACCTTAGGGTCCGGAACGCTTGATCGTCCGGCGTGTCTTGCGGTGGGTGGGCACCGCGGTAGCCGGCCTGGCAATGCTGCTTGCGGGGCTTTGGGGGGCGTTGGCGATCTGGTTTCGGCTCGCACCGGCGCCGCCATTGCGCGAGGTCCTGACCGGCGGGCTTCTGCTTATGGCTCTCGCGGCGATCGTCTGTCTGGCTCTCCGGCGGTGGCGTGTTGTCGCGCTGTACGGCGTTTGTTTCGTTGCGGTCTTCGGGTGGTGGGCAACGCTCCAACCGTCCAACGACCTGGACTGGGCAGACGATGTGGCGCGAACTGCAAGCGGGACTGTCGAGGGCGACCGATTGACTGTGCAAAACGTGCGCAACTTTCTCTGGCGCAGCGATACCGATTTCGAACCGAGGTGGGAGACACGCAGCTACGATCTGAACGCGTTGACGGGCCTCGACCTCATCATGTCCTACTGGTCGGGCGAGCCGATCGCCCACGCCATCCTCAGTTTCGGGTTCTCCGACGGTCAGCACCTCGCGTTCTCCATCGAAATCCGCAAGGACAAGACCGAATCCTATTCCGCGCTGGCCGGATTCTTCCGCGCCTATGAGCTTTCGTTCGTCGCCGCGGACGAACGTGATGTGGTGGGCGTGCGAACCAATGTGCGTGGCGAGGATGTCCGGATCTACCGGCTGCGCGTCACGCCCGACGAAGCACGTGCGCTCCTGCTTGAATATGTCGCGGAGGCGAATGATCTGACGCGCACGCCACGCTTCTACAATTCGCTGACCACCAACTGCACCACCCAGATCTTTCGCATGATCCGCGTGCTGCAGCCGGGCCTGGCGTTGGACTACCGGATGCTGCTGTCGGGCCTTGTTCCGGACTACATTTATGAGCGTGGCAGATTGGATGCCAGCCTGCCGTTCGGAGCGCTGCGTGATCGCTCGCACATTCGCGGCAAGGCGAGCAGCACCGACCCTGATTTTTCACGGAAGATCAGGGAAGGCGTTCCGGCTCCCCAATAGCCGTGAATGATGCGGCGGCGCATCGCGCCTCGGTCAGGCCGGCTGACAGAGCCATCGCATCGTGGCAGCGTTGCCGCCTACACGAACCACGCCCACGGAGCACCCGCCATGCACACGGTCCACATCGATCGAGGCAAGAGGCTTTGCGAGGAGCCGAACTGCGGCCACAACCGCTACCACCCGGACATCGCACCGGTGGCCGAGATCGGCGAGGGCGAGGAAATCGCGCTGGAAACGCGCGACGCGCTGGATGGACAGATCACGCCAGCCACGACAGTCGCCGATTTCGCCACGCTCGATGCCGGCGCGGTGCATCCGCTCACCGGCCCGGTGTTCGTCAAGGGCGCGCAGCCCGGCGACATGCTGGAGATCGAGTTCACCGACATCATCGCCCAACCGATTGCCTTCAGCGCGATCATGCCCGGGCTCGGCTTCCTGCGCGACGTGATGACCGAGCCCTTCCTGGTGCACTGGCAGATCAAGGACGGCTGGGCCACTTCCGCGCAGCTTCCGGGCGTACGTGTTCCCGGCGCGCCGTTCATGGGGGTCTCCGCGGTCGCACCCACGGCGGACCAGCTCACGGCATGGACCGCCCGCGAGCAGCGCGTGATCGGCGGCGGCGGTTTCGCCCTGCCGCCCGACCCGACAGGCGCGGTGCCCGCCGGCCCATGCGGCCTGACCGGGCTTCGCACCCTGCCGCCGCGAGAGAACGGCGGTAATTTCGATGTCAAGCAGCTTACCAAAGGCGCAAGACTCTATCTGCCGGTGTTCAAGGAAGGCGCACTGTTCTCCACCGGTGACGGCCACTTCGCGCAGGGCGACGGCGAGGTCTGCGTTACGGCCGTCGAGATGGGCGCCACCGCAGTGGTTCGGTTCAGGGTGCACAAGGGGCTCGCAGCCCGGAGAAAATTCAGCGCGCCGGTATTCTCGCGCACGACGTATTTCACCGATCCGCGCTACGCCGCGCCTGAACGCTTCCTCGGTGTGATGGGGATGCCGATCAACGCGGCCGGCGAGATCGAAGCGGAGAACCTCACGCTCGCCTGTCGCAATGCGGTGCTCAACATGATGGAGCTGCTGCAGGAGCGGGGATTCACCCGACAGCAGGCCTACGTGCTGTGCAGCGTCGCCGTCGACCTGCGCATTTCCAATGTGGTCGACGTGCCAAACTACGTGGTCTCCGCGCTGCTGCCAGAGGCGATCTTCGATGGCGACTGACCTCTATCAAGGGGCGCCACGATGGAATTCGACCCGGCCTTCCTGTCCCGCGTTCAGTTCGCCTTCGTCGTCAGCTTTCGCATCACCTTCCCGGCCTTCACCATTGGTCTCGCGGCTGGCTCGCGACGATTGAGGTCGTGTCGCTGGCAACCGGCAAACCCGTCTACCGGCGCGTGTTCGATTTCTGGCTGAAGGTGTTCGCGCTGTCGTTCGGCATGGGCGTGGTCAGCGGCATCGTCATGGCATTCCAGTTCGGCACCAACTGGAGCGTGCTCGCCGAACGCACCGGATCGATCCAGGGGCCCTTGCTGGGCTACGAAGGCTTTACTGCCTTCCTGCTTGAGGCAACGTTTTTCGGCGTCGTGCTGATCGGCCGCGATCGTGCGCCACCATGGTTCTACTTCTTCTCGTGCTGCATGGTGTCCGTCGGCACCATGCTGTCGTCGTTCTGGATCCTGTGCAACAACAGCTGGATGCAGATGCCCGTGGGCCACGCAGTGGTCAACGGCAGGCTGGTGCCGGACAACTGGTGGACGATCCTGCTCGCGCCGGTGATGCTGATACGCTGGCCGCACATGCTGCTGGCGGCATTTCTCACTACCGGCATGAGCATCATTGCGACCGGCGCCTGGTGCCTGCTGCGCGACAAGGATGCGCCGGCGGCGCGGGTCATGTTGCATTGGGGTCTGGGACTGGTTGCGCTGCTGATCCCGGTGCAGATCGCGTTCGACCACCTCGCCGGCGATAAGGTGCATCGCTATCAGCCGGCGAAATTCGCCTCGATCGAGGCACGCTGGACCACTGAGCAACCGGCTAGCGAGGTGCTGATCGGCATCCCCGATCCGGCGGCGGAGCGAAACCTGTTCGCCATTACCGTACCGAGGCTCGGCAGCTTCATCGCCTCCGGCACGTGGGATTCCAAGGAGGTCGGGCTCGAGACGTTCCCGGCGGAGGACCGACCGCCGGTGATCATCCCGTTCCTGACGTTCCGACTCATGGTCGGAATGACCCTGATCATGCTGGCGATATCCCGGTTCGGCCTCTGGCTTCGATGGCGCGGCCGGCTGGAGACCACACGCTGGTTCCTCTGGATTGCATTCCTGGCGTTTCCGGCCGGCTTCGTCGGCGTGCTGGCCGGCTGGTTTATCGCCGAGGTCGGGCGCCAGCCGTGGGTCGTTTACGGCCTGCTGCGTACCAAGGACGCGGTGACGCCCTCACTCGCAACCGCGGATGTGATGTTCTCGCTGCTGGCCGATATCGCTGTCTATGCGCTGGTCTATGCGTTTGGATTTTATTACGTGTATCGCCTGTTGCGCGACGGGCCGACCAGCGAGCCCAAGGCCGCCCTGCCCGGCGCATCGATGGCGGCCGCAGTGCATAGGGGCCTGGGATGACCGAACTCGAGCCGTCCGCTCTGGCGCTTTTCTGGGCCGCCGTCATCGCGATTGCGATCGTGGTCTATGTGGTCCTGCATGGTTTCGACCTCGGTGTCGGAATCCTGTTCGGCCTGATCTTCCGAGGTGTGGCCTTCGAGTATCGGCATAGCGGCCGGGCGCGGGGTTTATGGGACCGGGGGTTCACGGTCGGCTCCGGCGTGGTCGCCTTTGTGCAGGGCACCGCTGTTGGTGCAATGATCCGCGGCATCGACGTGGTGGACGGCCAGTACGCGGGGGTTCGTTCGAATGGCTGGCGCCGTTGCCGGTGCTGTGCGGCATCGGTCTGATGCTCGGCTATACGCTGCTTGGCGCGGGCTGGCTCATGCTGAAGACCGAGGGCGCGCTGCAGGACTGGGCGTGGCGGCGCATTCGCCGGCGTGCCACCGCTGTGATCGTGGTCCTGGGCGTCGCATTCGTTGCAGCGTTTGCCGAACGGACACGGACCGTCGGCGAGCTTGGCAGCCGCCCCTGGGGCGTGGTGTTCCCGCTGCTCGGCATTGCGGCGGTGATCGGCATCTTCGCCGGCGTGCGGCGGCGGCGCGAAGCGTGGCCATTCACCATGACGGTGCTGTTCTTCCGGGCCGCCTTCGCGACGCTGGCGGTGCTGTTCTGGCCGTACATGATCCCGTACTCGATCACCGTGGGAAATGCCGCGGCGCCCGAGTCGTCGCTGTCGTTTCTGTTCTGGGCCGCAGGCATATTCGTCCTGCCTGTAATCGCGACCTATATGGGCGTCGTGTACTGGCTGTTCCGTGGCAAGGCGCGCAAGGGCTACGGCTGACCAACCTCGGCGAAATACGCGCCGCGCCGCCGGGCGGTCAGTACGGTGCCGGGTAGGGCGGATACGGATATGGCGGCCGATAGGGCGGCGGGTAGCCGTAGGCAGGATAGCCATAGGGAGGATGATAGTACGGTGCGGCTGCGGCGCCGTACCAATAGGCTCGCCGAGCGCTGCGTCGCGCCACACCGGCAACAGATAACGGCGTCCATGGCAGACCGATGATGTCGATGAAGATTGAAGCAGGCCCATCCGCGCTGGCAAGGCTCCCCTCCAGGACGCGGACATCGAAGGTCAGTTTGTCCCCTTCGAGGTGTGGGCTTTTCAGCTCGACAACCGCATCCTGAGCCGAGCCGCCGTCCCTGCTCAGGACCGACACGGTGGCATTGGGTGGGTCCTTGGTGAAGCTGCCGTCGGCCGCCCATTCTTCGAGCACATGTGCGGTGAGCATATGGCCGGCCGCGCGCACCGGCCGGTCCGCAAATACGATCGAGTTTGTGCTCACGCCGGTCAAGGTGAGCGTTTGGCCTTGCAGGTTGGCGCCATGCGCGTTCATGACGATCAGCGATGGCTCCATATCCAGCTTGGTCGCGCCATGCGCTGCCTCGCCCGCAGCGCCTGTGGCCTGCGCTTGGCCGGTGGCTGGCGCCTGGGCGGATGCAGAATTGGCCGTCCAGAGCAGAGCCACGGCGGCGATCAGCATGCAAAGCCTGTCATTCAATCTCATGGTTGGCGTTCCTTGTTTCCTCGAGTTTCAAGGACAGGTGTCACCGCCGGACCGGGCGCGGCGACAAGTTAATCCCGACATAGGTGCGTAGTTGCCAAGCCGCCCTGAACAGCGGTCACAGCGCTTACCATTGGCGCCGGCCGGCAGCCTGCCGCCGGTCTGGGCGAGGCTACTGCCGACGATGTGGTTGAGACGTGTCTGGTCAGTCGGGGCGCGATCAGTCAGTGAACGCACGAGGCAAATTCGTTGGAGCCGATTGGCTGATGCCGACATTCCGAACTACCACCATCGCCGTGTACCTGCTTGCTGGATGGACCGTCGCGTTGATGGTCGCAAGGATCAGTAATAGCGATGTCGGCACCGCGACGGTATAGTTCTCGGCCACCGCCGTTTCAGCGTTTGTATCCGTGGTAGTCCGCCGTTGCCCGAAACGGCGCTGACACCGGAGCTGGACTTCCCTCCGGTAATTTAAGGCCTTACTTGCGGCGTCGGTCGCGACTTTGGCATGAAGGATGGCTGGCGGTAATCACCCGGCGGCCATTTCACGTGTCGCCCTGACCGGCAGCTTCAGGACCTTGCACAGCGCGGACAGATTTTCGTCGCGCGGCCGACAGTGATCCCTCTCCCAGAAATAGATGCTTGCCGTACTGACGCCGACCTGTTCAGCAACCTCGGCAACTGACAGACCGCGATTGATCCGAGCATCGCGGAGATAGCGAGCGAAATTTGGCTTGCGAGGCAATGATCCTCTCCTTAGTTCCAGGGAACGAGACCTTAGTCGGTGAATTATCGGATGACAAGCACCCCAAATGCGGCTGGGACCAGACTTGTACGTAAAAAATCCAGCAGACAAGGGTTATCACATGCATTTTTACCAATTTGCCGATCGGCCTATCAAGCAAGTGGACTCCGGGGCGAATCGGATGCGTGCTCGAACACTCACTTCGACAGGTCGGACGGCTCCAACGACAGATCAGCCGAATCCGGCCCGCGATCATTTGCTTGACGCATTCTGTTGCCTGAGAGTAATATACTGTGTGCAAGACGCTATAAGCCAATTTCCGGCGCGTAGACTCACGCCAGGGGAATGCGCTCTGGCGGCCGAGTGGCTAGCTGCGGCGGGCGACGTCACTTCTGCATACGTCAGCAGTCGTCGCAGCGATGACCCGGCCCTCCATCACAGGATCATAATCGCCACGGGCCCGGGTGACGGACCGTCGCACTTTGTCCACGCACCGAGCGGTCGGGACATCTGGGTCGTGTTTTCGGCAGGTCCGAGGACGAGAGTTCGCCGATTCCAGACCCTGCGGGCCGCGTTGAACTCCATTCGACCAGTGCTTGGGAAGATGGGATCGGAGCACGTTCCTGCGAAGGCTAAACAGGCATCCCGCACATCCAGGATGCCAAGCCGCAAGCCTGGCGCCCGTGCCAACAAGCCCAAGGTGGACTGATGCCCCCGCCGCACCCCCACCCTTGATCCGGCGAGATTTGCATCGACCGCGTGCCCTTGACTTTTTTCGTTCCGCACACGCTAGGACAACCGCGCCAAGGCCGGACTCCTTACGGCGCTATGCTAATGGTCATTCCCACGTCGGCGCATCATCCCGCGGGCGAACAGCATTTCAGGCCCGATCCATCGAAAACGAATAGACGCAGGCGGATCCGTCGATCAAACCGGACATGCGGCTTCCGGTGACCCGGCCGGTCATCACGCCCGTTCCGATGTCGCTCCGAAACGAACCGTCCGGCGCTATGGAGGCCGAATAGACCATGGTTGGCTCGCCCGGCGTGTTCGGATGCGGCATCGTATAGCTAAATTTGTTGCCGGCTACCTGCACAGTCATCTGTGGGTTGGTTTCACACCATTCCTTTTGTATTCCCGATCCGAGCCCGGTGATCTGTACCGCGCCTTGATACACACCGTCCCAGGATACCGATGCTGGCGGTGCGGTCGGTCCGCTTGATACTGACGGCGGCGGTGAATTGCAGCCTGCGATTGTGATGACCCCAATGACCATCGCAAGTCCGTGGCAGTCGAAACGCATGACGACGTTCTCCTACTCGTTGGTCTGATCGGAAGCGACTCGCCTGCTGCGAACCGCCGATTCAGCCCGCTGACTCCTGTCTGTGTCATCTGCAACACACAAGTTGAGCCAATGCATTGATTTAGGTCAATGCAGCGAAGCGACGATCATGGAAGCGCACCATCCCCTATACGGCTTTTGTTCGCATGCAGCCTCAAGCCGGCTCACGCCCTCCAAAAACGCCAAGGCCACGACAGCGTTATCGGGGCGTCAACCTCGGCGTAACCGCGAAGGGGATTTCCGCGCGGCGCAATTTATCACGTGGCCTCCAAGGCATCCTCGGGCGCCAGTTTCGCCGCCGACTCGCGCACGCACAGCGCGGCGATGACTGCCCCCATCAGCCCCCATGCCGCCAGCAGGTAAAGCCCACCCTCAAAGCTGCCGGTGACGTCCTTGATCCAGCCGATCGCCGGTGGCGTGATGCCGCCGGCCAGAATGCCGAGCGAATTCGCCCACGCGATGCCGCTGGCTGCCGCCGCACCGGTCAGGAACATCGACGGCAACGGCCACAGATGCGCGTTCGACGCATAAAGCCCGACTACCCCAAGCGATATCCCCGCGATGGACCAATAGCTGCCGACCGTCAGGCCCGCCGCAGTGAAACCCACAGCCATGCAAAAGCAGGAGGCGGCAAGATTCCAGCGCCGCTCGTTCATGCGGTCGGAGATATGGCCCCAGACCAGGATGCCGATCGTCCCCAGCACATACGGCACGGCGGTCATGAACCCGGTCTGCATGATGGTAAAGCCGAGTTGGTTGATGATCAGTGCGGTGAACACCGCGATACCCACGCTGACCCCGGCCTGCGCGAAATGGATCGCGGCAACCGCAAGCACCTGCGGATTGATCAGCGTCTTCAGCACCGAGATCCTGCCGATCCCCTCGACCACGCGGCGTTCCTTGTCCATGACCGCGGTCAGCCACCCCTTCTCCTCGGCGTTCAGCCAACGCGCCTCCGCAGGCCGGTCGGTCATCCAGAACCATACAACAACACCCATGATCACTGCCGGCGCCGCCTCGCACAGGAACAGCCATCGCCAGCCCGCGATGCCGAACAGTCCGTTCAGCTGGAGCAAGCCCGTCGAGATCGGCGCGCCGATACCGATCGACACCGGGATCGCCGCCATGAAGCCGGCGACGATGCGGGCGCGATGGAACGGCGGGAACCAGTACGTGAAGTAGAAGATCATGCCGGGGAAAAAACCAGCCTCGGCGAGCCCGAGCAGGAAGCGTAGGATGAAGAAGCTGGTCGGCCCCTGCACGAAGGCGAACCCGGCGGAAACGAGGCCCCAGCTTACCATGATGCGCGCGATCCAGCGGCGCGCGCCGACCTGTTCCAGGATGAGATTGGAAGGGACCTCGAGCAGGAAGTAGCCCCAGAAGAATGCGCCTGCGCCGAGCCCGTATATGTACGAACTGAGCCCCAGATCCTGGTTCATCGTCAGCGCCGCGAAGCCGATGTTCACACGGTCAAGATAACAGATCAGATACAGAACGAATGTAAACGGCAAGATCCG
>DATMND010000223.1:0-21220 GCA_035569235.1 Acetobacteraceae bacterium | reverse complement strand
GGCATCATGCCGAGCCATCCGCTATGGCGGGAATTGAGCCTTGTCATCATCAGACACGGCGGCAGCCTCGCCCGCCTGGTGAAGGACATCCTTGAGCAGGCGTTTCCGCTCGCGGCCGCCGCGCGGCGCAGATCGCCGGCGCCGCCGCCGCGATTCCCCGCACCCGTCCCCACAGGCCCACCCTGAACCCGTCGCAGTCCGAGCGCCCTCTTACGCCGCCGCCCTTGCGAGTGACACATCGATAGCCCCTCGTCGTCATGGTCGGCGAAGCATGCCCCGGCGAAGGCCGGGGGCCGGCCATCCACGTCTTTCCTTGCTGCGATCAGCAAAGACGTGGATGGCGGGCCGGAGCCTGTCCTCGGGCGGGCCTTTGGCCCGACCCGTGGGCCCACCATGACGGGGGAGGCGAAGCCGGAGCGTCAACCATTTCGGCCGTTGGCATTGCGGCGCGTTCTGGACAACCAGTTGAGCATGCCCAGGGTTTCACAACAGCAAGACGGAACGATCGACGAAACGGCGATGCTCCGCGCCATCCCCAGCCGCCAGGGCCTCAACCCGTCGTGCTCGAGACCGTCAACGAGTTAGAGTCATTCCGCAGACGCAGTATTCGATCGCCATCCGAATTTAACAAGGCGCGGTTACGCATTATCCTTGCGAAGGGACGATGACGCAGGCAGCGGCGTCACGCCGCACTCGGAACAAAGCGGCAAAGCCCGTATGCGACACCAGCACAAGGCACCGCGGCATAAACCCCAGCAGGTCGGGGTCCGCATCGGCTTCCAGCATCAGGACGAAATCGAAATCGCGGAGTGCCGCCGAGCCGCGATCGGGATCAGCCACCAGGGCAGCGTGTGAGGGGATGTCATATGCCTCACGGGCCAGCCTTTCGTAGGCGGGCCGCAAGCGGATCGGCTGTTGCGCCGGATTGGCGAACAGCAGCGGCCAGAATGCGCCGCGCTCAATGAGCAGCAGCGCCGGCAGGTGATAATCGGTGCGCAGTATGTTCGAGAGCATTCGGCTGTGCGGTCCCGTGTCCCAGTACGTTTGCACTTCCTCCCGCGGCACGTTGGTGACGTAAACCAGGGCGCCGGGCGGAACGGCGGCGATGACGGTCCGAAGGTCAGCGAGGTCGCGCCGTTGTTCCACCCAGACGTCCGCCACCACCGCCATCCGAACCGCGAATAGCGCGGCCAAACCGGCGGCGACGACTCGGCGGGCTTGCCGTGGCAGGCATACCGGATCGACGGCGGCAAACAACAGAATGCCGAACATGATGGCAATGCGCGTATCGACAAAACTGGTGCCCATCAGGTTGAACGGGACTGCCATATACAGGATCGCAAGCGCGGCGGCAGCCAGAACGGCGCGCGGCGCGAGCACGAACCAACCGGCCGCGACGCCCAGCGCCACCCCACCATAGACGATCACGGCGCTGATCACGTCGAACGGGAAGAAATAGTTGATGAAGGGGCTGACCATCTGCACGAGCTTGGCTGGCGCATCCATCCAGTCCGCAGTGGCAGGCTCGTTGCGCAGCGGCGTAAGAAGCGACAGAAGCATCGGCCCAAGCAGCACCGGCAGCAGCAGAACGCACCGGACAAGCACGGCCCGTCCGTGCCACATTGCATGCGCCTCGGCGCTGCCGATCAGCACGAGGAAGAACATCAGCCCCATCGGGTGACAAAAGAACAGCACGATCGATGCGATCGACGCTCCCACAATGGTCGCTGCCGGTCGTCGCTCCAGCCAGGTGAGCCACGCGGCGGCGAACAGCATCGCCAGGCCGCTGCTGATCTGCCAATTCAGGAAGCCCAGCAGAAACGTGCTGTTGTAGGCAACGAGACCCGACGCAAGTGGCCAGTACGAGTGTCGCCCGAACAAGGCGCTGTGCAGCGCGAGCACGCCGGCGAGGTTCAGCAGCAAGACACCGCCCAGCAGGCAGCGCCCGGCAACGTGGACAGGCAGCACACGCAGCAGAATCGGCCCGATCACGTCAGATGCCAGATTCGGAATGATCGCCCAATTTGGCGTGAACACGGGGCCCAGCACCGGATCGTCCGGGCCAGCGGCGAGCAGCACGAACCGGGCAAGGTGATTCGGATAGTCGAGGATCGGCGGCACGTCGGCGATCAGCAACGGACCAAGCAAGGCGGCGGACACCAACGCCACCACCGCCCACCATGCACCGCGTGTGCTCACAGTGTCAGATAGGCCGTCGAGCCGGCATCAGACCATGCGCTCGAATGGCAGGCGGAGGTCGTCGACCCGGTGCGGCCGACCACCTCCGGTAGTGTTACCCCTGCAGCTGTTGAACTGGTGCCGGCACAAAACAAAGCGTCGTCCTTTTTTACTGCGTTTGGCATTTGGGAAGGGTATTCCGCTGGCGGTTTGAAATTGAGGGGTCGTTATGATCCGTGCAACGCTCCTCGTTGTTCTACTCACCTGGGCCGGCCTGACGCCGTCGTTGGCAGGCGGGTCGTTCGATGGAGTCTACACTGGCACACGCACGACCAAACCACTGCGGCCGGGCGTAACCGGCTGTGCTCCGGCGGACGGCGTGCCTGCAACGCTCACCATTACCATCAATCGCTCTTCCACCAAGCTTGGACTGGACAGCTACGATATTGAGATCGCCGCCGATGGGACGTTCAATAAGTCCGCGACATTCCGGATCGGTGGACAAGGCGCTACAAATGGGGTCGTCAATATCAGTGGGAAGATAGTCAACGGCGATCTTCAGATGGACAGAGGCAACGAACACTGCGCCGGCCACTCTTCGCTCACAAAGTCATAGCGTCGTCGATCGCGCATCCCCGTCTAGGCCGACCCCAAACGGGGGACGCCATCTGAGCCCGCCTGATGCCGAGACGCCAGGTGTCTGGGGTAATTGGTCAGCCAGAATACCACCGACTGACCCGAACCGCCGCTTGCGACCCAGAGTGGTCCTTCACAGCTACAGTCCAAACGGCGGGGATTACCGACAACGTTGAGCATCTGGCTTGCAATATGACCGGTTGGGCAGTCAAATGGGGAACGTCCGTCGAAAAAGCCGGTTTAAAAAAGGATACAGGGATGGGCACCAATGCTGCATCGGGCGGGGCCGCACCGCCCGAAACGACGCTGCGACGCGTCGTGATCGCCGCCACGATCGGCAACGTCCTGGAGTGGTTCGACTTCGTCATCTACGGCTTCCTCGCGGTGACGCTCGCCGAGGTTTTTTTCCCTACCGGGGATCCGACCGCGTCGCTGCTGGTCACCTTCGGCGCGTTCGGGCTCGCCTATCTGGTGCGCCCGTTGGGGGCTATCTTCGTCGGCTCCTATACTGACAAGCACGGACGCAAGGCTGGGCTGACGTTGTCGATCGCGCTGATGATGCTTGGCACGACGCTGATGGCGTTGACGCCGGGCTACGCGTCGATCGGCATCGCCGCGCCCATCCTGATCACGCTCGCGCGCCTGTTGCAGGGATTTTCGGTCGGCGGCGAGTTCGGCAGTTCGGTCGCATTCCTGATGGAGCATGGATCGCAGCGCCGCGGCTTCGCCGCCAGTTGGCAGTTCTCGGTGGCCGGTCTGATCACGGCGATCGCCTCGCTGTTCGGCGTCGCGCTGAACACGCTGCTGAGCCACGACCAACTATTGAGTTGGGGTTGGCGGCTGCCTTACATCTTCGGCATGCTGGTCGGGCCGGCCGGGCTTTATATCCGTTCGCGCCTGGCCGAAACGCCGGAGTTCCTGGAAGCGGAACAGCCGGAGGGGATGCGGATCCGCGAATTGCTGAGCAAGCATCCGATGGCGGTGGTATTAGCGATCGGCGCCTCGATCATTTCGAACAGTTCGTTCTACATTCTGCTTTACATTCCGACCTACGGACAAAAGACACTGGGCCTTCCAGCTTATACCGGCTTTGTCGCGACGTTGGTAGGTGGCATCGTTCTCGCGGTCGGCGCCCCCTTGTTCGGCCACTGGTCAGACAAGATCGCGCGCCCGCGGATCATGGTGGTCACCGCCTGGTTGTTCGTCCTGACGTCATGGCCGGCCTTCTTCCTGATGGCGTCATGGCCCACCCTTTGGACGTGCATCGTCGCCTGCGCGTGGCTGCAACTTCTCAAGGCTGGCTACAGCGGCGTGCTGCCCTCCCTGTTGGGCGAGCAGTTCCCGGTGGCGACCCGCGCCATCGGCGTATCACTGAGTTTCAGTACGGCGGTGACGATCTTCGGCGGCTTCGCGCCGTTCGTTGCGACCTGGCTGATCGCGCATACCGGCGACCCGTTGTCGCCGAGCTTTTATCTGGTCGCGACCGCCGCCATGAGTGCCGCCGCGTTGGCGATGATACAGTTGCGGTCGGCGCGGGAGGTGCGGGCGAAGCTGGCAACATCGTCGGCGTGATGCCCGCAGCGATCGCGATTGAGGCCGAGAGGGGTGTTTCAATCACGTGATCAAGTTCACGGAGTTCATGACTGCGAAGCCGCGTGGTCCGGCGATTTTCGCATTCATCGCTGCCCGCCGTTGAGGTCCCGCCACATCGACGCTCTATTGGTGGTAAGTGCTCTCCCAACCACGCGGCGTTCGTGTGACTTCGGCCCGGTCAGGCGGCGTCACGCGGGTCGAACCCCTCGTCGATACCATCCGTGTTTCAGGTTTGGAGTACGGGCACGCGCCCGACCGGATGGGCGGCGATGCAGGCGAGGGCCATTCGAGAATGACCGCAATCCACTCTAAGCGGCGGTAGCGGCCTGGTCCGGACGGTTCCGCCGCGACCATCGAAACAAGTCATAGCCTGAGTCGCCGTAGCGCAGGATCCAGTCTGTCGGAGATCGGCTTCAAAGGCGGGGCATAGCTTGGGCCACCAACCAGTCCAACAAAATCAATTCTCGCAGGTGCATCTGGTTGGTCGCGGCTGATAAGGTAACCACGAGACAAGGCCCACTCGGGTGGACGGCGTAAAGGTTCACCAGCGCGAGCGAAGGCGCTATATTGCGCGCCGCCACGGACACGCCAAGACCCGATCCTACTTGGGGACTGGTAGGCCGGGGCGAAGATTTATTGTCACAGGAAGGAGTAACACCAAGTGTCTCGCAACAGTCTCATCATTGGTCTTTCGACGCTTGCGTTCATCGCCGGTCCCGCGTTGGCACAGACCGCCCCCGCCCAGGGCACCGTCCAGCCGCGTCATGTGACGCACCCGGCGCCGGCGCACAAGATGCCCGATATGACCGACGCGCATCCGGACCAGAGTGCGGACCAGCTTAATGCGAAGGAGTTGGCCTCGATCCAGCATGGCTCGCCAGCGCCTACAACCACGCCGACCAAGATGCCGTGAAGCATTGAATCCCTCGGGGCGCAGGTGCCTTTGCGGGACATTGTTCGGCACGCTGCGCCTCCGGCGGGTCAGCCGGGGCTAAAAAAGCAACGATTTCTGCGGGTTTCAGCGGTGCGCTGGCTGGGGGACCTGGATTCGAACCAAGGCTGCCCGGTCCAGAGCCGGGAGTTCTACCGCTAAACTATCCCCCATCCGGGATACGGGAACGCGCAGATAGCACGCGCCGCCCGCTTCCGGCAACCTCAGCCTACCGTGCCCAGCGCCCGCCGCAACGCCGTCGCATGCGGGGCCACGCCCCCACGTCCGAACAGAATGGCGCGCGTTGCCATCGGCCGCCCGTAATACGCACGGTCGTCGTCCGGCTGCGCCCGCAGCACCGAGCCATCCAGGGAGATGCCTGCATAGACGCCGCTCGAGGAACTCCACACCACGATGTCGGGCGGGCTCGCACCGCCGATCGCGCCCTCCACGCCGGAGCCCAGGGTGGCGACCGCAATCCCCGCCTGTGCGCCAAACTTGAACTGGTCACGCAGCAGCGCATCCAGCCCCTTCTGCGTCATCACGAACAGCACCGTCTCGGACTGCTCCAGGCCCGCCTGCAGCCCAAAGGAGGCCGCGCCGATCGCGAAGAACGCCGGGTCGCTCCAGGTGTTGCCGGACCCGTGGACCAGCATCACGCCTGTGCCGCCCTCGCCGCCGACGATGAATCCGCCCTTATACAGCCGCGGCACGATCAGGATGGCCCGCGCCCGGTGCAGCAACTGGCGCGCGTTGCCGAACGCCTTGTCGCGGCCCAGATCCTCGATCGTGATGCGCGCGCGATCAACCACCGCCTGCTGGTCGGACTGGGCACGCGCCGCCAGGGGAACGAACAACACGAACCCCAGGAGCGCCAGACGCCCGAACCGTGCACCTCTATTCATTGCAGACCCCGTTTGATTGTCCTTCGCCAAGGGGCTGCGCCAATCAGGCGGCTTTGTGGCCCCGATCGGGCCGGACCATCACACTCGATTGAAGCTACGGGCGATTGAAGGCTACGAGGCCGCCGACACAACGGCAGTCGCGAACACCGCGTTGATCGTTCGCGCCAGGCCATCCCTCCACCCCGGCAGCCGCAGCGCGAACGTCGCTTCGAGCCGGTCGCAGTTCAGCCGCGAATCGGGCGGCCGTTGCGCCCGCGTGGGCCACTCGGCGGTGGTGATCGGATCGACCGTCGGAACCGGCGCCCCGTACCGGGCGGCCCCCTGGAACGTTGCAACCGCAAAGCCGTGCCAGGTCGTCCAGCCTGTTCCGGCAGCGTGGTAAAGTCCGGCAAAACGATCCTGCCAGCCGTTGGCCGCTATGCGCGCGGCGATCATCAAGATCGCCTCGGCCAGATCGGGCGCACTGGTCGGACAACCCTTCTGGTCGGCCACAACGCGCAGGTGGTCCGTTCGCTGCGCGACGCTTAGCATGGTGCGAACGAAGTTCTTGCCGATCGGCGAGTAGATCCACGATGTTCGCAGCACGATGGCGCGGGAACAGCCGCCCAACACCGCCTGTTCGCCGGCAAGCTTGCTCGCACCGTACACGCCCTGGGGTGCTGTCGGATCGCTTTCCACGTATGGCGCGCCCTTCAACCCGTCGAACACGTAGTCTGTGGAGATGTGGATCAGCGGAATCTCCGCCGCCTCGCACAGGCGAGCCAGCTGCGCCGGCCCGTCGCGATTGGCGCGGAAGGCCGCATCGGCATCGTCCTCCGCCGCATCGACCGCTGTGTAAGCCGCCGCGTTGATCACCAGCCACGGCGCGGTCTCGGCGAACGCCGCCGCGATGCTGGCCGGCCGGTCGAAATCCAGCGCGGGTCGGTCGAACTGCCGGACGGCCAGTCGATGCGAAAGAGCCGCCTCTCCCAGTGCGACGGCAAGTTGCCCGGATACGCCGGTGATCAGGATTTTCCCCGCCATCTCAGACCCGGTGCCATTCGGAGCACTCGGCCAGGCGCGGCAACGCACGGTCCTTGTCGGACAGGACCGCCTCCGCCGGATCGATCGGCCAGGGAACCCCCAGCACTGGATCGTTCCAGATCACCCCGCGTTCGGCCGCGCGGTCCCAGGGCGCGGTCACCTTGTAGATCACCTCCGTGTCGGGCTCGAGCGTGCAGTAGCCGTGCAGGAAGCCGGCCGGAATCCAAAGCTGCTGCCAGTTCTCCGCCGACAGAACGGCGCCGAAGTGCCGCCCATACGTGGACGAGCCCGGCCGTATGTCGACCGCCACATCCCAGATCGCCCCGCGCACCACGCGCACCAATTTGCCCTGAGCACTGGGCGCGATCTGCAGATGCAGGCCGCGAACGACGCCGCGATCGGCCGACATCGCGTGGTTGTCCTGGACGAACGGCCCGGGAATGCCGGCCTCGACAAACCGGCTCTGGTTCCAGGTCTCGGAAAAGAACCCACGTCCGTCGGGGAAGCGTCGCGGCGTGAGCAGCTTCACGCCGGCGATGGCGGTCGTCTCGACGATCATCCATCCTGTCCTTCGGCCAGCTCCATCAACACCCGGCCCAGTTCGGTCTTGCCGAGTTGGCGCGCCTGGGTACGCAGCATGTCATTGTCGATATAGCCCATGCGGAACGCGACCTCCTCGGGGCAGCCGACCAACATGCCGGTGCGTGACTGGATGGTCTGCACGAAGGTCGCGGCCTGCAACAGAGAATCGGGCGTGCCGGCATCGAGCCAGGCACAGCCGCGCGACAGACGTTCAACCGCAAGCAGGCCCGCCTCGAGGTAGATCCGGTTGAGGTCGGTGATCTCCAGTTCGCCGCGGCCGGACGGACGGATTGTTCGCGCCAGATCGCTGACCGTCCGGTCGTAGAAATACAGCCCGGTCACCGCCCAGTTGGATTGCGCCGCCGCGGGCTTCTCCACGATGTCCACCGCGCGGCCGGCAGCATCAAACGACACCACGCCATAGCGCTCGGGATCGCGCACCTGATATGCGAAGACGGTCGCGCCCTGCGGCCTTGCTGTCGCCGCGCGCAGCAGGGCGGAGAGATGATCGGCGTGGATCAGGTTATCGCCCAGCGCCAGCGCGCAGGCCTCGCCCTCGATCCAGTCGCGGCCGATCAGAAAGGCCTGCGCAATCCCCTCGGGGCGCTTCTGCTCGGCGAAGTCGAAGCGAACGCCGAACCGCGCGCCGTCGCCGAGCAGGCGGCGGAACTGCGGTAGGTCCTCCGGAGTGGAGATCACCAGTATGTCGCGGATGCCCGCCAGCATGAGCGTGGACAGCGGATAATAGACCATCGGCTTGTCGTAGACCGGCAGCAATTGCTTGGACGCCACCAGGGTCATCGGATGCAGCCGCGAACCGGAACCTCCGGCGAGCAGTATCCCCTTCATGCTGCGGTCCCCAATCGCTGTCCGGCGTAGCGCGCGGCGCGCAGTGCCTGCCACCAGTCCCGATGCGCCAGGTACCAGTCGATGGTGCGCGCGAGGCCGGCCTCGAAGTCATGCGGAGCGGCCCAGCCGAGTGCCGTCTCGGCGTGCGAAGGATCGATCTCGTAGCGGAAGTCGTGGCCAGGCCGATCCACCACGAACTGGATCAGTCGCTCGCGCGGCCCCAGCGGATCGGGCACGCGAAGGTCCAGGTGTGCGCAGATCGCGCGCACCACGTCCAGGTTGCTGCGGGGCTGGCGGGCGCCGACCGCATAGGTGGCGCCCGGCTGGCCGCGCTCCAGGACACGAAGCAGGGCGGCGGCATGATCCTCGACGAAGATCCAGTCCCGCCGGTTGGAGCCGTCGCCGTAAACCGGTAGGGTCTTGCCTTCGAGCGCATTGAGAGTGACCAGCGGGATCAGCTTCTCCGGGAACTGCCAGGGGCCATAGTTGTTCGCGGTGTTGCTGACGATCGTCGGCAGTCCGAAGGTGTGGAACCACGCGCGCACCAAGTGATCGGAGGCTGCCTTGCTGGCCGCGTAAGGGCTGCGCGGATCGTACCGCGTGGTCTCATCGAACGGCGCATCGTCCGGCCCGAGAGCTCCGAAAACCTCGTCTGTCGATACATGGTGGAAACGGAATGCAGCGCGCCGCGCTGCGCCCAGCGTCGCCAGATAGTGTCGTGCGGCCTCCAGCAGGGTGAACGTGCCGGTGACGTTGGTCTGAATGAATACGGCCGGCCCATCGATCGATCGATCGACATGGGTCTCGGCGGCGAGATGCATCACGGCGTCGGGCTCGTGGGTCGCGAACACCTGGCGCATCGCCGCACCGTCCGCGATGTCGGCGCGGACCAGCACGTGGCGCGCGTGGGCGCCCCGCGCCTCCTCCAGGGCATCCTCGGACGCGGCGTAGGTCAGCTTGTCCACGTTGACGACCACGTGGTCGGTATTGCGCAAAAGGTGTCGCACCACGGCGGAGCCGATGAAGCCGCACCCGCCGGTCAATAGCAGTTTCATCAGCCTGCCATCCTGCCCAGAAAAGTCACCCGGTCACCTCGCCTCGCCACGCGTCGTGACGACAGGTGGCCCATTGCGATTATGGGTCTGAAGAATTAGTCGCGATCCCGTGAGTTGGGTGCGCTTATGCCGTATGCAACCGCAGATTGGAAGCACATTCATGCCTTGCCGAGCAGCCAGCCGCACCAGACCGCGGCCAGGCAGAACAGGACCGACCCCAGCACATAGCCAGCTGCCGGCCAGGCATCGCCGGCCTGCAGCAATTCCAGCGTCTGCAGGCTGAACGCGGAGAAGGTGGTAAAACCGCCGCATAGCCCGACCATAAGGAAGATCCGTAGGTCGGGATGCATGCCGATCCGCTCAGGCACCACCGTCAGCGCCGCCACCAATCCGATCACGAATGACCCCAGGACGTTGATCAGCAGGGTTCCCCACGGAAAGCGCGGGCCGGTCAGTGCGGTCACCGCGGCGGCCAGCCAGAAACGGGCGACGCTGCCCAGCGCCCCGCCTGCCGCCACCGCCAGCCAGGTCGATGCTCCACCCATGCCGCTATTCTCTCCACCGCCATAATCGGCAAGGCAAGCGTAGCCGACCTGCGTGCGACGCATGGAGTGACAACTGGTGGCTTATCATAACGTCGCTTATCATCAGCAGAGCCTCCCAAAGGACTGCAATCTGGTGCACAATTTTGAGCGTGACCTGTTGTTCCTCTTGCACGACGTGGCGCGGCTGATGCGCGTCGATGCGGACAAGCGGGCTCGTGCCCACGGGATGACCAGGGCGCAATGGGGCATCCTGATCTGGCTCGAGCGCCAGCCCGGCCTGTCGCAGAAGGAATTGTCCGAAATTCTCGAGGTCGAACCCATCACAGTCGCCAGGTTGATCGACCGGCTGGAGGCACGCGGCATGGTGGAACGTCGGCCCGACGCGAAGGACCGGCGCATCTGGCGCCTGCATCTCTGCGCGCCCGCCTACCCGGTACTGCGCGAGATCGACTGGCAGCGAGCGCAGATGCGAGCGCTGGCGACCGACGGACTGGACGTGGCAATGCTCGAAACGATGACGGAAGCGCTACTGAAGATGAAGACGACCCTGAGCCAGGAGGCGCATCCGGCACGCCGCTTCTCTCCGGTCGAAGTCGAAGCGCGGGAGATCGCCTGATGTCGCAAGCCGCCACCGCCGGCCAGGCCCCGCGCGTCACCGAGGCGCCGCCGCGCACCCGCCGGATCAACCGCCGTCTGCTCCGCCCGATCCTGATGCTGGGCGGCATCCTCGTAGTGGCCGTTGCCTCCGGCGCCTACTGGCTGACGGGAGGCCGTTACGTCTCGATCGACGACGCCTATGTGCGGGCCGCCAAGGAGACCATCGCCACCGACGTCTCCGGCATCGTGGCCTCTGTCCCGGTGCACGAGGGTCAGCGCGTCAAGCAGGGTGACGTCCTGTTGCGGCTCGATCCGCGCCAGTTTCAGATTGCGGTCGATGGCGCCAAAGCAAATCTCAATGGGATCAGCTCCGATCTCAACGCCAAGAAGATCGATTATCAGCGCATGCTGCGCGAGGTCGACGTGAAGCAGTCGCAGGTCCAGGCCGACCAGGCGAATTTTGACCGCTACGCCAATCTGGTGAAGTCGGGCGGCGTGACCCGCGCCGATTACGACAACATGCGCTTTCAGCTCGCTGCCAATCAGCAGGCGGTAATCGCGCTGAAGACGATGGCCGAGGTCCAGCTCGCCAAGCTGACCGGCGATCCGAACATCGACGTGCGCACGATGCCCGAATATATGCAGGCGCAGGCGAGGCTCGACGAGGCGCAGCGCCAGCTCGATCATACGGTGATCTACGCGCCCTATGACGGTGTCGTCACCCAGGTGGATACGGTGCAGCCGGGCATGTATCTCGCGGCCTCGACGGCCGCATTCGGCATCGTCTCTACCCAGGACGTGTGGATCGAGGCCAATCCGAAGGAGACCGAACTCACCTGGGTGAAGCCGGGCGACCCGGTGGACGTGACGGTGGACACCTACCCAGGCCGCACCTGGAAGGGTGTTGTGGCGAGCATCGCGCCGAACTCCGGCTCGGAGTTCTCCGTGCTGCCGGCGCAGAATACATCGGGGAACTGGGTGAAGGTCGTTCAGCGCATTCCGGTGCGCATTCACGTCGAGCCGAAGCCCGGCGACCCGGAGCTGCGCGCGGGCATGAGCGTCGAGGCCGACATCGACACCGGCCACCGCCGCACGCTCGCCGACCTGTACTAGCGCCAGGCGCAGTCAGATGATTTACCGGCGCGCCCCCATTTCGTCATTCCCGCGCAAGCGGGAACCCAGGCGATGCAGCACCGAACTTGCCGCCTGGGTTCCCGCTTGCGCGGGAATGACGGTGGTGTCCGTGCCACATCTGTCCGGGCCACGGCGCTAGGTCCGCCGCCATGGCTGGAGGCCCAAGCGATCAGGTGCCGCACCGCCTGATCATCACCTGCTGCACGGTCGGCGCCACGCTGATGCAGGCGCTCGACCAGACGATCGCCAACGTGGCGCTGCCCTACATGCAGGGCAGCCTGTCGGCGAGCTTCGATGAGATCACCTGGGTGCTGACGTCCTACATCACCGCCGCGGCGATCATGACGGCGCCGGTGGGCTGGATGGCGTCGCGGTTCGGCCGGAAATACCTGTTCGTCGGCTGCCTGACCGGCTTCACCATCACGTCGATGATGTGTGGCGCGGCGCAGTCGCTCGACCAGATGGTGTTGTTCCGATTGTTCCAGGGAATGTTCGGCGCGGCGCTGGTACCGCTGTCACAGGCGACCATGCTCGACATCTACCCGGTGGAGCAGCGCGGCAATGCCATGGCGATCTGGGGCGTCGGCGTGATGATCGGCCCGATCCTCGGTCCGACGCTCGGCGGCTACCTGACTGAGATGTACAACTGGCGTTTCGTGTTCTATATAAATCTGCCGTTCGGCATCCTCGCCACATTGGGCCTGATCTTCTTCATGCCGCACACCGAGCCGCGTTCCGGCATGCGGTTCGACTGGATCGGTTTCACCGTGCTCAGCCTCGGCATCGGCGGCATCCAGCTGATGCTCGACCGCGGCCAGACCGAAGACTGGTTCAGCTCCGGCGAGATCATTGCCGAGGCGGTGCTGGGCGGGCTCGGCATCTATCTTTTCATCGTCCACATGATGACCGGCCGCCGACCGTTCATCCCGCCATCGCTGTTCAAGGACCGCAACTTCGCGGCTGGCGTCGCGATGATGTTCGCCGCCGGCACGATCCTGGTGTCCAGCTCGTCGCTGATGGCGCCCTGGCTGCAGAACCTCGCCAACTATCCGGTCGATGCCGCGGGCCTGATCATGGCGCCGCGCGGCATCGGAACGATGGCCGCCATGGTGCTCGCAGGCCGCATTGCCACGCGTATCGACCCTCGCGTGGTCATGGGTGGCGGCATCGTCTGCACCATCTGGTCGCTATGGGAAATGACCGGCTGGACCCCCGATATTTCCCACGCGCGGCTGATTTTCACGATCTGCGTGCAGGGGTTCGGGCTGGGCTTTCTGTTCATCCCGCTGCAGATGGTGGCCTTCGCGACGCTGCCGGTGTCGCTGCGCACGGACGGCGCGGGTCTGTTCAGCCTGGCGCGCAATATAGGTGCGGCGATCGGCGTGTCGGTGACCTCGGGCATGCTGGCGCACAACGCCCAGGCGCTGCATGCCGAGATCGGCGCATCGGTGACCCCGTTCAATCGCGCACTTCAGGATGGCGGAGTGGTGCATCAGTACCTCAACCCGGCAACCCGCCATGGCGCCGCCATGCTGGACCAGATCATCAACCAGCAGTCGCAGATCATCGCCTACATGGACGACTACAAGCTGATGATCTTCACCACGCTGCCGGCACTGCTGCTGTTGTTTCTGATGCGCCGGCCTCGCCAGGCACCGCGCGCGGCCGAGCAGCACGCCGCGCTGGACTGAGCACGGGCAGCAAAGAAGGCCAGTACCGGGCGTCAAGACTCCCGCGCATTTCCCTCTCCGCCCTCGGGGGCGGAGAGGGTCAGGGTGAGGTGGGGGTCTCTTCCAACACCACCCCTACCCGGCCTGCGCAGTTTCCCGATCCGCCGCTGCTCGCGACCCACGCTTCCGACGTCGCACCAAGCTGAGCCATGCGGCGCGCCGCTCACCGGCCTGTGCCACCAGCGTCCCACGCGCGAATGCGGTGCGCGCTCCTTCCGCCAAACGCCGTCGCAAATCCGTGTCGCGCACCAAACGGGCAAGAGCTACGAACCAGGCACTCTCGTCATCGGGCAGCAGCCATCCGCCCGGTCCATCGGCCAGCGAGCCGCGATATGCGTCGCGATCCGAGGCCAGCACCGGCAGGCCGATCGCGCCATAATCCAGCGCCTTCAACGACGACTTGCACCGATTGAAACCCGTGTCGGCGAGCGGTGCGATGCCGATGTCCCAGTGCTGCTGGGTGATCCAATTGACGAAGCCGGGATACGACGCGTTGGCGTTCACCGGCATGCCGAGCCGGTTCACCCAGTACGGCAGGCCGCCGCGGCTGCTCACGCCGAGCAGGTCGACCGCCACATGCTCGCCGAACACGTCCTTGATCCGCGCCAGCGCCGGCTCGACGATGGCGAAATCGGCGTCGTGCGTCGCGGTGCCCATGAACAGGATGCGCACCGGCCCCTGCCGCGGCGGCGTGGGACGCGGCATTGCAGCCCAGAGGCGTTCGTCGAGGCCGTTCGCCACGATGCGAACATCGTCGTGCAGTTCCACCAGCGTTTCGGCCAGCGCCTGGGTCGAAACCCACACCGCGGCGGCGCCGCGGATCATGCGCGACACCACTCGCGCGCGCGGCCGCAGCAGGACGGCATCGGGGTGCTCGCGCGGAATGTGCAGCAGATCGTCATCGAGGTCGTACAGCAGTGTCATGCCGCGGTCGCGGCAATGGCGGATCAGGGCATCGGCTGCCTCGATGTCGGGCACGGCGTAGCGCTGCGTGACAAAGATGTCGGCGCGATAGGCCAATGCCTCGCGGGCATTGGCCAGCACGATGTCGCAATCGCCGCCGATCGCGGGATGATCGAGCGGCTGCAGCAGCCGTATATACGCGCAGGGCGTCAGCTGGCCGCTGTCAAACCGCTCGGGGATGACGACAACGCTGACCCGGCCGTCGCGGCGAAGGTCAACCAGGCCATCGCCGGAGCGGACGGCAGGCCTGCGCACATACTCATCGCGATAGAAGTCGGCGACGGGCTTGCGGGGCTTCCCGGCGGGCGGCTTGCCCAGGCGCATCAATTCACCACGCACCCGCTCGAAAACGGCGCGCCACGCCTCGGTCGATGCCTCAGGATCGACCAGCCATGTCAGGGGGCGCCCTTCGAGCCGCTCCGGGAATGCGCCAATGCGTGAGGCGACGATCGGCAGGCCGGCGTCGATCGCGACACTCAGCGTGTAGCTGTAGGTCTCCGGCCATTGCGCGGGAAACCAGACAACGTGTGGCTTCAACCTGGCCAGCAGCGCGGGCAACTCCGCATCCTGGTACTCGCCGGTCATCTCGAGGCGTTCGGCCAACCCCGTCGGCAGCTCCTGCTCCGAATAGCCGATCAGGTGGATCGACAGTTCAGCGGGATCGGCCGTCTCGGCCAGGCTGATCACCGCGAGCGCACCCTTCTGGTTGGCGAGCACACCGAGCACCGCCACACGCAACCTGCGGCTTCTGCCGAGCACAGCCCGGGACAGCGGCCACGGTCCGGCCGACACCGGCTCGTGCGGCACGACGATCGCGCGCGCATCGTATCCGTAGCGTGCCAATCGGAGGCGCACGTCCTCGCTCGGGCAGATCACACGGTCCGCCTCGAGGAACTGCCAGGCATTGCCGCGCCGCCACGAGACGATATCGCGCGAGCCGTGGCTGGGGCGGTCGGCGATGCACGCATTGCAGAATGCAGGCTCCGGTTCGCCGCAATAGGCGCCCTGTAACCAGGGCAGCAGGTTCACCTGCGGGCAGATCGCGAAATAGTCGTGCACCGTCACGTCGAACGGCACACCGAGCCGGTGCAGCAAGGACCGAACGTCGAGATCCATGCTCATCAGATGATGGATATGCGCGCGCGTCACGGCGGCTGATGCAAGCACCAGTGCAAGATCGGCCACCCGCTCGGCCGGCAGTGCCAGCTCCGGATGGCCTGGCAGTGCCGGAACTGAAAGCGCGGCGCCGCGCGCGGTGGATTCCAGCAGGAGGCAATTGGCCTTGCCGATCGTGCGCTTCACAAGCTCGCCGATGTGCCGGCGCACGCCGCCGCCCAGATCATGCGTCAGCATCAGTATGGTGGGCAGGCCCGAGCGGCGGAACAGCTCCAGCGTCACCGCGGTGCGGAACGGTCCGGCGGCGTCGAACCTCACATGATTTGCCACCAGGCGCTCGTAGTTCGGATAGCGCTCCGCCAGCACGTCCATGCCGTGCTGAGCGGCGGCCGCCGCACCTGCCCCAAAGCTCACGGCGCCCTCATGATAGACAAACGTGTCGCAGGCCAGCAGATGGCGCCAGCCGCGCGCGCCGGCACGCAGACAGAAGTCGTTTTCCTCGCCGTAGCCGTGGCCGAACGCAACGGTGTCGAACAACCCGACATCGGCCAGCGCCGCACGGCGGATGTACATGCAGAATCCGACGGTGGTGGGCACCTCGACGCTGCGACCGCCATTGGCCGCGCGGCAGGCCGCATCCAGTTCGGTGGTACCGAGGCCAAACGCCGGCCGGCCGCCCTCGATGCTCGGATATCCGCAGATCGTCGCGTTGTTGGAGAATGGCGAGACAGTTGCCACGCGCAGCGTCGCATAGGCGTGCCCCGCCAGCCGCATGAGCCATCCCGGCGGAACCTCGGTATCGCTGTTCAGCAAGGCCACATCGTGGCTGCCGGCTGCCTCGATGCCGATATTCACTGAGGCAACGAAACCCAGGTTGCGCCGGTTGCGCACCAGCTGGATGCTTCCCTTGGCAGCGAGCCGATCGAGCCAGGCGGACAGTTTCGCCTCCGGCGAGTGGTCGTCCACCACAATCACCCGCCCGGCCGGACGGCCGGGATCGTCGAGCACGGATTGAATGCAGCGCCGCGTCTGTGCCAGGCCTCGATACGCGGGAATTATCACATCGACAGCGATATCGTGCGGCGGCGCCGGCGGCTCGGTGTTGGACGCAAGATAGTCCGTGATGGCAATCGGCTTTTCGGTCAGCCAACCGCGATTGGCGCCGAACCGCAGATGATAGAGCAGCGGATTGGCCGCCGCCTCCGGGTGCCGGTCGACGTAGTAGGCTGCGTCAAAGCGCGGATGCGGATTGCGCAGCTCGACTGCGCCCATCTGCAGGTAGTGCAGCAGCGGAAGCTGTCCCGAACTCGCCACGTCCGGGTAGTGCGCAAGGTACCAGGCGCCGTCGAAGAAGCGGTTCGGGTCGCGACCCTCCGCGGCGCCATGGTGGACAAAATGGTGCAGCGGGTCGTTGCCGGAGGCGACAATGTCCGGATAGCGCGACACATACCAGTCGGGATCGAAGAAGCCGGCCAGCGCGTCGCCGAGATCGGCGAGGGCGGTCGCTTCTGATTCGTCATGGGAAGGCGGCATGCCCGTCGGTTCCTATCCAGCCTATCGCGTCCCGCCGATGCGCCTGGGACGTGCCGCTGTGCTGGCGTACAGGCAGCGCTTCCCGCAGAAGACACCGCATGTCAAGGCAAACATGGTTCAAACATCGTTAACAGTCTGACCGGCTTAATGCAGTGGACGCCACACGCGGCCTTCGCTTATTGGTGACGGTGACGAGCGGCGGCACTGGAGGAGAAATGATCGACCAGATCGCCGTCTGCGCGATCGTCAAGGACGAGGCGCCCAATCTGCTGGAATGGCTGGCGTTTCGCCGGTGGTTCGACCTGACAGATCCTGATGCGCAAGATTTACCAACCTTATGCGGTGATTTTGCAGCAATGGCTGGTGTTCGGGCCGTCCGGCCGCAACCACCGGCCCGACGGGCTGGTAATTGAGAGTTATACGCGACGGCTGCCCCAGACAACCGACGCAAGCTGCCATTTAAAGACGCTGGTGCGAACCGAGCATCTGCTCGGCATCGACTACACGCCCCATGCGGCTGAATGCAGTGGTCCAGCGTGCACCACGCGCGGCGAGAATGTGTTGCCCTACGCGATCCAGCCCATCCAATGTCGCGACGTGATGGTCATTAACCACTGCTTTACAAATTCGCTGGAAGACTGGGCGTTCAGGCGCTGCCGCGGCAGGGGAGACTCGCTCGAGCCATACCAGGAGCGAGTGTTCTCCGATGTGGCGAGCGAGGCGGAGATCGAGGACACGCGCGCAACTCGGTTCGTCCCCCGGCTGCGCGCGCTCCTTGGAACCTGAAATGCGTTGGAGCGGCGCTGAGGAATATGGACAAGATCGCCATCTGCGCGATTTTCAAAAACGAGGCGCCCTACCTCCTGGAGTGGCTGGCATTCCACGAGATGATCGGTGCCGATCTTTTTGTGCTGTACGATAACGGCAGCACGGACGGCGGTGCTGATCTGATCCGCGGATCAAGCTTCGCCAGGGATGTGACAGTGATCGATTGGCCGCGCCGCGCAGGTCAGATCCCTGCCTACCAGGATTTCTGCGCCAAGCACGCCGCGCAGTTCGGCTGGGTGGCGTTCATCGACCTCGACGAGTTCATCATGCCTGCCACCGGCAGCTCGATCCGCGAGATACTGATGCGGCGGTGCTATGCGGATTACTCGGCGATCCTGCTGCAATGGCTGGTGTTCGGCCCCTCCGGCCATCAGCGCCCGCCCGATGGTCTGGTAATCGAGAATTACATCCGCCGGCTGCGGGAGGATTTTCCCGCCAGCCGGCACGTCAAGTCGCTGGTGCGCGGCAGGGCAGTGACCAGCGCCGGCACGACGCCGCATATCATCAATGTCAGTGGCCCGACCTGCAACACGCGCGGCGAGACTGTCCTGGCATACGCCGAGCAACCCGTCGCCTGCCACGATACAATGGCGCTGCACCACTACTTCACCAAGTCACGCGCGGACTGGTTGTTCAAGCTGGACCGCGGCAAGGCCGACGCGCCGGATCCGCTCACCGATCCGTATCGCGATGGGATCTATTTTGACGTCGAGCGGGACGCCGTCGTGGAGGACACTCGCGCCATTCGCTTCGTGCCTCGGCTCGGGTGCCTGTCGGAACCCGCGCGTCTGATCAGCCGCCGCGCAGGGCTCGCGCAATCTCGGCACGGAACTGAATGAGCTCGGCATCGTCGCGCCACGGCATGCGATAGGTTTCGTCGAACAGCAGCTGACGGCACACGAGCAGGTTCCGTTCGCAATCGACGGCGTTTGAATGGCTGCGCGGATTGGTGACCTCGATGGCGCCTTTCAGGAGCTTGAAGATCGGCCTTACCTCGCCATCGATTTCCTCGTAGCTGCCACCATAGCCGACGCGCAGCAACCGGCGGCTGTACTCGACATGCTCGTGGCCATAGCCACGGAAGCGCGAATCGAAATAGCCGCCGTAGTGCAGTGCGGCGCGCGAGAACCCGCTGCACTGGGCGCTGACATCCTTGCTGAGAATGGGGTCGTCAACGGTCCCTGAGCCCTTCAGAAAGCTGCCCCGAAACCATTCGCCGGCGAGGTTGGCGTGCCCCCATCGCTCGGTTGCGAGCACCCACTCGTCGGTCCAGCCGTTGCGAGTGGGAAAGGAGTCATCCTCGAGCAG
Source organism: Acetobacteraceae bacterium (assembly GCA_035569235.1). Taxonomy (GTDB): domain Bacteria; phylum Pseudomonadota; class Alphaproteobacteria; order Acetobacterales; family Acetobacteraceae; genus JAMXLO01. The sequence goes on along the minus strand of DATMND010000223.1, from coordinate 1,714 downwards.
GATCATAACGTCGCACTGTGCGCTGGCGCCGAGCAGGAACAGCGCCCGGTTCTTGTTCCAGGCGATGCCCATGTTCGGCCCGGTGACCAGTGTGACGTTCTGCGACCGCATCAGGTCCGCGGTGCCGTCCTCGGAACCGTCATCCGCCACGACAAGCGCAAATGGCGGGTTCGTATGGGCCCGCACGCGGGCCACCGTCTCGGACAGCACGTCCTTGCGGTTGCAGGTGATGATCCCAATCCCGAGGCGGATCGACATAGGCCCCCTTTGCTCGTCCGGATCGCGTTTCAGAGTCCGTCAGAGAGGTTTACGAGGGGTTACGAAGTTCTCGCAGCTGCGCTCGGATCGACGCCAGGCGGATGCGTGCAGAGCCTGGCGGAGCTGCTCCCAGCCTGCCAACCAGAAGCCGGAGAATCAGCTGCTGGAAAGCATAATCAGCACTGCGCCCGCGGCCATCACCACAAGCGGATGCAGCCGGGTGAACGCCAGCAGCAGCGTCGTTCCGGCGGTGACCACATAGGCCGGCCAGCCTTGCTCGGTGCTGCGGGCGATGGCGATGCCGCTGGCGATCGTCAGGCCCACGGAGACCGGCGCCAGAGCCCGTTCCAGCGTCTCGCGCCAGACGGCGCGGCTGGCGCGGTGCCAGAGCCGCGCCATCGCGAAGGCCAGCATGGAGGAAGGACCGAACATGGCAAGGAACGCGACCAGGCCCCCGGCCACGCCCGCAGCCTTCTGCCCGATCAGCACGACGATCATCGAGCCAGGGGGAATGGTGCGGGATATCGCGAACATGTCGAGGAACTCGCGTGCAGTGACCCAGCGATGCACCTCGACGGCCGCGCGCTGCATATCAGGCAGCACGGCCGCGCCGCCGCCGAACGCCAGCAGTGACAGCAGCCCGAACACCCCGGCGATCTGCAGCAGCGTGGCGATCATCGGGCGCGCTCCAGCAGCGCCAGCGCCAGGCTGGTCGGCAACATTACCAGAAGCACCTCCAGCAGCGGAATGCGCAGGATGCCGATGCCGACGACGATGGCGGTGGCGATCAGGGCCGGCCCGACGCGGCGGACGTTGTGCCGCGCGAGCCGAATGCCCGTCGCAATGTTGAAGCCGATGGCCGCGGCGCCGGCGCCCGCCAGTGCTTCGTTGAGCAGCCTTCCGCCTGGCGCGCCGTGCGCGGCGAAATAGAAGCTGCCGAGCGTGAGCAGAATTGCCAGCGGCACGAGCAACAGGCCGGCGAGGGCGACCAGCGCCCCGACAACACCGCGGAGCTGCGTCCCGATCAGCACCGCGAGATTCACATTGCTCGCGCCTGGGACCAGCTGGCTCAGCGCGTAGCAGGACAGGAACTGCTGATCGTCCAGCCAGCCGCGCCTGTCCACCAGCTCCCGGCGGATCCAGCCGGTCAGTCCGCCGCCGAAGCTGGTCGAGCCGATGGTCAGGAAGCTCATGAACAGGGCGGCAAGGCTTGCCGGTCCGGCCGAGCGTGCGCGCGAGTGGCTGGTGATGCTGCGATTCGCCATCCGGCCATTCAACCGCGTCCGGTGTAAGCTCGATACAGGCAATGAAGGGCGGCCGTTGCTACATAATACCGGGCGTGTCCAACTACCGGTCCTGGCGCGTGGCCGAGATCTGCCGGTTGTGCGACGAGGCCGGCATCGACCGGCCGGCGGCAAGTCAGCCGCTCTACAACGCGCTCAACCGCGAGGTGGAG
>DATMND010000222.1:0-9668 GCA_035569235.1 Acetobacteraceae bacterium | reverse complement strand
CGGTCGGCTCGCCGGGCCGCGCGGCACCAACATCACCGACTCCGGCGCCTATTTCTACGAGGTCTACGAATGCGCCGACGGCCGCTACGTCTCGGTGGCGGCGATCGAGGCCAAGTTCCACGCCGAACTGCTGCGCCTGCTGGAGATCGACCCGGCGACGATGCCGCCGCAGATGGATCGCACGCGGTGGCCCGAGGCGAAGGCGCGCCTCGCCGAACGTTTCCGGACGCGCACGCGTGAGGATTGGTGCAGCCTGCTGGAAGGCAGCGACGCCTGCTTCGCGCCGGTTCTGTCGATGGACGAGGCCGCGCACCATCCGCATAACCGCGCGCGCGGCGCGTTCGTTGAACTGGACGGCGTGGCGCAGCCCGCGCCGGCGCCGCGCTTCAGCCGCACGCGGCTTGATCCGCCGACGCCGCCTGAGCCTTCCGGCGCGTCCGATCCGCGCGCCGTGCTGACCGAATGGGGCATTCCGGCCACCGAGACCGAAGCGGCACACGCAAGTGGGATTCTGGTGTGAATTTCCGCGTATTGCCGATGTTGCAACGGCCACGTATCCTGCCCCCGCAACTTGCGAATCAATCGCAACAAGGAGCGCAAGCGGCTATGGGTAACGACGGAAGCCAGATCGCCCGACGCTGCGAGCGCGCGGTGGTGACCGCCTACCGCGACCTGCGCCACCTGGGCTCGGACGACCTGGCGGCGTTTCGCGCGTGCACGAGGCTTTACCGCATCCACCATCCGGAGGCGTCGCTGAACGAGGCGCGCCGGCTGGTCGCCGAATGGATCGACCATCATTTGGTCCGAGCCGACCAAGGCCCAACGCCAGGCTGCGCCTGCCAGTAGCGACAGCTTACCGCACCGCTGCTTCCGGTACCGCCACCGGCCAATCCCCGGTGATCGCTGCCAGCACCGCCTGAGGCGATATGCGCGACATCCCGTTTTCCATGTTGATGCCGCCGGGCGGCGTGATCGCCACGATGCGCGCGCTGTGGTGCAGCGGCGTCGTGGCGCCGAACAGGCCGTAGCTGCGCGTGCCGACGGCGGCGGCCAGGTTCATCACACCGGTGTCGTTGCCGACGTAGCAAGCCGACGCGGCGAACAACGCTGCCAGTTCGCACAGGTCCCAGCCGATCGCCAACCGCACGCATCGCGCGTGCGCCCCCAGTCGGGCGATAACGTCGTTGGCGAGACCCGCTTCGGCACGGCCGCCGGCCAGCACGACAGACGGCCAGCCGGACGCGATCAGTCCAGCCACCAGTGCGGCAAACCGTTCCGCACCCCATTGCTTGTACGGCTCTGAGCTGCCGATGCCGATGGCAACGATCGCACCCACGCCAATCCAATCCGCCACCTTCTTGCGCGCCTGCGCGTCGACGGCCAGGCACGGATCCGGATCAATCAGCGGAATGGCGGCCGCAGCCAGCCAGGCCGTCGCCTGCTCATGCGGATTAAGCCGCAGCGCCGATGCGGACAGGAAGGGCGGGCGATTGAGCGCCAGGCGCTGTAGGCGGAACCCGTAGCCGAAGCGGGCAGGGATGCCCGCGGCCATGGTCGCGACGGCCAGCGTCTGGCTGTGATGCAGCAGATAGACGGCATCGAGGCGGTGCGCCCGCAGGTCGCGGACAAACGTGACCAGCCGGAAGGCGCCATCGTGCCGACCACGGCGCTGCTCGGGGTTGCGGTCCAGCCACATCACGTCGCGGACTGCCTGCTCGGCGCGGAACAACTGGTCGGCGGCCGAGCGCGGCTTGGCGATCAGCGTGACCGGCTCGCCAACATGGGCGGCGATGGCGCGGATATGCGGCAGATGCCAGATCATGTCGCCGATGCCAGGCAGCGGCTGCAGCACAGCCACAGTCCGCTCGACTGTCACCCCGTCCCGCCCGCGGCGCGCGCCTCGGCCAGGCCCCAGCCGAGCAGCAGAAAGAACCAGCCGCCCATCGGCATGGAGGTGAACGCACTGGTCGAGGCCAGCGGCCATACCTGGATCAGGATGGAGGCGAACAGGCCAACCCGCAGCGGCTGCGGATTGCGCCACAGGCCGCGGCCCAGCGGCATCAGCCACGCGATCGCCAGCGCGGCAAACAGTATCAGTCCTGGAAATCCGCCCTCATCCAGTGCCTGGGCATAGAAGTTGTGCGGATGCTGGGCGCAGATGACAGCGCCCCCACCTTCGGGTTGGCGGCCATCGAACGAGGCACGGAAGTAGCGCGGCATCGCGCAGCCGGTGCGGAACCCGTCGAAGCCGCGGCCGGTCACCGGGTGCTGCTCGCCGATTTCCAGGGCGCGGGCATACAGCTCTCCGTACTGGCTGGTGGCGAAGTGATCCATCTGGTCGGAGAACTTCAGCACCAGCCGATGGTAGGTCGGCGGCGATACGACGACGGTGGCTGCAAGCAGCACCGCGCCTGCGACGCCGGCGACAAGCACCAGGGGCCGCAACTGCCGCAGCAGCACCGCCGAGACGAACAGGCCGAGCCCCGTCAGCAGCAGCGGCATGCGCTGGCCGATCAGCACCATCACGCACACGCCGGCCAGCAGCAGCGCATATGCGCCGAGTTTCGCGGCGACGCCGATCCGCGCCAGCAGCGCGGCGGCGGGCGGGATCAGTGCGGGAAACAGGATGCGCGACAGCGGCGGTCCTGCGCGCGGCTTGCCGAACGGACCGGTGAGTTCGCCATCGCGGCCGGATGGCTCGCCATACAGGTTGTGACCAAAGGCGAACTGGACCAGCACCTGCAGGGCGATATAGACGGCGGCAGCGGCGATGATGCCGAACAACCACCGGCGGGCGGACGCGTCGCTCAGAACCTCGTGCTCCAGCGCCGTGACGAAGATCAGGAAGCGCAGCGCGGCAACTGCCTGCACGAGCGAACCTGCACCGCCTTCGCCAAGGCCGAGGGCAGGGACGGGCAGGGAGCACAGGACCAGCCAGCCCCACCAGAGCAGGCCCACTCGCAGCCACGACGCGCGCAGCCACGTCCAGTCGCGCGCGATCGCCGAGCGGGTCAGGAAGCAGGCGTCGGTGACCGCGATCGCCGCTTCCGCAAATCCGTGCGCGTGGAGCAGCAGCAACGGGGTCAGCAGGACGGCGATCAGCGCGGCGCGGTCGAGCGCGGGCAGGATGCGGCTCTGCGCGTCCGTCAGGATGGCGGTGGACATGCGGCCTCGGTTCCTGCCAGCCGCGGGCGACGCGGGCAAGTGGCGCTTATTGTCACTCCCTGTCATCCCCGCGGTTCTCCCAGTCATCCGCGCTGTTTTCCCGTCATCCGCGCTGTTTTCCCGTCATCCCCGCGAAAGCGGGGACCCAGCCGAACCGCACCCCACGCAACCTGGGTCCCCGCTTTCGCGGGGATGACGAGGGGAGCGGGGATGACAAGGGGAACGGGGATGACGAGGGAGTATGGCAGTCGGCGCAGCGGTGATCAGCCCAGCGGTGAAGGTCTCAGCCGTATCATCCGTCGCGTGCCTGGAGAATGCCCGCCTTGATTGCCTCGACGAACAGGCGCCAGTCGCGCTCGACCTGGCCGCCATAGGTCACGGCGAAATCGGCAATCGCCACATCGAACGTACTGCCTGATCCCATGTAGCCGGAGATCTTTGCCGCGTCGCCGGACCGCGCGTGCGCGCGCGCCAGGGTGCTGCCGCACAGCGTGGCATACCAAGGCAGCGCGGCGTCGGGCAGGTCGGTGTCGATCATCGCAAGACGCGAATCCTTCAACTGTCGCACATAGCAGTACTGATCGCTGAAATGGTCCTGTGTCCAACCGAGAAAGATATCACGCTGGCCCTGCATGATGCGTTGCCCGGTAACGACGCGCTGCCCCTGGTCGGTATAGATGCTCGGCGCCGCACACGCGGCCAGCACGGATTGCTGAGCCTCGGTAAGCTGCAGCAGCAGGGTCGCATCATCGCGGGTGACGAACAGCCCAATGGCGCAGAATGTGCCGACGATGCCAACGCCGGCCACCTTGAATGCAACATCGACCAGGCGATAGCGGTCGAGCAGTACCGCGCGCTCTTCAGGCATGGCGTATCGGTAGGTTTCGAATGCCGTGCGGGCTACCAGTTCGTGCGTGTCATCAGCCTGATCGCACAACTGCAGTACCAGTTGCGGTCTCGGCCGTAAGCGCCAACTGTTCTTGCGGTGCTCCAGCAGCTTCGGATAGCCCTTGCGGTGCGCATCGGCTGCGGCGCGCAATCGCTTCAGCTCGCGTTCGCGCAGCTTGGCATCGTCAATGTTCTGCAACATACACGTTACATCGATGCGCGAGCGCCATGTTGACAGCGGATCAAGCTTGACTGTCGCCGCCATGTGCTGGCGGTAAGCTGCCACGACGCGGCGCGCAAGTTGGTGGCATGGCCGGTCTGCCATCCCGCGGCTCTTGCCGTCGACCGCGAAACTTGCTGCCAGGCGTTTGAGATCCCACTCGAACGGCGCAGGCAGCGTCTCGTCGAAATCGGTGATGTCGAACACCGGCGAGCCGTCCGGTGCCGCATAGGCGCCGAAGTTGGCCGAATGACAGTCGCCGCAGGATTGCACCCAGATGCCGCTGGCCGGCATCGTCGCGAGATCCTCCGCCATCACCGCCGCCGAACCTCGCAGGAAGGCGAACGGTGATTTTTGCATCCGCCCGTATCGTGTGGGAAGCAGCGTCGAGATTCGATGACGGCTTGTCTCAACCAGGATATCCACAGGATCGCGGCGGTCGGCTTGCGGTGTCCAATTGGCGTGCTGTGCGCGCGGCACAAGCCCGCGCAAACCACGGCCGACCTGTTGCCGCTCAACGATCGGCAACAGGCCATCCGGTTGGACATGTTCCAGCGGCATCTGATCCTGTTTTCCCGACGCGATGCACGATCACACCGCAAGAGTGCTCCGCGGTGCAAGTTGAATATTGTGGCAATGCAAGCCGGCGCGATCACGATGCGTCCACGCATCAGCCAAGGAGTTGCGGCCAGCGTGCATTGATTGCCCAGAGTATGCAGGCGGTGATGGCGCCTGCAATCACGTCGTCGGCCATGACACCCGCAGCCCCATGCTGGCGGTCGGCCCAACCGATCGGGCCAGGCTTCGCGATGTCGAGCACGCGGAAGATGAGGAATGCCGCGAACAGACCCACGAGCGATGCATGTGCGAGGCCGAACAGCGCCAGCCATTGGCCAGCGAACTCGTCGATTACAACCCAGCCGGGATCGCCATCGACGTTTGCCGCGCGCACCGCCCAATATCCACCGAGCGTTGCAATCAGCACCGCGACGGGCAGTGCGTACGGGGGCAGTTGCATCAGCAGCGCGCCTGATAGTAGCGCCATCGCAGAACCTGCCGTGCCTGGGGCAATCGGGACAAAACCGCAACCACAACCACTGGCGATCAGGCGTGCAAAGGTCACCCCACACGGTCCAGGAATGCGCGCAATGCAGCGACGACCTCTGGCTCGCCAAGGGTCGGCGCGTGCCCGATGCCGGGCAGCGATATCATTGCTATATCGGGTCGAAGTGCGTGCATGCGGGCAACCGTGTCCGGCAACAGGATGTCGCTGGCCTCGCCACGCACGAGCAGCAGCGGCAGATGAGCCAGCCCCCCGAACAACGCCCACAGATTGGGTGTCTTGCCATTTAGCAATTTTGCGATACGCGTGTCCCAGGTGGGTCGCAACATTCCATCGCCGTCCGGCGCATAGGTGAGCGCGGCCATGTCGCGCCACGCCGCATCGCCATCCAGCGACAGAGGCGGCAGCACGGCTCGCAGATGCGCGACGGCCGCGTCGATATCGGTGAACGCGGCGTTATTGCCGATGAAGCGGCGAACGTCCTCGGTTCCCTCACTGCCAACATACGGACCGATATCGTTCAGCACGACGGCACGGAACAGCGAAGGGCGCGCGGCGGCAAGGCCCATGCTGAGCAGCCCGCCGAAGCTGGTGCCGATTCCGATCACGTCGTGCAGGTGCAGGGCGGCGCAGATGTCGAGCACGTCGCGCAGGCAGGCCTCGGGTGCATATCGGGAAATATCGCGCGATCGGCCGGACTGGCCGCGGCCGGCATAATCGAGCGATACGACACGCCGTCCGGCACCCAATAATTGCGCCAGATCCTTGAAATCACCCGAGGTCCGCACGATGCCCGGTAGGCAGAGCAGCGGCGTGCGCGAATTGCCGTCCCGCCATTCGCGGACAAATAGCGACAATCCGTCCCAGGCGGACAGCCGGTGGACTACTGCGTCCATTGTGCAAGCAGGGTCGGCGTGTTCTCGCCGCGCCGCGCCCGGTAGATCACCACGTTCTCCAGCACGCGCTGCACATAGTTCCGCGTCTCGTTGATGGGAATCAGCTCGATCCAGTCGAGCATGTCGATCGGGCCGACGCGCGGATCGCCGTTTTCCGGCAGCCACTCATCGACGCGATGCGGACCCGCGTTGTAGGCGGCGACCGCCAGCGGCAGCGAGTTGCCGAAGCGGTCCAGCATCTCCTGCAGGTAGGCGGTGCCAAGGCGCATGTTGTGCGATGGATCGTTGGTCAGGGAAACGAGCGAAGTCGCGACACCGACCTGTTTCGCGACCGCCTGCGCGGTGAACGGCATCAGTTGCATCAACCCTCGCGCGCCGGACGGGCTGACGGCGCCGATATCGAAGCTGCTCTCCTGACGGATCAGGCCGAGGGCCACCGACGGATCGACCGGTTCGGTGGGCGGTTCGGCGGCGATGGGCCAGCCTGCCTCCGGCAATACCAGTCCGTCACGGCCCATACGGCGGGCGACGAACACCGCCGTGTCGGGCAAGCCCAGACGAAGTGCGAGCCGTGCCGTCAGCGACCGCTCGGCCGGATCCGGGGCGAGCTCGTCCATCCGCAGCAGAAATGCGCGAGCGCGGTGTGGATCGTTCCACGCGACCAGCATGGCTGCCGCGCGCACCACTTCCCGGTCGGTGAATGCCAGCACCTGCTCGCGCGTGTAGGAGGGATCGTGCAGCGAGGTGATGCGGCGCCCGAGTGCCACGGCGTCGTCGCCCAGCGCGAGAGCGGCGAGCTGACCGTAGAAGGTGGTCGGCCAGGCGGCGGCGCGCTCGTAGTCCGGGCGCGGATCCTTGCCCGCGGCTGCTGTCGCGCGGCCTAGCCAGTAGTACGCGCGACCCTGCGTGATCGCGGCCTTGGACAGCCCCACCAGCGCCGTGAAATGGCGTGTTGCGGCCGCGGGGTCATTCAACCGGCGCAAAGCAATGAAGCCCGCGAGGAACTCGGCGTCGAGCATCTGCTCCGGGGTGATCTGGCCGTGGTTCGCGGCGAGCGCGTAAGCGCCGGCGGCATTGCCGTCGCGCAGCAGGCGACGGGCGAGCAGGTTGCGCTCGGTCCAGAATGCGGCGAGTTCGTCGGACGGTGCATCGCGTTGCGCTGCCTCCCCGGCGCGTTTCCATAGTGCCAGGGCATCCGCGGCGCGGTCGGCATGACGCAGCCACCGGGCGCGGTCGATCACCATCCCCGGGTCGTTGCGGACAGCGGCGGGCAGGGCGGCGAGCAGCGTTTCCGCGTTGGGCGCATCCCGCTGCAGGGCAAGCCGTGCCTCCGCTTGCGCGCGGTGCGCCGGATCGAGCCGTGGGATCTGTCGCGCCGCCGCGGCTGCGTCACGCCAAGCGAGACGCTGGAACCGCGCCCACTGGTCCTCCTGCCGAACGGCGCCGGACCAGCGGTGCAGGAATGCAGTCTCGGCTGCCGCGTCAGTGATGCCGGCGAGCCAGGCATTGCGCGCCTCTTCCGCTGCCCGCGCATTGTCCCCGGCATTCGCCCACGCCTCGGCGCAACGCAGCATGGCCTGCGGCACGGTCAGCCGGTTGCGTTCGCATTGCGCGAGCGCGGAGGACTGGTCGGGTTCCGCGGCGATGGCCTCCTGCCGGCGGCGCTCCAGCAGTGCCTGGGTCGGCCAATCGGGATTCTGCGCCATGAAGTCGGTGATCTCGTCCGCCGTCGCGGCCCCCGGCGCCAGCAGGCGGAAATAGGTGACGAGCTTGGTCGCGACCGGATCGGCATAGGCTGCCGCGGCGAGTTGTGCATCCGACCACCGGTCGGCCCGGATCGCCGCGATCGGGTCACCGGATTGCGCCATGGCCGGGGTCGCGGCGAACAGGGCAACCAGAGCGTAACGGGGGCGAATCGTGGCACGCATGGCCACCTTTCTAGCCCAGTCCGGCCTTGCGGCGCATCAGTGACGCGCCTAGCTTCGCCTACCCAATCAGCAGGCAGCCAAACCCAAGGGAGAGGGTCATGTTCAAGGGATCGCTCGTTGCTCTGATCACGCCGATGCGTCCGGACGGGTCGGTCGACGAGAAGGCCTATGCCGAGTTTGTTGACTGGCAGATCAAGGAGGGCACCGACGCCGTCGTACCGGTCGGCACCACCGGCGAGAGCCCGACGCTGTCGCATGACGAACACAAACGGGTCGTGGAGATCGCGATCGAGGTGGCCAAGGGGCGCGTCCCGGTGATCGCCGGCGCCGGCTCCAACAGCACGGCGGAGGCGATCGATCTCGCGCGCCATGCCAGGAAGGCGGGCGCGGATGCGACCCTGATCGTGACGCCCTATTACAACAAGCCGACGCAGGAGGGCATGTACCTGCACTTCAAGGCGATCGCCGATGCGGTCGATCTGCCGATGATCATCTACAACATCCCGCCACGCTCGGTGGTGGACATGAGTGTCGAGACGATGGCGCGGCTGGCCAAACACAGGAACATCGTCGGCGTGAAGGACGCGACAGCGAACCTGGCGCGCCCGCTGCACACCAAGCGCTCCTGCGGCGACGATTTCTGCCAGTTGTCGGGCGAGGACCACACGGCGATCGCCTTCCTCGCGGCGGGCGGCGATGGCTGTATCAGCGTCACGGCGAATGTCGCGCCGCGGCTGTGCGCGGCGATGCAGGACGCCTGGCAGGAGGGCCGCGTCAAGGACGCAATGGCGATCCAGAACCGGCTGGTGCCGCTGCACGACGCGCTTTTCTCGGAGACGAGCCCCGCGCCGGTGAAGTTCGCGGCGTCGCTGCTCGGCAAGACGTCCGAGCATTGCCGCCTGCCGCTGGCGCCGATCATGGAGGGCACGCGGACGAAGGTCCGTAGCGCGATGACGGAGGTTGGGCTGTTGAACTGAGGCCACGGCGCACGATGGCAGGACGGCCGACAAGACGATGATGGCAAGGCAGATGAAGTAGGGGAATCTTTAAAGCGCCCAGGAGGTCACAATGGCGTACGCAAATGCGATTATGGCAAGCCCAGCCATCCGCATGCCGTCTGTGGCGATGCCGAACCTGCGACGCCCGCGTATGTCACAGCGAACCCGCGCGCTGCTGATGATGGGCATCATGATCAGCCCCACTTTCCTCGCGGACGACATCGGTTACGGCGTCAAACGGCTGTTCAAGACGGCCGATCAGATTGCCGAGATGCGAGCACCCGACTCGATGCTTACGCGCGCGCGTATTTTCCAGGTCGCCTGTCCCGCGACGGACTCCCCAACGGCGGAGCGGGATCGTTGGACCGCCGAGGCCGCACTGAATGGCTGGCCGCAATATCCCGAGGCCGGCAAGGGCTGCTTCAAGCCAGAGCGAAGCTTGTACGGAATCGTTGGACTGAAGGTGTTCGGCGTTGCATGCCCCAATGCGGTACTCTCGGTGGCCGATCA
>DATMND010000221.1:0-7955 GCA_035569235.1 Acetobacteraceae bacterium | reverse complement strand
GTCATCTGATCGAGAACTTCTTCGCCAAGATCAAGCAGTTCCGTGCGATCGCCACCCGCTACGAGAAGACCGCGCGCAACTTTCTGGCCGCCATCCACCTCGTCGCCAGCGTCGTTTGGCTCAATTGACGACAGGCCCTAGACAGTGCCGGGCATCTGGTGCTCGACGGTTCCCGATCGGATACACTGGCTCGGTCACGGATTCTGGATGGTAGGACGCAATGCAACGTGTCGTACGCGTAGGCAGTGTGAGTGTCGGCAATAACCTGCCATTCGCGCTGATTGCCGGCCCGTGTCAGATCGAATCGCGGGCACATGCGCTGGAAGTCGCGGCAGCCCTGCGCGAGATGTCAGTAACGGTCGATGTCCCGCTGATTTACAAGTCGAGCTTCGACAAGGCGAACCGCACCAGCGTCGCCTCCCAGCGCGGCATCGGCATCAGTGATGGCCTCGGCATTCTCGCAGACGTGCGCGAGGCGACCGGACTGCCTGTGCTCACCGACGTCCACACGGCGGAGCAATGCGCGATCGCCGCACAGGCGGTGGACGTGCTGCAGATCCCGGCCTTCCTGTGCCGCCAGACCGATCTGCTGCTCGCCGCGGGCGAAACCGGCCGGCCGATCAACGTGAAGAAGGGCCAGTTCCTCGCGCCCTGGGACATGGCCAATGTCGCGGCGAAGATCGCCAGCACGGGCAACGAGAACATCCTGCTGTGCGAGCGCGGCGCGAGCTTTGGCTACAACACGCTGGTCACGGATTTCCGATCGTTGCCGATCATGGCGCGCACCGGCTATCCGGTGGTGTTCGATGCGACGCACTCGGTGCAGCAGCCCGGCGGTCAGGGCACGACATCGGGTGGGCAGCGCGAATTCGCTCCGGTGCTGGCGCGCGCCGCCGTCGCGGTTGGGGTGGCTGCGGTGTTCATCGAGACTCACCCCGATCCGGATCGTGCACCGAGCGACGGCCCGAACATGATCGCCCTGCGGGACATGCCTTCGCTGGTTGCGTGGTTGAAGGAGTATGATGCGCTGGCAAAGCGCCAGCCATAGTTGTTTGCAATGGTCCAGGTCCGCCAGCCCGCCTCCGCGCCTTTCCCTCTCCGCCCCTGGGGGCGGAGAGGGTCAGGGTGAGGTGGGGGCTCTCCGAGCCAATACCGGCAGGTTCGATCGAACGCGCAGCATTGGTGCCATCAGCCCTGCCTCACCCCGGCCCTCTCCACCCAAAGGGCGGCGAGGGAGATTATTCCGGCACCAATTGGGATGCGTGAATGCTGCAGCGAGGCGGCCCGACTCGTCCTACGTCCGATCGGGCAATGCGAGCCTCTGGCGCAACGCTCGCATAATCGCCGCATGAACGTCGCTTTCTGTTCCATCGCCGGCGATCAGTACGCACCGCTCGGGAGCCGCCTTCGCGATATCGCGGAAACCCTGGTTCGCACGCGCATGGAACAATGCATCGAGCCGCTCATAGCGATCGGCGTGCGAACCGCGCTTAATCTGCCGCGCGGTCGCGACCGGTTCGCTGACATCGAGGATGATCGTTACGTCCGGGGTAAGCCGCAGTAGCCCCGTCAGGGCGACGATCATGTTGCGATCCGCACCCTGCCCATAGCCCTGGTACGCCATCGTGGAATCGAAAAACCGGTCGCACACCACCCACATCCCCGCGGCAAGCGCCGGGCGGATCGTCTTCTCGACATGCTCGGCACGTGCTGCGAAGTGCAGCAGCGTCTCGGCCTGCGGCGCCCAATCCACAGCGCCGCCGAGCAGAAGGCTGCGCAGCGCTTCGGCTCCTGGCGCGCCGCCGGGCTCGCGCGTGCGCAATACCGGCAGACCGAGTTGCTCCAGGGCATCGGCGAGCAAACGCGTCTGCGTGGACTTCCCGGCCCCCTCACCGCCTTCCAGCGTGATGAACCGGCCAGTCTGCACGCCGCTCCCTCAGCCGCCGGTCACGTAGTGCGACACCACCGCAATCGCACGTCCCGGCAGACTGAGCTTCGGCACATCGTTGCCGGCCAGCAGCGGCACATCCATGGCCGGAACGCCCTGGCCCACGACCGTCAGCTTGCCGAGCGTCGTCCCCTTTGCCACCGGCGCATAGATTGGCGCGTCGTAGCTCACCTTGACCGATGCGATTTTCCGCCAATTGCGCGGCATGGTCACAACCAAGTCGCGTCCGCCGACCAGCGGCACCGTCGGGGACGTGCCCAGCCAGACCCGCACGCGCTCCACCACGTCGCCCGCGGTGAACAGGGTCACGTCCTCGAAGTTCGCGAACGACCAGTCCACCAGGCGCTCGCTTTCCTCGGCGCGCTGGTGCATCGAATCCAGCCCGTTCAGCACCGCGATCACCCGCCGGTCGCCGCGCTTGCTGCTCACGACAAGGCCATAGCCGCCAGCCTCCGTATGGCCGGTCTTCAGCCCATCAGCCGTGCCCTTCTGCACCATCGGGTTCCGGTTGCCCTGCTCGATGTTGTTGTACTTGAATGTCTTCTCTGCATCGTAATGATAGTACTGAGGGAAGTCGCGGATGATGCGGAGCGCCAGCGTTGCGATGTCGCGGCAGCTCATGTGCTGATCGGGATCCGGCCACCCGGTCGAGTTCTTGAAATTTGAGTTCGTCAGCCCGAGTTCCTTGGCCTTCTGGTTCATCAGATCGGCGAACTCTTCCTCGGAACCAGCGATCGCCTCGGCGAACACGATGCACGCGTCGTTGCCCGACTGCACGATCACACCGCGGATCAGGTCCTCCACCGGCACTTGCGTGCCGACCTGGATGAACATCTTCGACCCGCCCATCTTCCAGGCGCGGTCGCTTACCAGCAGCGTGTCGTCGAGCTTCATCTTGCCCTGCTTCAGCCGCTCATAGACCAGATAGATCGTCATCAGCTTGGTCATCGAGGACGGCGGCATCGGGACGTCGGCGTTCTTCTCCAGCAACGTGGCGCCGGTCGTGAAATCCTGAATGAACGCCCAGCGCGCCGCGGTATCCACCGCCCCGAGCGGCGTATCCGCCGGGCTTCCGGCCGGCAGGTCCTTCTTCGCCCCCTTCGCACCGGACTTGCCTGCGGCGGGGTGATGCGGCTGCGCCTTTGCCGGCAGCACGCCGGCAGCGAATAACGCAGACGCCAGCACGGCGGACCGACGGGTGAACATCGCGACTCGACTCCTATTCCACCACGATTCGAGCATCGGTTACTCCCGCAAGTATCACTTGGTCCAGCACCGCGTCGGCCTGCTGCAAGCTCGTGAACGGCCCGATGATGACACGGTGCGTTTGGACCCGTCCCTCGCGGGTGCTGACGATGCGCGCCCCCAGTCCGGCGACGTGGGCACGCTGGATGTCGGCGTATTGGAACGACTGGAAAGTGCCGAGTTGCACGAAAAGGCTGCCGGGATCGGGCGACGCCTGGGTCACCGCCTCCGGCAAGCGCAGGTCCGTCGTTGCGACCGCTTGTGCCGCCGGCTGCGCTGGCGCGGGCGCCGTCGCAGTATTTGCTGGCGCGGCAGCACCGGGCGGGGGCAATTCGCTCTGTTGCACTGCCCCGAGCGGTGCCGTCGAGACTTCCAGCTTTGGCGCACCTTGCACCGCATCGACGGCCGAGTAGCTCTCGGTTGGCACCACCTCCAGCCGCACGCGCGCCACGCCATCGGCTGGGAAGTCGAGCAGCGTTGCCGTGCGGCGCGTGACCTCGATCAGACGGTGTGGCGTCGCCGGTCCCCGGTCATTGATCCGCACCAGTACCTGCCGCCCGTTCTCCAGATTTGTCAGGCGCGCGATGACAGGAAGCTGCAGCGTCTGATGCGCGGCTGCCAATGCCGTCTGGTCGAATACCTCGCCGTCCGCGGTCAGATCTGCGTGGCCGGACGGATAGACCATTGCGAGGCCGGTCTCCTGCTGTTGGTAGCTCTCGCGCGGGTAGTACCAAACGCCATCGGCCTGATACGGCGCACCGAGGACGTAGTGCGGATTGGCCGGCGGAGGCGGGTGATGGCAGGAGATCGCGGCAAGGGCCAGCAGCAGAGCGAGGGCTGTCCGCGAAAGCTTGGCGGAAATGTTGCGTGCACGCATTCGGGGGGCGTCTCGCTTGTTCGAAGGCTGCGTTATCGGTCGGCCCCGCTTCGTCCATTGCTCTTGCTTGTCCTGCCCGGACATGATCCCCGCATCTCTATCAGCATCGGGCCGCGAGAGATGGCCGGATCAAGTCCGGCCATGACGTTGAAGTCAAGGCTGCCAAAGGCGTGGATGCCAACCGGAGCCTGTCCTCGGGCGGTCCGTTGGCCCGACCCGGGGATCGGCATGACGGTGCGGCGGCTCGCACGCCGCGGCCGTCCCGGGCAACTCAGGCCTCGTCGGGGGTCGCCGTCAGCGACAGCTTCTCCGCCCGCCGCAGCACTGTCAGCGGCACCGGCCGACCGGCTCGCTCCACCGTCAGCGCGCGGTGCAGATCGTCCACACCGGCAACCGGCCCGTCATCGAATGCCACGATCACGTCCCCGGGCAGGACTCCGGCGCGTGCCGCGGGGCCGCTCTCCAGCGCTTCCAGCACCAGCACGCCGCTCGCCTGCGTCAACTGATGGAACCTGCGGATGCGCGTGTCGATCGGCACGGTCTGCCCCGACACGCCAAGCCGCGACCGCCGCACGCGTCCGTCCCGCATGATGCGCGTCGCGACCCAGATCGCGGTGTCGATACCGATGGCGAAGCAGATGCCCTGCGCCGGCATGATCGTCGCGGTGTTGATGCCGACCACGCGACCGGCGCCGGACACCAGCGGGCCGCCGGAATTGCCGGGGTTCAGCGGTGCGTCAGTCTGGATCACGCTCTCCAGGTTCCGCCCGGAGCGTGTGCGCAGCGTGCGGCCAAGCGCGCTGACGATGCCCGCCGTGACAGTGCACTGGAACCCGAGCGGATTGCCGATTGCCGCCACCAGTTGGCCGACCTTCAGTGTCCCTGAGCGGCCAAGCTCGGCGTGGGGCAGGCCGCTGCCCGCCAGCCGCAGAACGGCCGTGTCGGTGTCGGGGTCCTCGCCAACCAGCGTCGCCTCCAGCACCTGTCCGTCGGTGAACGAGGCTCGCAGTCGCGTCGCGCCGGCGACCACGTGCGAGTTGGTCAGCGCATAGCCATCGGGCGTGAAGATCACCCCGGACCCCTGCCCTCGAGGCTTGCCTTCCGCGCCGAATGCGATGACATGCACGACGGCGGGACCGACCCGCTCGAAGGCATTCACGATCTGCGCGGAATAGGGATCGAGTTCGTCTGACGGCGGAGCGCCGATGGCATCGAGCGGCATGCAAACCCCCTTGGGGCGCACCAGATGGGAGGCGGACCGGCTCGCTCCCACCTGGCCATGCGGCCGGGGCGTGCACCGGTCATCCGGCTGATGCCGAAGCGGGGGCGGATGATGCAGTGTGCCTGCATGTGAGGCACCCCCCTCGCTACCCTCCCCCGCGGAGCGGGTGACGATAGGGAGGGGGCCTTGAAGGCGACACAGGAGAATTTTGATGCCAACCGACACACTCGAACAGTTTTCCGATGCGCTGGCAGACTTGCTGGCCGAAGCAGCACCATTCACCGTCGCCATCCGCACCGGACGGCGCGATCGCAGCGGCATCCTGTGGCGGGACGACGTGGTAGTCACATCGGAGCAGGTGCTTCCGGACGGAACGGACTTCACCATAGTACGCAACGGCGCAGAGATGCCGGCGCGCCTGGCTGGCCGTGATCCCGGCACCAACGTCGCCGTGTTGCGACTTGCGCAAGGCCTCGGCGGCACCCGTCCCGAAACCAGCCCGCCGGTGCGCGCGGGTTCGCTCATCCTGCTCGCCGGCGCCGATTCGGCGGGTGCGCCGACCGGGCAGCTCGGCATGGTGCACGCGACCGGCCCGGCCTGGCACAGCATGGCGGGCGGGCGCATCGACACGCTGCTGCGGCTCGACGCTCGGCTTGGCGCAGACGAAGGCGGGCCGGTGCTGACCCTCGGCGGCAAGCTGATCGGCATGTCCACATCCGGTCCGCGCCGGCGTGCACTGGCGATTCCGGCGGCCACGGTCGAGCGCGTGGTCGATCCGCTGCTGACCGACGGCCACATCGCGCGCGGCTGGCTCGGCGTGGGATTGCAGACGGTGCAGGTGCCGGAGCGTATGCGCGAGGCGGCCGGACGCGACCGCGGCATGATGGTGATGCGCCTCGCCCCTGGCGCGCCGGCGGAGCAGGCCGGCGTGCTGCCCGGTGACATCATCCTGGAAGTGGACGGCAAACGCACGGGCCGCGCCGCCGGAGGCTTGGCCGCGGTGCGGGGACCGGAGCGCATCGGCCAGCCGGCCACGCTGAAGTTGCTGCGCGCCGGCGAGGTGCACCTGCTGACCGTGGTGATCGGCGCGCATCCCACCAGGACATGAGCGAGGCGGCGAGCCCCGCCCCACTGCGTGTGCTGCTGCGCGCCGGTGATCCGGTGCGCAGGCGGGGCCTCGCCGCCATGGTGGAAGCGGCGGGTCACCACGTCGTCACGGAAACGCCCGACGTTATGCTGTGCGACCTTGCGCGCGACGCCGCTCCCCCAGCCGAGGCGGAGGCGCCGGTCGTCGTGCTGACCAGCGATGCGATGAACGGCGAACAGCCCGCCGGCGTGCTGCCGCGCGAGGTGACCGCGGCCCAGCTCGATCCCGCGCTGCGGGCGGTGGCGGCCGGCCTACTGGTTCGGGCGCCGGGTGCGTTTCCTCCCGACGGCTTCCGTGCCGCCGGCGACGAAACCGCCCCGGCGCTGACGCCGCGCGAGGCGGAAATACTGACGCTGATCGGTCAGGGTATGAGCAACAAGGCGGCTGCGCGGCAGCTCGGCATCTCGGTGCACACCGTGAAGTTTCATCTCGAAGCGCTGTTCGCCAAGCTGGACGCGACCAGCAGGGCCGAGGCGGTGGCGAAAGGACTGCGCGGCGGCGTCATCGAGCTGTAATCGAGATGATGGCGGCGACTATTCCGGCTCGATGCGGATCATCGTCGGCGCCTCCAGCACGGCATTCAGTGCCGCAATCCGCGCCAGGGCCTCACGCATCGCGCTTTCCTGCGTCTCATGAGTTACCAGCACCACCGGCACTGCCTCGCCGGGTGATCGCCCACGCTGCAGCATCGACTCCAGCGACACGCCAAGATCGCGCAGCACCGCGGTAACATCGGCTATGACCCCAGGACGATCCACCACCATCAGGCGCAGGTAGTACGCGCCGAAATGCGCGCTCATGGGGACCGACGGCGCGTTCGAAAGCTCGGCCGAGGCGGCGCCCCAGACCGGCGTCTGGCGGTTGCGCGCGATGTCGATCAGATCGGCGACGACGGCCGATGCAGTCGGGCCCTCGCCTGCCCCGCGGCCCTCCAGCATGACGCGGCCGACGAAGTCACCTTCCGCCACGACGGCGTTGAACACGCCGTCCACCCGCGCGATGGGCGCCGCGGCCGGCACCATGCAGGGATGCACGCGCGCCTCGATGCCCGCCGCCACGTGGCGCGCGATGCCTAGCAGCTTGATGCGGTAGCCAAGCTCGGTGGCGAACGCGATGTCGAGCGCGGAGACCGCTCGGATGCCCTCGACGTGCACGGCATCGAACGCGACCGGGCGGCCGAACGCCAGTGCGGCCAGGATCGCCAGCTTGTGGGCGGCGTCGATGCCGTCGATGTCGAACGACGGATCGGCCTCGGCGTAGCCGAGCTTCTGCGCATCGGCGAGCACCTCGGCGAACTCGCGCCCGCGCTCTCGCATCTGCGTCAGGATGTAGTTGCAGGTCCCATTGAGGATGCCGGCGATGCGGAGAATGCGATTCGCGGCGAGCCCCTCCCGGAGCGCCTTGATCACCGGGATGCCGCCGGCCACCGACGCCTCGAACGCCAGGGTCACGCCGCGCTCCTCGGCCGCGGCGGCGAGTGCCGCGCCATGCACGGCCACCAGCGCCTTGTTGGCGG
>DATMND010000220.1:0-64483 GCA_035569235.1 Acetobacteraceae bacterium | reverse complement strand
CTGCGGCCCCAGCCATAGGTGCGCTGGCGCGTCGGCGGCAAGCCGCTGAGCCACGCCGCGCCCCAGCCGAGCAGCAGCCCCAGCACATCGCCGAAGTTGTGTGCCGCGTCCGCCAGCAGGGCGATCGAATTGGCGGCAAGGCCGAACACCAGTTCTAGCGCGACAAAGCCGACATTCAGCGCCGTGCCGATCGCGAAGGCTCGGTCATGGCGGTGTTCGCTGTGGCCATGTGCGTGGTCGTGGTGATGATGATGGTTGTG
Organism: Acetobacteraceae bacterium; assembly: GCA_035569235.1. Classification (GTDB taxonomy): domain Bacteria; phylum Pseudomonadota; class Alphaproteobacteria; order Acetobacterales; family Acetobacteraceae; genus JAMXLO01. The sequence goes on along the minus strand of DATMND010000220.1, from coordinate 64,223 downwards.
CGGCATGTGAGCACGATTATGCCATGGCGCCGCGCAGGTTGCCGAATCATTCGGGTTCGGCCAGTAACGCCGCATGAGCGCAGTGCAGGCCATCATCATCGCCATTCTCCAGGGCGCGACCGAGCTGTTCCCGGTCAGCAGTCTGGGTCATGCCGTCGTGTTGCCGGCGCTGCTGCACTGGCCGCTCGATCAGCGGTCACCGGAATTTCTTCCGTTCCTGGTGATGCTGCATCTCGGCACCGCGGCCGCGCTGCTGCTGTACTTCTGGCGCGATTGGTGGGCGCTGGCGACCGGCCTGATGGGGCTGGGCGCGGCGCACCAGGTCAGCGAGAGCCGGCGCGTGTTCCTGTTAATCGTGATCGCCACCATCCCCGCGGTGATCGTCGGCTTCCTGCTGGAGAAGTTTTTTCGCAGCCTGTTCGGCACTCCGGTGGTCGCGGCGTTTTTCCTGGTGGTCAACGGGCTGCTGCTGATGGGCGGGGAAAAACTGCGCGGGCATGGCCACCGGCCGCTGTCCACCCTCACGGCGATGGACGCGCTGATGATCGGTTGTTGGCAGTGCACCGCGCTGATCCCGGGCATATCGCGTTCCGGCGCGACGATCGTCGGCGGATTGCTGCGCGGGATCGACCATGAAGGCTCGGCGCATTTCTCGTTCCTGATCGCAACGCCGATCATCCTCGGCGCCACGGTGCTCGAGGTGCCGAAGCTGCTGCATGAGAGCGTGCCGCCTGGCACATTTGGGTTGGCCGCCCTCGCTGCGGTGGTCGCAGGTGTCACAGCCTTCGCCAGCACCGCGTTCCTGATGCGGTACTTCCGCCAGCACGATGCTTGGGCGCTGAATCCGTTCGCGTATTACTGTTTCATCGTCGGCGCAGGGAGCTTGGTGCTGCTGCTGATCATGTGAGGCCCCCTCCCCCCAACCCCCTCCCGCAAGGGGAGGGGGAGTTTTGGTACATTGCTCCCCGTCCCCTTGCGGGAGGGGGTTGGGGGGAGGGGACACCGAACCTCTAAACGTACACCCCCTTCATGCCGCCCGCCGGATAGCGCGTGCCGGCCGCAGCACCGGGCGGAATCGCCGCTGAAATGCGCGCCACATCGTTCTGCGTCAGCGTCACACGCAATGCTCCGACATTCTCGTCCAGCCGCTGCTTGTAGCGGGTGCCAGGGATCGCCACCACGTCGGGACCCTGCGCCAGCAGCCAAGCCAATGTGAGCTGCGCCGGCGTGCAGCCCTTCTCCTCCGCGATTGCCTCGACGTGCGCGACCAGTTCGCGGTTACGCGCGAAGTTCTGTTCCTGGAACCGCGGATGCGCCGCGCGGCGGCCATCGATGTCGGCAAATGTCTGGAGTGCGCCTGTCAGGAACCCGCGTCCCAGCGGCGCATAGGCGACAAAGCTGATGCCCAGCGACCGCGTCGTTTCGCGCGTTTCCTCCGCCTCGGTCCGATACAGCAGCGAATACTCGGTCTGCACGGCGGCGATCGGATGCACCTTGTGCGCGCGGCGGATCGTCTCCGGCGCCGCCTCCGAAAGACCGAGATGCCGCACCTTGCCCTGCTGCACGAGTTTGGCCATCGCGCCCACCGTGTCCTCGATCGGCACGGACGGATCGACGCGGTGCTGGTAGTAAAGATCGATCACGTCCACGCCGAGCCGCTTCAGGTTCGCCTCGCAGGCCTGCATCACGTATTCGGGACGTCCGTTCACGCCGTTCGGGCCGCCCGGGTTCTGCGTCTGGCCGAACTTCGTTGCCAGCACTATGCGATCGCGACGGCCCTTGATGGCGCGGCCGATGACTTCCTCGTTGTGCCCCCAGCCGTACATGTCCGATGAATCGAGATGGTCCACGCCCTGGTCGATCGCATAACGAATCAGATCCTCCGATACCGCATCATCGGCCGCACCGTAGATGCCCGACAGCGACATGCAGCCGAGACCGATCGCCGAGACCGAAGGTCCGTCGCGTCCCAGCACGCGATGCTCAAGCTTTTCCGCCTGTGCCATGATCGTCGTCTCCTCTCCCTGTGCCGATCGGCGGTATAGTCGAGAGTGAAGCGTCAACCAAATCCACGGGAGGACTCCCATGCCAAGTGAAGCACGCGTCGCGTTGATCACGGGTTGCGGCAAGCCGGTCGGCATCGGCAATTCCACCGCGCGTGCGCTCGCCGCCGCCGGGGTGACTGTCGTCGTGTCGGATGTCGCGCCGACCGGGCTCGCCAACGAGCACAACGCACAGGGAGACATGGACGCCAACTGGGGCGGCGTCGACAGCTTGGTCGAAGCGATTGCCAAGGCCGGCGGCATGGCCTCCGCCACGCTGGGCGATGTCAGCAAGGAAGCCGATGCCGCGCGGATGGTCGCCGACGTGCTGCGGCGCCATGGCAGGCTCGACATCCTGGTCAACAATGCGGGAGCACCGCAGGGCGCCGACCGCAACGAGATCGAGGATGTTCCGGTTGCCGCCTGGGACCAGACGATGGCGGTGAATGCGCGCGGTGCCTTCCTGATGTCGCGTGCGGCGGTGCCGGCGATGCGCAAGGCGGGCTGGGGCCGCATCGTCAGCGTTTCGTCACGCGCCGCCTTCCGCCCTGGTCCGCGCCGCGCGACCTATGCTGCCTCCAAGGCCGCCATCGTCGGCTTCACCAAATCGCTCGCGCTGGATCTCGCGCCGTTCGGGATCACGGTGAACGCGGTGCTGCCCGGTCCCATCCGCACCTCGCGCGCGATCAGCACCAATCGACGCGAGTTCGGCGACGATCTGGAGGTAGGCTTCAGGGAGCGCGCGAAGGCCATCCCCGTCGGCCGCTTTGGCAGTCCCGACGAGGTGGCGTCGATGATCGCGTATCTGGCCTCGGATGGAGCGGCGTTCGTGACGGGTCAGGCGATCGGCGTCGATGGGGGCTGGTGAGCAGGCTGTCAATGACGACCGTCATTCCCGCGCAAGCGGGAACCCAGGCGCGCAGCATCCCATTGGAGGCCCCTGGGTCCTCGCTTTCGCGAGGATGACGACGTTGAGCGCAATCGCTCCGCGCCCGTTCAGCTCATCCCATGCGCGGCTGCGGGATTGATCTCGTACATCACGCGCACCTCGCCTGGCTGCGCGAACGGATACTTGTCCTTGCCGAGGTACTTCTTTGCCAGTGAGTCGATGTGTGCGCTGGCGCCATCCTCGGTCATGCGCGTGACCTTGCCGCGCACCTGGATATATCGATACGGATTCTCGGGGTCCATGATCGCCAGCGCGACGGGCGAGCCCTCTTTCATGTTGCGCTGCTTCACGCGCCCCTTTGCCGTGTTCACGCGGATGACACCGTTGGTATAGTCAAACCAAACCGGCGTCACCTGCGGCGAGCCGTCAGGCATCACGGTGGCCAGATGGGCAAATGCCGTCTTCTGCGTCAGCAGGTCGAGATATGCGTCGGGGATCACTGCCATTGTCGAAGTCTCCTTGTCACGCGCCCCTTGCCGGGCGCCGCATGGGCGGGGAAAGTGCCGCACTCCCCAAATGTTACTCTTCGGGGAAAAGGAAACACCATGCCACCCAAGCGACCAGCTTCCGCGGTTCGCCGCAGGCTTTCGATGACCGAGGTCGGGCCGCTTAGTACTGCGCGACACCGCCGTCAGCGAACAGCTCTACACCGTTGACGTAACTGGTGTCGTCTGACGCGACGAAGACGCCAAAAATACTCGAAGCCCTTGATGGCCGCGATCGAGCCTCGGGTATCTGGCCGCTGCCGATGCCAGCGCGGTTCGTTATCGATCAACAGAGCGTAATCCGTTATACCGAGGCCAATCCAGACTATACAAGACGCCCCGATCCGGAGGATTTGTTGTCGCCCTGCGCAGCATTGCTGCGCACGCCGACAACGTGGCCTGACTTATGCTCGACTTATGCTCGGCGTCAGCATTGCAATTGCGGGAGTCAATCAGGGAGAAAGGCCCATGGCCGAACCGGAAAAGTATGAAATTCTGATCCTTGGCAGTGGAGAAGGAGGCAAGCTTCTGGCCTGGCATCTGGCGCAGTCCGGGCGGCGGACTGCCGTCGTGGAGCGACGGTGGATCGGGGGCTCCTGTCCCAACATCGCGTGCCTGCCCAGCAAAAATGAAATCTGGAGCGCGAAGGCCGCCCATCTGGTGCACCACTCTGCCCGGTTCGGCATGACGTCCGGGCCGGTCACGATCGACATGGCGAAGGTTCGCCAACGCAAGCGCGACATGGTTGACAGCCTGGTCGCCGTGCATCTGCAGAACTATAAGGCGAGCGGGGCCGAACTTATTATGGGATCCGCGCACTTCGTCGCTCCGAAGACACTCGCGGTGTCGCTGAACGACGGCGGGACACGCCTGCTGGCGGGCGACAAGGTCTTCGTCAACGTCGGGACGCATGCGGCAATCCCGAATGTTCCTGGCCTGGAGGCTGCCCGGCCGCTCACCCATATCGAGGCCCTGGAGTTGGATTACCTGCCGCAGCATCTGATCGTGCTTGGCGGGGGCTATGTCGGCCTCGAATTGGCCCAGGCCTACCGTCGCTTTGGCAGCCGTGTGACGATCATCGAGCAGGGACGTCAGCTCATGGGCCGGGAGGATCCCGACGTCGCGGCTGAAGTGCAGCGGTTTCTCGGCGACGAAGGTGTACAGGCTCTGCTGGCTGCTGAGACCGTCAATGTGCGCGGCCAATCCGGAGGAGCCGTCAGCGTTGTCGTGCGCACGACTTCGGGTGAGCAGACTGTCGATGGCAGCGACATCCTGGTCGCCGCCGGGCGTGTGCCGAACACCGCCGGAATTGGGCTGGACGACGCCGGAATCGCATTGGATGATCGCGGCTACATTCGCGTCAACGATCGGCTGGAGACGAGCGCGCCGGAGGTCTGGGCGATCGGGGACTGCGCCGGCAGCCCTCAGTTCACACATGTATCCGAAGATGACTTTCGGATCATCAGGGACAACCTGGCCGGCGGGAAGCGCAGCACTCGCGATCGCCTGGTCCCATATTGCATGTTCACAGACCCACCGCTTGCCCACGTGGGGCTGAGCGAAGGCGATGCACAACGCCAGGGCATTGCCGTTCGAATAGCAAGGTTGCCCACGGGTGCTGTGCTGCGGACCTATGCGACCGGCGAAACACAAGGGTTCATGAAGGCTCTTGTCGGAGGGAGTGACGATCGCATTCTCGGTTTCACGATGATCGGCGCAGAGGCCGGTGAGGTCATGGCCGCGGTGCAGACAGCGATGCTGGCGGAGCTGCCATATCCGAGGCTGCGCGACGCCGTTCTCGCGCATCCGACAATGGCGGAGGGGCTCGGATTGCTCTTCTCGAACGTGCCGGCTCGGTCCACGTAACAAAATCTACCAATCAAGCGGCAATGCGCGTGTATACGCACCTCGGCTCCCGCCTCGCGCATCCGGCGCCAACGGAAATCCGTCAGCAAGCGAGGGAACTCGACGCACCGCGCAGCCGGTCGTAGGCTGGCAGCTACTTTCCAGGAGGAATCGTAGCGATGCCGAGCAATGGCCCTGAAACCTGTCTAACCGGCGTGAAGGTGCTGGACCTGACGCAATTCGAAGCAGGCCCGTCCTGCACCGAGGCGCTGGCGTGGATGGGTGCCGATGTGGTGAAGGTCGAGAACCCGAAGCTGGGCGATCCCGGCCGCACCGCGGGCGGCAAGCCTGGGCAGGACGCCTATTACTTCCTGCAATACAACGCCAACAAGCGCTCGGTCACCGTCAACCTGAAGGACCCGCGCGGCGTCGAACTGGTCAAGGAGATGGCGAAGAAGGCCGACATATTCTGCGAGAATTTTGCGCCCGGCGCGATCGAGCGCCTCGGCCTCGGTCCTGACGTGATCCGCGCCATCAACCCCTCGATCATCTATTGCCAGACCAAGGGTTTCGGCGCCGGCAGCGCGTTTGAGAAGTCCCTCGCGTTCGACATGATCGCGCAGGCGGCCGGCGGCCTGATGAGCATCACCGGCGAGGAGGACGGCCCGCCCTGCAAGCCCGGTGCCACGATCGGCGACACCGGAACGGGCATGCTGATGGCGATCTCGGTGATGGGCGCCTACGTGCGGCGGCTGCGCACCGGCCAGGGCGAGCATCTGCAACTCGCCATGCAGGACGCGATTCTGCACTACATCCGCAATTCGTTCACCTACATGGAGCGCACCGGCAAGGCGGCGCCGCGCGCTGGATCGAAGACAGTAGGCGGCGGCAATCCGCCGATCGGCGTCTATCCCTGCAAGGGCGGCGGACCGAACGACTACGTTTACATCTATTGCAGCCGCGCCAACCCGGAGCATTGGAACCGACTGCTGAAGGTGATGGGCCGCGAGGACCTGATCGGCGATCCGATGTACGACACGCCCGACGCACGCACCCAGCATCGCGAGGAGGTGGATGCCATCGTCGCCAACTGGTCCAAGCAGCACGACAAGCACGAGGCGATGCGGCTGGTCAGTGCGGCGACCATTCCGTCCGGCGCGGTGATGGACACGATGGAACTGGCGAACGACAAGACCTTCGTGGACCGCGGCATTCGCCAGGTGATGCACCATCCGCAGGTCGGCGACTACACGATGAGCGGCTGGCCGGTGCGCTTCTCCGGCACAACACCGCCGATCAAGGCTGCGCCACTGCTTGGCGAGCACAACGCCGAGGTGCTGGCGGACTGGCTTGGGCTCGATAAGGGCAAGATCGGCGGTCTGCGGAATGATGCGGTGATCGGCGAATGATGCCCCGCCCTCGTCATCCCCGCGAAAGCGGGGACCCAGGCCCGCGTCGCGCGACACGCGTCCCCCTGGATCCCCGCTTGCGCGAGGATGACGGGAACGGAGCGGCGTGCCGATGACCCACCGCTATTGCATTGTGCAGGATGAAGGCCGGGTCCGCATCGTCACGCTGAACCGGCCCGAGGTGCTGAACGCGCTGCACGCCGATGCGAACGACGAACTCGCTTCGGTATGGGATGAGTTCGCCGCACGCGACGATCTGTGGGTGGGCATCATCACTGGCACTGGCGAGCGCGCGTTCTCTGCCGGCAACGACCTGAAGGTGCAGGCCGAAGGTCGCCGCCGGCCCAACGGACCGAACGGCTTCGCCGGCATCACGCATCGCTTCGATCTGGACAAGCCGCTGATCGCCGCGGTGAACGGCTGGGCGATGGGCGGCGGTTTTGAAACCGCGCTCGCCTGCGACATCATCATCGCCGCGGAAAACGCGCTGTTCGCCTTGCCGGAACCGCGCGTCGGGCTGATCGCCGGCGGCGGTGGCGTGCATCGACTGCCGCGCGTGATCCCGATGAAGAAGGCGATGGGCATGATCCTGACCGGGCGGCGCGTCCCCGCCCGCGAAGGCTTCGAACTCGGCTTCGTCACCGAGGTGGTGCCGCAAGGCCAGGCGCTTGAAGCGGCGAAGCGCTGGGCGGCGATGATCCTGGAATGCTCGCCCAAGGCGGTGCGCGCGTCGAAGCAGGCGGTCTATCACGGCCAGGATGCGCCGTCGCTGGAGCGTGCGATGCGCACGGTCTATCCGGCGCAGCAGGAGAACCTCGGAAGCCTGGACTACATCGAGGGTCCGAAGGCATTCGCGGAAAAGCGCAAGCCGAACTGGCAGAACAAATAGGGGAGAAGACATGAAGATCAACAATCTGTATTGCGACGCGAACGGCGAATCGCACTGGCGGGACGTCGAGGTGCAGTGGGTCGAGGAGCGCAACTTCTCCAAATTGTCGGCGCACCTGCCGGCGACCGGAATCATCTTCCGCGAGACCTCGGGCGACTACGATCTGTCCTGGCATCCTGCGCCGCGCCGCCAGTACATCATCAACCTTGACGGCGGCGTGCAGATCACGGCAAGCGACGGCGAGGCGCGGGCGATCGGCGCCGGCGAGGTGGTTCTGGTGGAAGACACCACCGGCAAGGGCCATCTGTCGAAGTCGGTCGGCGGCAAGATGCGGCGCTCGATCTTCGTTCCGGTTGAATAGGGGGCAATCATGAAGCTGGCGTTTTTCGACGACTACAAGCTGGGCGTGGTTAACGGCGACAACATCGTCGATGTGTCGGCGGCCGTACGCGATATTCCGCATCTCGGTCCGCACGATCTGATCAACGGGCTGATCGCGCGGTTCGGCGATTACAAGAAACGCCTGGAGGACGCGGCCGCTAGCGGCAAGGGCGTGCCGGTCTCCAGCGTGAAGCTGCGTGCGCCGCTGCCGAAGCCGGGCAACCTCGTTTGCATGGCGGTGAACTACATGGAGAACGGCACGCGCAAGGAGCCGGCGCCGATCAACGCCTTTCACAAGGCGCCGACCTCGGTCCTCGGCCCGGGCGAGACCATGGTGCTGCCCGACGTCCCCGCCACCATCTTCGAGGGTGAGGCGGAGATGGCCGTGGTGATCGGCAAGCGCGCCAGCCACGTGAAGGCGGCCGATGCGATGAACTACGTGTTCGGCTATACCAACTTCATCGACGGCTCGGCGCGCGGCCTGCCGCCGCAGAGCTTCTTCGCCATGAAGTCGCGCGATACGTTCGCACCGATCGGACCGTATCTGGTGACGGCGGACGAGATCCGCGATCCGCACAAGGTCGCGGTGAAGCTGTCGGTGAACGGCACAATCAAGCAGGACTTCAACACCGATGATATGGCGCACAACATTCCGCGCTGCATCGAGTGGGTGACGTCGATCCACACCCTGGAGCCCGGCGATATCCTGGCCACCGGAACCAACCATCGCGGCCTGTCCAGCTTCATGGACGGCGATACGGTTGAGTTGGAGTGTGCTGGCCTCGGCAAGCTCAGCTTCAAGGTGCGGGACGATTTGAAGCGCACCTGGTCGCGTGAGACGCGTCTCGATCGTCAGGGACAGGGGTTCGATACGCCAACGCCGCAGGTCGGCGGGAAATACGCGCGGGCGGAGTAGGCAAGGGCCCCCTCCCCCCGACCCCCTCCCGCAAGGGGAGGGGGAGTGCATATTATTTGACTCCCCCTCCCCTTGCGGGAGGGGGTCGGGGGGAGGGGCACGCGCCGCTACGTCGCCTGCCGCTTCCAACCCAACCAATCACACACGCCCTGGCCCATCACCAGATCCAGGTCATTGCCCTTCAACCACGACAACCCCTCAGTGAACAACGTGACGCATTGCCGGTAGCTGCACGGCATGCGCGTCAGGTCCGTGCCCCAGAAGAACCGCCGCGGCCCATACGCATCGAAGATCCGGTGCAGCCCGTCATGGATATCGCGGAACGGATACGGCCCATTCGAATAGCCAGGCGCGCCGGTCGCCTTGATCGCAACGTTCGGCAGCTTCGCCAGCGACAACAATTCGTCCAAATTGGCAAACGCCGCGTCGCCTTTCGCTGACCGCACCAGGCCCAGATGATCGACCAGCAAGCGCAGGTGCGGATGCTGCTCGGCAATCTGGCGAAACTGCGGGAGGAACCGCCAGGCCATCGTCGCGATCGGCGTGCCGGCGCGTTCGGCGGCCGGCCAGACCCAGTCCATCGTGCCGTCCTTGTGCCAGTTCTCCTGCTCCGGCCGCGTCAGCGACCAGCGCAGGCCCAGCATGCCAGGCCGCTGCTTCCAGGTCTCGATGCGCTTGCGCTCCTCCGGTTTGTCCAGCGTGAACCAGCCAAGGATGCAGAACCGGTCTGGATATTTCCGCGCCGCCTCCACCGCCATCTCATTGGACCCGGCATCCCAGCTTGGCGGATGCAGCACCGCACCATTCACATCGGCGGCGTCCATCTCCTTGATCAGTTCCTCGGCCGTGTAGATCGAGGTCTGCCGGTGATGGCCGCTCGGTGTGCCGCTGCCCCAGATATGCACCTGCGCGTCGATGATCTGCATGGTTCGTCTCCTCATGCCCGCGCCATGCTGGACGTGGCGAGCGCGACGCGTCAAACAGGGCAGAGGCAGTGAACCGGAGTGCGAGCGTGCTGGATCGAATTCTGCTGACCAACGACGACGGCATCGATGCGCCGGGGCTCACGGTGCTGGAGGCGATCGCGGCCGAACTGGCGCGCGAGGTGTGGGTTGTGGCGCCCGAGCATGACCAGAGCGGTGTGTCGCACGCCATCAGCCTGCATCACGCGCTGCGGGTCAGCGAGCACGGGCCGCGCCGATTTGGCATTTCCGGCACGCCCGGTGATTGCGCGGTGATGGGAATCTGTCATCTGATGACCGACGGGCCGCCGCAATTGCTGCTGTCGGGCGTGAATCGCGGGCTGAACCTGGGCATGGAGACGGTGTTCTCCGGCACCGTCGGCGGCGCGATGACTGGCATGATGCTTGGCGTGCCGTCGATCGCGCTGAGCCAAGCCTACAAGGACCGCAACAATGTATTGTGGGACGCATCGCGCACGTTGGGCGCAAAGGTGGTGCGGGACCTTCTGGCGATCGGCTGGAGCAGTGATGCGTGTCTGAACGTGAATTTCCCGGCGTGTTCGGCAGCCGAGGCAGGGCCCGTCACGCTGGCGCGGCAGGGCGTAGGGATGATCGCCGGGATGCACGTGGATACCCGCACCGATCCGCGTGGCATGACGTATCATTGGCTCAACTTCCGTCGCGGCGATCGCCCGCAGGGACCGGAGAGCGACTACGACGCGATGCGGGCCGGGAAGATTGTCGTCACGCCGCTGCGCTACGATCGGACGGACGAGGATGCGTATTTGGCGTTGGCCGAGAAGCTGCCGCGATTCAAATAGGGATTCACCACAAAGACACGAAGGCACGAAGGCTTTGTGTCTTCGTGTCTTTGTGGTGAATTCCTTATAGCCCACCCGTCACATCGATCGTCAGCCCAGTTACAAAATCCGCATCCGACGACGCGAGGAAGCAGATCACCTTCGCCTGATCTGCCGCCTCTGCTATGCGTCGCAGCGGCGTGCGCTCGATCTCCGCCGCCTGATCCTCCGGCGACTGCTGGTTCCAGCGTGGCCGAATGCGTTCGGTCAGCGTCCGGCTCGGCGCGATCGCGTTGACATTTACACCGTACGGCCCAAGTTCGAACGACAGCTTGCGCGTGAAGGCGATGATGCCGCCCTTCGCCGCGCTATAGGCACTGCTGCTCGATACGCTGAGCCCGCGTCCTGCGATCGACGCGAGATTGACGATCTTGCCGCTGCGCCGCTTCTTCATCTCCGGAGCCACCGCGTGACAGAACAGGAATGTGCCGCTCAGGTTGAAGTGGATCAGGCGCTGCCATTCGTTAAATGTCAGCTCGTCCACCGTCGCACCTGGCTTTTCGATGATCGTGCTGCCGCCCACAGCATTCACCAGGATGTCGATGCCATAGTTCTTCGCCGCCCAGGCGACGGTCTCGTCCACCTCCGCCGGATTGAGCGCGTCGATGCGGCGACCGAATGCGCGACCGCCGGTCATGTTGATCTCTTCCATCGCCATGTCGAGCCGACGCTGGTCGTTGTCGACACCGACGATCACCGCGCCTTCGTTCGCCATGATCGTGGCCGTCGCGCGGCCGATGCCGCTGGCGACCGCGGTGATAAGCGCCACCTTGTCCTTGAAGCGCATCATTGATCCTCCCTCAGTTAAGCCGCGCTGCCTGCGCCATCACCTCTATCGCCTCCGGCTGGCGGGAACGAATGGTAAGACTGGTTGCTCCGGAGTCCTCCCACGCACGGAAGCGCTGTTTGATTCGCTCCGGCGGCCCGACGAGCGACTTCTGATCGACCCATTCGTCGGGCACCGCGGCGATCGCCTCTTCCTTGCGATGCGCGAGGTACAGCTCCTGGATGCGCTCGGCCGCATCGCCGAAGCCACGCCGGATCATCATGTCCTTATGGAAATTCTTGTCGCGATGGCCCATGCCGCCGACATACAGCGCGACCTCGGGCTTCATCTTCGCCAGCGCGGCCTTCACGTCGCTGTCCACAGCGACGTGCACCGAGGCCTGGATCGCAAAGTCGCGCACGCTCTTACCGTTGCCGGCGCGACGGAAACCCTCCTCGAGCCAGGGCAGATATTCGGGCAGCGATCCTGGCACGAAACCCAGCGGCAGCCAGCCGTCAGCGATTTCCGCTGTCAGCTTCACGGTCGTTTCGTTCCCGGTGCCGAGATAGATCGGGATGTCGGGATTCATATGCAAGATGGATTTCAGCGGCTTGCCGACGCCGAGCGCGCCTTCACCGGTGAAGGGCAGGCTGATCTCGCGCCCTTCATGCGTCACCGGCGCCTCGCGCCGGAAAATCTTCCGCATGATCGCGACGTAGTCCTTGTAGCGATAGTACGGCCGGCCCCACGGCTCGCCGTACCAACCCTCGACGATCTGAGGTCCCGACACACCGAGCCCGGCGATGAAGCGCCCGCCTCCTGCCATCGCATCGATCGTGGCGGCGCACATCGCGGCGTTGGCGGGTGTGCGGGCAGCAAGCTGCATGATGCCGGTGCCGAGCTTGATCCGCTTCGTCAACGCCGCGAGGTAGGCAAGCGGCGTGACGGCATCTGTGCCGTATGCCTCCGCTGTCCATACACTGTCATAGCCAAGCTCCTCGGCGCGCTGCACAAGCGTCACGGGGATTTCCAGATGCGCGCGCGAATAACCGATGGAAAGACCAAGTTTCATGCGCGTCGTCCTTGCTGGATGTCGATACCGACCGTCATTTCTGCAAGCGCGGGATCCAAGCTGACAGCCAATGCGGCCCTCATCATGGGTTCCCGCTTTCGCGGGAATGACGAATGGGTTGCGCCTGCTATCAACCCGAATTCCTCCAGGTCGCGCGCGGGATCGGCAGCCCCAGATTTTCCCGCAGCGTCGCGCCCGTGTAGTCCTTGTGGTACAGGCCGCGCCGCTGCAGTTCCGGCACGACGTGGCGCACAAAATCCATGTACGTGCCGGGCACATGCGTGGCAGCAAGGACGAAGCCGTCAGCGACCGGCTCGGTGAACCATTGCTCCAGCCCGTCCGCCACCTCCTTCGGTCCGCCGACGAACGGGTTGTTCGGACGCGCGCGGTGACTGTAGCGGACGAAGTCGCGCGGCGTCGGGTTGGCGATCCCGCTCGCCCGCAACACGCGGTCGCGCATCGACTGCGTGCCCGAGATGTTCGCCAATTCGTCGTCGGTAAAGGGTTCGTCGAGGCCCTTGGACGCGAAATCGAAGTTCATCGCCTCCGACAGCAACGAAAGCGCATCCTCGTCCGTCGCCAGCGTCTCGATCAGCGCCATCTTGTCCTCCGCCTCGGTTTTGGTCTCGGCACAGATCACGTAGGCGGACGGCGTTATCGAGAAATGGTCAGGGTTGCGTGCCTGCCGCGCGACGTCGTCCTTGAGTTCGCGGTAGAGCTTCCGGCCGTGCTCCATGCTGGTGTGCGTGGATACGAAGATCAGCTCGCCCCACCGTGTCGAGAACTGCTTGCCGCGGCCGCTCTGCCCGGCCTGGATAACGACCGGCTGGCCTTGCGGCGAGCGCGGCACGGTGAACGGACCGCGCGAGCGGAACCAGCGACCCTGATGGTCCAGCCGCCGCACCTTGTCGGGATGCGCGAACAGTCCGGTCTGTTTGTCGATGACAATCGCGTCGTTGTCCCAGGAATTCCAATGCCCGAGCACCACTTCCATGAACTCATCGGCGCGGTCATAGCGCGTGTCGTGTTCCAGATGTTCGTCATACCCCATGTTCAGCGCTTCGCCGTCGTTCATGGACGTGACCACGTTCCATGCGGCGCGGCCGTTCGTCATCAGGTCGAGCGTGGCGAACGTGCGCGCGACGTGGAACGGTTCGAAGTAGGTAGTGGAGCAGGTGGCGGCGAGGCCGAGACGTTCGGTCGCCATGCCCATCACGGTGAGCACGGTGATGGGATCCATCTTCACGCAGCGTATGCCGTGCTCAACCGTATGGCGGTGATCATTCCCGTAGCGGTCGGGCATTGCGAGGCGATCATCGAAAAAGCCGATGTGGAACTTGCCCTCCTCCAGCACGCGGCCGATCGTGCGGTAGTAATCGGCGGACATGGAATCGTCGCGCGACTCGGGGTGGCGCCAGGAACTGACAAGATTCGTGCAGTTCTGCGCCTGCAGAAAACCGACCATGACCATCTGGCGCATTCTGTGGCTCCGTCGCGGGTGGCCGGATCATCGCGCGGAACAGCAGTTAGGGCTAGCCTTCCGCGAACAGCCCTGTGCGAAAGGAGGCATTCATGCTCGCTTTGGTCAACACTCCCAATGGCGCGGCCCCTGTCGAACTGCGCGAAGTGCCGGAGCCGCGATCCGCACGCAATGAGGCGCTCGTCGAAGTGCGCGCCTTCTCGCTCAACCGCGGCGAATTGCGATCGTTCCAAAACAATGAGGAAGGCTGGGTGCCTGGGCAGGATGTTGCCGGTGTCGTGTTGCGCCAGGCGGAAGATGGCAGCGGCCCGCCGGCGGGAACGCGAGTTGTCGCACTGATGGACGAATTTGGTTGGGCGCAGCGGGCCGTGGTGCCTGGCCATCGCATGGCCCCGTTGCCCACCAACGTCAGCTTCTCGCAGGCGGCAACGCTGCCGGTCGCCGGCCTCACCGCGCTTCGCACGTTGCGGCATGGCGCAACGCTGCTCGGCAAGCGTGTGCTGATCACAGGCGCTGCCGGCGGCGTGGGGACCATCGCAGTGCAGCTTGCGGCGCGTTCAGGCGCGCGCGTCACGGCAGTGGTCGGTCGGCCGGAACGCATAAAGGGAATCAAGGATCTCGGTGCAGCGGAAGTGGTCCAGGGCATCGACAACGCGCAGGGTCGCTTCGGGCTGATCCTGGAATCGGCAGGCGGTGCGTCGCTCGCCAGGGCGGTTCAGCTTGTCGAGGCCAAAGGAACGGTCGTGGTTTACGGCAACTCCTCGGGCGAACACACGACGATCAGCTTCGGCGATTTCCGTGGTGCACAGAATTCTCGTGTGCAGGGCTTCCATTATTTCACGTCGGAGTCCGAGGACCGCTTTGCACCGGATCTCGCGCTGCTCGTGTCATTGATCGCCGACGAATCGCTGAAGCCGCAGATCGGCGTGGAGCGGACCTGGCGCGATATTGCCCAGGTGGCAGACCAATTGCGCGAACGACGCGTATCCGGCAAGGCTGTGTTGCTGGTCGATTGATAATCGTCGTTGAATAGGGAGGACCATAATCATGGAATTCACCGGAAAGGTTGCGCTGATCACTGGTGGCGGCGGCGGAATCGGCCGCGCCAGTGCGATCGGCTTCGCGGGGCGCGGCGCCAAGGTCGTGGTGGTTGATCTCGACGAAACAACCGGCGAGGCGAGCGCCGAACTGGTCCGCCAGCGCGGTGGCGACGCACGGTTCGTGCGCGCGGACGTCACCAAATCCGCCGACGTGCAGAACTACGTGAAGGCGACACTCGATGCCTACGGTGCGATCGATTGCTTCTTCAACAACGCCGGTATCGAGGGCAAATTTGCGCCTACCCAGGAATATGACGAGGCGATTTTTGATGCGGTGATCGGGGTTAATCTGAAGGGCGTGTTTCTGGGTATGCGCCATGTGCTGCCGGTGATGCTGCAGCAGGGACGCGGCGCGATCGTTAACACCGCATCGGTCGCTGGGCTGTTCGGCGGGCCCGGGATGGCGCCCTATGTCGCCTCCAAACATGGCGTGCTCGGCCTGACCAAGGTCGCATCCGCCGATGTCGCGCGTCTCGGCGTCAGGGTGAACGCCGTGTGCCCGGGGCCGGTCGAGACGCGCATGATGCGGTCGCTCGAGGCGCAGCGGAATCCAGCCGACCCGCAGGCGGTGCACGATGCAAACGCCGCCAACACGCCGACCGGGCGCTACGTGATGCCGGAGGAAGTGGCGAACGTGGTGATGTACCTGTGCTCAGACTTCGCCAGCGACATCACGGGAACGCACATCGTCATCGACGGCGGCCGTTCCGGATCGGGCGGAGCGCCGTCAGCCCCGCAACGCTGACAGGCGCTGTTCGGCTCGCTTGAGGTTATAGCGCGCGATGGCACGCTGCTGGACGCGTGCCGGGCCATCGAGGGTGGCGAGCGCGCCGCGGTAGATTGCGATGGCTTCCTCTAGGTGCTCGCTGGTCGTCTCGGTTGCAGCCAGCGCCACGAGTGCGTTGGCGAGATTGGTGCTTGCCATCGCCCACTCCAGCGGCGTGGCATCGCTGGTATAGACCTCTAACGCGGCGCGGCACGCAGCAACGGCCTCGGCCAGGATATTGCGGTCGCTGTCGCGCTCACCCAGTACGCGCAGGGCCTGGCCGAGGTTGCTGTGCGTGATCGCGAGGTCGAGCGGCGAATCCTGCAGCATGTATTCGTCGAGCGCGGCAAGATAATGATCGACTGCGTCACGCAGGGCGGCGGTGTCGCCCGTGCGCTCGCCGAGCAGCGACAGCGCGGCACCTGAATTGCGCTGCATGCGGGCCCAGTCGTTCGGAGCAGCCTCACGCGTATACACGGTCGTCGCGACTCGGTAGCTGTTTAGCGCCGCCTGTAGCCAGATTGGATCGCTGTCGCGTTCGCCGAGCACGATCTGAGCTGCACCGAGCAGCGCCATCGTGCGCGCCCAATC
Organism: Acetobacteraceae bacterium; assembly: GCA_035569235.1. Classification (GTDB taxonomy): domain Bacteria; phylum Pseudomonadota; class Alphaproteobacteria; order Acetobacterales; family Acetobacteraceae; genus JAMXLO01. The sequence continues at coordinate 47,710 of DATMND010000220.1, read as the reverse complement.
CTGCGGTCTCGTGCGCGGGGAATAGACCTCCAACGCGGCGTCGCACGCCGTAATCGCCGCGTGCAGCATTACCGGATCGTCGATGCGTGCGGCCAGAGCACGCAACGCCGCACTCAGCCGCGTCTGCGTCTTCGCCCAGTCCAGCGGCATACTCGCACGCGACGTCAGCTTGAGCGCGGTATTGAAGCCGGAGACCGCGTCGGCAATGACCGACATGTCTTCGGCGGCTTCGCCCTCCTGCAACAGAACCTCGGCCCGCGCCATCGCCTGGCGCCAGGCCTCATCGGCGCTCATTTCTCGGCGCGCATTTCCGCGAAGGTTTCCTTGGCCGTCAGGAGTGCCTCGCGGATCAGTGGGACGCCGACATAGCCGCCGAGATGCAGCAGTGACTCGACCAGTTCGTCCTCGGTCCAGCCCTGGTTGCGTGCCATGCGAAGATGCAGTTTCAATTCGGGATCGCGGCCGTTGGTGGCATCGGAAATAACGCAGATCAGAGCGCGGGTTTTCAGATCAAGGCCGGGCCGCGTCCACAACGCGCCGAAGATCGTCTCCTGCGTCACCTCGGCGAATTTGCTCATGATCGGGTCATTGTAAACGGTCTTGTCGATCCGCTCGACCGCCGCGTCGCCAAGCAGCTTGCGCCGCATCTCGCGGCCTTTCTCACGCAGTGTGCTGTCTGCCATTTTGCTGTTTCCTTTTGCGCTAATTGTCATCCCCGCGAAAGCGGGGACCCAGGCGGACCTGCGCTGGGTCCCCGCTTTCGCGGGGATGACGTACTTCGTTGCCGTTACAACTCCACCACCACGTAGTTCTGCTCGACCGACACCGGCACCGTCTCGGCCACGAACGGTCCCTTGGCCAGCGTCTCGCCCGGCACGACCGCCACCTGATAGGTGCGCGCCTTGACGCTTTCCGGATGACACCAGGACTGGCCTGTTTTGATATCGAATTCCCAGCCGTGCCACGGGCAGCGCAGCATCTCGCCGTGCCGTTCCAACCGATATTCACCCGGCCGGTCCGCGGTGAAGCGACCGAGGATCGGCCCGATGCACAGCGGCGCCCCTTCGTGCGGGCAGCGATTGATCAACGCGAAAAACTTGTCCTTCACATTGAAGATGCCGATCTCCCGCCCGGCGACCAAGACGATCTTGCAGGTGCCCGGCGCGATCTCGCCAACCGCGGCGACGACGTGACGTGCCACTATTCGTCATGGCCGGGCTTGACCCGGCCATCCGCGCAACACTGGTGCGGGACAGATGGCCGGGTCAGGCCCGGCCATGACATGGAGAGGCTCACTCCAAGCCGTAGAACGCCAGCGCGTTCTCGCGGAACACCATCCGCTTTTGCTGCTCGGAGAGCGGCGCCTTGAAGGCGTAGCGCGGATCGTCCTGGTCCCAGTGCGGATAGTCAGTAGAGAACATGATGCGGTCCCAGCCGATCCACTCACAGGTGGCCAGCAGATCCTCCGGACGCTCCGGCTCCTCGATCGGCTGCGTCGTCACCCAGATGTTGTCGCGGATGTATTCCGACGGCAGGCGCTTCAAATGCGGCACCTCGTCGTGCAGGCGCTTGTAGTGCTTGTCGAGCCGCCAGGTCAGCGACGGCAGCCACGCGAAGCCACCTTCGACCAAGGCCACGCGAAGATTTGGAATGTGCTCGAACACGCCCTCGATCACCAGCGAGGTGACCAGCGCCTCCTTGCTCTGCGGATAGGACGGATGCTCCTCGTGATAGAACGACGGCCAGCCGCCGCCAGTCGAGGGGTGCCCACTGGTGCCACCGAGATGCAGCGCAATCGAGAAGCCGTTCGCGGCGCATGCCTCCAAGATCGGCCAATAGCGGCGACGCCCCAGCGGCTCCAGTCCGCGCGGCGGAATCATCACGTGGGTGAAACGCCGATCGCCGGCGCGCTTCTCGATCTCCTTGATCGCGGCCTCGGTGTATTCCAACGGGATCTGCACGCCGGCCTTCAACCGCGGCTCACGGTCACACCAGACCTGTGCTTCCCACTCATTCGCCGCGGTCGCCATCGCCGCACCGAATTCGACATTGCGTTCATCGGAGGCGCGGCCCAGCAACGGCATCATCAACCCGTAGGAAACATTGAACAGGTCGAGCAATTGCGCCTGCATCATCTCCAGATCAGAGCCGGGATGCGTGCCATCCTTCGGATAGGAATCCATGCGCATGCCGGTGAACGGCGACATGCGTGGATAGTTAGGTGCATTCAAGAACGGCGCGCGCGACCGCCCACCGACCGAGGCCCGATGCTTGCGCCAGCGCTCGGGCAGGAACGCATCCAGGTCGGCGGGCGACTTGGTGTAGGGATGCACGTCGCAATCGACGATGCCGAGTTTGGTCTGCGCCGACGTATCGGGTTGGCGATCCATAACCGTGACGTTCATCGGATTGACTCCATCTTCACGCTGACAAACGGGGAAAGGTCTTCAGTGCATTGTCGATCAAAATTTTCCGAACCAGAGGATCGGGCAAGCCGTCCGGCAAGGCATCCTTGTTGTCGAAATGCCAGTGCGGATAGTCGGTCGCGAACAGCAGCATTTCGTCGGAGCCGATCTCCTCGATGATGCGCTGCAACTGATCCGCCCGCGGCGGTGCGTCGAACGGTTGCACGGTCAGGCGCACATGCTCCCGCGCATAGGCGGCGGGGGATTTCTCCAGCCAGGGGACTTCGGCACGCACGCCGCGCCAGGTCTTGTCGGCACGCCACATCCAACCGGGCAGCCAGGTCACGCCGGATTCCATCAGCACGACCTTCAGCCGTGGAAATTCCACGAACACGCCTTCCGAGATCAGGCTGTTCAATACGCCGGCGAATCCGGTGGACCATGAGACGTAGTCCTCCAGGTAGTAGGACGGCCAGCCGAGATTGGTCGGCGGATGGCGATAGCTGCTGCCCGCGTGGATGCCGATCGGCAGGTCGAGGCGTTCAGCCGCGCGATAGATCGGCCAATGCTGGCGGCGACCGAGCGGCAGTTCGCCCATTTCCCACACCAGCACCTGAACGAAGCGCGGGTCGGCGGCCACGCGCTCAATCTCCTTCGCGGCAAGTTCCGGGCTGTGCATCGGCACGACGATGGAGGCGCGCAGGCGGTCATCGCGCGACAGCCATTCGGCGGCGAGCCAGTCGTTGATGGCGCGGCACATCGCCGCGGACAGGTCCTCGCTGAACACCGCCGGCGCGCCGTGCAGCACGTTGCAGATCGCATAGCGCGTGCCGAACGCATCCAGCGCCTGCGTGCGCAGCAGATCGGGGTCGGTGCCGGCGTCGCCCTTTGCCGGCTTCCAGTCGGGCCGGACGTTGATCGGCGCATTCGGCGGAAAGGCCGACGCGGTGTAGTTGTCGCGCTCTAGTCCGCGCATCAGGATGTGCGAGCGCCAGTACTCGTCGAGATACGGCACCAGCACCTGCATGCTGGGCAAGGCCGGGTGGATGTCGCAATCGATCGCGCCAGGCGCGGGAACGGTCACAAGCAACAACTCCGTATTGTATGCAGGATAGGGCCGCGCGGGCGCGGGTTCAATGGTGGGGCATTCATCAGGGTTTCATGTATGGGCGCTATTGCCATCCCGGGTTCCATCACTCACGCGCCCTCTTTTCTTGTCACCCCCGCGAACGCGGGGGCCCAGGCGATACGCTAGGTTGAGCCCCAATGAAGCAGCCATGTGTCTATATTCTGGCCAGCAAGCGGAACGGCACGCTGTATGTCGGTGTGACCAGCGATCTTGTTCGCCGCGCGTGGGAGCACCGCGTTGGCGAGTTGGAAGGGTTTACCAAGCAGTATGGCGTATACCAACTGGTCTATGCCGGATTCCATGACTCGATGGCTGACGCTATCTTGCGCGAAAAGCGGATGAAGCATTGGCGGCGTGCCTGGAAGATCGAGTTGATTGAACGTGACAATCCTGACTGGCGGGATTTGTACGACGAGTTCGTGCCGTGACCTGGGTCCCCGCTTTCGCGGGGATGACGATATTATGGGAACACTTCAGAGCGGCAAATTGGTGGTTGATCGCAATAAATTGTCATCCCCGCGAAAGCGGGGACCCAGGACGGTCTCGCGGGTCGCACTCAACCCCTCGCGGGACTCAACCGCGCCGGCAGCATCAGTGCCAACACCAGCGCCACGACGGACAGCAGCCCCGCCAGCAGGTAAGTGTTGTGCAGCGCGAGCGCCACCACATCGATCAGGCGCACGAGTTCCGCGGGCGCGAGGCCCCCACGCTGCGCGGGATCCAACAGCCGGTCGACCATACCCACCGCCTCAGGCGCCTCTCGCAGCATCGTGAGGTTCAGCACCGCGCCGAACGCCGCCGCTCCCACCGACTGACCGGCGAAGCGAAGGAACATGCACGACGACGTGGCGGCGCCGCGCTGGTGCCACGGAACCGCGGCCTGGATCGATACAATGAACGTCGTGTTGCAAAGCCCCATGCCGATGCCGATCAGCAGCGAGCCGGCGCTGGCCCAGATCACGCCGCGCTCGGGCGTCAGCGCGATCAGCACGGCGCTTCCGGCGATCAGCGCCAGTGTTCCCAGGACCGCCGTCAGTCGATAGGTCGTGCGCACCATCAGTCGGCCGCCATAGAAGCTCGCGATCGCCCAGGTGACTGACATCATGCCCAGCACCAGCCCGCCTGCTGTAGCGCTGCGGCCCATCGCACCCTGCACATAGGTCGGCAGGAACGCGGACACGCCGATCATCACCGCGGCGATGACTGCGCCCCCCAGACTGCCGACGAGGATGATGCGGTTACGCCACAGCTCCAGCGGCAGCATCGGCTCGGGAATGCTCTTCTCGTGCACGCCCAGGACCACCAGGGCGGCGACTGCAACAGCCCCGATGATGGCGGTCGTCATGTGCGGCAGGCTGCCTCCCTGCACCAGCACCAGCATCAGCGCGCCGATCCCGACCATCAAAAGCAGCGAGCCGAGATAGTCGATGCGATGCTGACGATGCTCGACGGATTCCTCCAGGAATGCAGCGACCATCGCTATGGCCGCCACGCCGATCGGCAGATTGACCCAGAAGACCAGCTGCCAGCTCACCTGTTCGACCAGGAATGCGCCGAGCGATGGGCCTAGCACCGCGGCCACGCCGAACACGCTGGACACCAGGCCCTGCACGTGGGCGCGTTCGGTGGGCGTGTAGATGTCCCCAAGGATCGTCGTGGCGATCGGCTGCACACCGCCGGCGCCGAACCCCTGCAAGGCGCGGAACAAGATCAGCGCCACCATGCTGTGCGAGAACCCGCACAGTGTCGAACCGACCAGGAAGAGTCCTGCGCCGGCATAGAACGCCCTCTTGCGGCCGTAGATGTCGGCGAGCCGTCCGTAGACCGGGATGCTCACCGCCTGGGTCAGCAGATAGACGGCAAATACCCACGAGAACAGGCTGAACCCGCCAAGATCGGCGACGATCGTCGGCATGGCGGTGGCAATGATCGTGCTTTCCACCGCCGCCATGAATGTCGCCATCAGGCACGCGGCGAGAACCAGCCTCCGGCGCGCGGAAGGCGGCTTCGTCACAAGGATGGGGTCGGTCCTTGCGTGCCGCGCCGTGTGCATCCCCTCGTCGGGCACTGCTCGCCTCGTTATGGTTGGGACGTGGCGTGCTTCCTGTCATCCCGGCGAAAGGCTGACAACCTTTGTGGCCGCAGGGCTGCCGTGTCGTCCTGAACTGTGGCGCTGGCTTCACGCGCCCTTGAAATTGGGCCTCCGCTTGGCCAGGAACGCGTCGCGTCCCTCTGCGTGGTCTGCTGTCAGGAACAGCATGCTTTGCAACTCGCGCTCGCGCTCGAGGGCATGGTCGAGCCCCTCCGAGAGCAGTCCCTTGGTCAGTGCAACAGGCAGCGGCGCCGCGTCGGCGAAGGCTCGGGCGCGCTGCAAGGCGAAGTCCAGCGCTCCACCCTTCGGCACGACATGATCCACCAGGCCGATGCGTTCGGCCGCGACTGCCTCCATCTGCTCGCCGTACAGCAACACCTGGCGTGCGCGCCCGAGGCCAATACGCGCCGGCAATGTGTGGTTCAGCGCGAGGTCGGCGATCAGCCCGATGCGGCCGAACCCCGCGCCAAAGCGGGAATCCTCGGACGCAACGATCGTATCGCAGCATAGTGCGAGCGAGAGGCCGGCGCCCACGGCATAACCCTCGACCGCGGCGACGATCGGCTTGCCGCAGCGGATCATCAGCCGCACCAGGCGATGCGTGATGCGGAACCGTTCCAGCCCATCGGCCAAGGTCTTCACGTCCATCGCGGTGATGTCGCCACCGGCGCAGAACGTGCCGCCGGCGCCGGTGAGCACGACGGCCCTGATGGCTCGATCCGCCTCGATGCGTTCGAACGCTGCGATCAACCCTTCGCGCAGCGGCATGGCCAGCGCGTTGCGCCGCTGCGGATTGTTCAGCGTGAGCACGACGGTCGTGCCGTCGCGCTCTTCGATCAGCGTCGGCGCCGCGGCCGCACTATCACTCATCGTCGCGCTCCACCGGTGCGACGACACGGAAGCGCGCGCGGTGCACCGAAGGTGGGCCGTAGAGCGGCGCCAGCACCATCGCCTTGCGCAGGAACAGCCCGATATCATAGGCGTCGGTGTAACCGATGCCACCGTGCAACTGAATGCAGCCGCGCGTCACCGCCATCGCCGCATCCGAGGCACGCACCTTGGCGCGCGACACCGCGGCCTGGCGCTGCGCTGTCATGGGCGCGGTGTCCAGCGTCTGGGCGGCCGATGCGACCGCGGCGCGGGTCAGCGAGATTTGGATCTGCATGTCGACGGCGCGGTGCTGAAGCGCCTGGAAGCTGCCGATCTTGCGGCCGAACTGTTCGCGCGTCTTCATGTAGTCGAGCGTCATGCTGAAGGCGCGGTCCATCAGGCCGAGCAGATAGGCGGAGGTGGCCATGATCGCGTGTTCCAGCGCATCCGCCGCGTCGCCCTCGATCGGCTCGGCGGGCGCACCGTCCAGGATCAACGTACCGAAGTTTCCGCCGTCCTGGGTCTGCTGGACTTCCAAAGTCACGCCCGGCGCATCGCGTTCCACCAGTGCGAGACCGGGCGGCAGGGTGACCAGGAAGGCATCGGCGCCGGCGGCGCTCGGAATGAACATCTTGCGCCCGCTGACCCTGCCGTTCCGCAGCACCGTCCCACCGGTCAGATCGATGCTGTTCGGTTTCTCCTGCCAGGCAGGAAGGACGATGCGTTCGCCGGCAAGCGCCATCGCGAGGTGATCTGGCGGCAGGAACTGGGCCGCCATTGCGGCCGGAATCAGCGGCTCCGGCACCAGCCCGGCGCCGAGTTCCTCAGCGAGGCCGCAGAATTCGCGCGAGCCGAGGCCTGAGCCGCCGGCTTCTTCCGGGATGCGGAGACCGAGCCAGCCCATTTCGCACATCTCGCGCCAAGTGCCGCGGTCGAACCCCGGTTCGGTGAAGCGGAGTGCGCGAATTCGCTTGAGATCGCCCGTGCGCGGCGCGATGCCCGCCGCGCTGTCCTTCAGCATCCGCAGGTGTTCGAGCGGGTCCGTCATGGTTTGCTCCGACAGCATTCACAACTCTCTCGACGAGCGTCGGCATAGACTCCCTCTCCGCCCCGAGGGGCGGAGAGGGTCGGGGTGAGGTGGGGCTGATGCCGCGCATTCCGTCGAACTAACCGGGCATGGCTACTCGGTCATCCGGTTCTGAAACAACAAGATGCTGCGCACTCTGGAAGAGTCCCCCACCTCACCCTGACCCTCTCCGCCCCCGAGGGCGGAGAGGGAAATTTACCGCCTACTGATCGCTGCGATGGAGCTTCGCGTCCGTCCTTGCCTGCAGCGCGTCGAACGTCAGCCCGGGCGCAATATCCAGCACCACGAAGCCGCGATCGGTCACGTTGAGCACCGCGAGATTGGTATAGACGCGCTTCACCGCGCCAACGGCGGTTAGCGGATAGGAGCAGCGGTGCACCAGCTTGGACGTGCCGTCCTTGGTGGTGTGCTCCATCATCACCCAAAGCCGCTTCGCCCCGGCGGCGAGGTCCATCGCTCCGCCGACCGCCGGCGCAGTGTCGTTTTCGCTCGTCGCCCAGTTCGCGATGTCGCCGTTCTCCGCCACCTGGAACGCACCGAGCACGCAAAGATCGAGATGGCCGCCACGAATCATCGAGAAGCTGTCGGCGTGGTGGCAGAAGCTGCCGCCCTCGCGGAGCGTGACATACTGCTTGCCGGCATTTATCAGCCAGGGATCGATCTGGTCCTTGGGCGGCGCGGGCCCCATGCCGAGCACGCCGTTCTCGGAATGGAAAATCACCTCGCGCTCCAGCGGCACATGGTCGGCAACCGCCGTCGGGATGCCGATCCCGAGATTGACGTACCAGCCCTCGGGGATGTCGCGCGCCACTCGGGCGGCCATTTGGACGCGGCTCAGCGGCTTGAAATCCGTTGCAGCGGTGTCGGGCATTGCTGCCTCCTGTTCAGAAACCGGTGGGATCATCGTAGGGCACATACAGCACGCGGTCCACGAAGATGCCGGGCGTCGTCACCAGTGAGCGTCGCTGCCATCGCGATCACCAGCGTCGCGTGCGGCCCTCAGCGGAACAGCGCCGCGGCCCGGATGCGAATGCCAGGCAGCAGTTGCGGCTCCAACTCGCCGTCCCGTCCGACGCATACCATCGCCGCGTAGCCGTTGGCCTCCGGTTGCCGGCAGACTTCGACTTCCCCGGCCGTAAGATCGACGATCCAGAGTTCCTGGATGGCGTGACGGGCGTAGAGCGCCCGCTTCACGGCGCGGTCGTAGTTCAGGCTGGTGTCGGCCACTTCGATCAGCAGCAGGACGTCGGCAGGCCCCGCGAGGGCGTCCTGGTAAAAGTCCGGCCGCGGCCTGAGAAGCGCGAAGTCCGGCTCGGGCTCGCTGAATTCATCGAGCCTAACGGGGCCTTGCACCGAAACCACAGCGCGCTCGCCGACCGCCTGCACCAGGGAATGGTTGAGCTTGTTGACCGTGCCATGGTGATAGCTGCCGATCGGCGACATGGCGACAAGCTCTCCCTCGATGAGTTCGACGCGGTCGCGGTCACCCAGGATGCCGACTTCGCCCATGCGGTGATACTCAGTCACCGTGATGGGCCGGCGGGTGACCCATGGATGGGCGGCCAGGAGGCGCGGTTCGTCGAGCATGGCCGTCTCCTTGCTTTCGGCGCCAGCAAAATAGGTCCTACGAAGGCCACGGCGGCACAGCTGCGCATGCTCGCGCGTCAGAACCCCGTCGGGTCACCGTAGGGCACGTGCAGGACACGGTCCACGAAGATGCCAGGCGTGACCACGTGGTCCGGGTTGATCTCGCCCAGCTCGCGGATGTGCTGTGTCTGCACGATGGTCAGCGTGGCCGCCATCGCGATCACGGGATTGAAGTTGCGGCCTGACTCCTTGAACGTCAGGTTGCCCCAGCGGTCGGCGTCCCACGCCTCCACCAAGCCGACATCGCCGGGCAGTGCGCGCTCCATCACGTAGCTGCGGCCGTCGAACTCCTGAATCTGCTTGCCCATGGCCATCTTGGTGCCGACGCCGGTGGCGGTGAAGAACGCAGGAACGCCGGCCCCCGCGGCACGCATGCGTTCGGCAAGCGTGCCCTGCGGCACGATCTCCAGTTCGATCTCGCCGGCACGATACAGGGTCTCGAACACAACCGGATCGGATGAACGCGGGAAGGAGCAGATGATCTTCCGCACGCGGCCAAGTTCCATCAGGCGCGCCAGCCCGGCATGGCCGACACCCGCATTATTGGCGGCGACGGTCAGGTCGGTGGCGCCTTGCTCGATCAGCCCCTCGATCAGTGCGTTCGGCTGCCCGACCGCGCCAAAGCCACCGATCAGAACCGTAGAGCCGTCCTTGATGCCTGCCATGGCATCGGCCATCGACTGGACGATCTTGTTGATCATGCGCTGCGTTTCCTCCGGGCGTTTTCTTTGGGCGTTTCCGTCAGTCGTTCTCGGGCAGCCAATCGCCGAGCACCTGCGCTTCGGTATAGGTCACCGAGGCGATGTCTATCCGCGGCTGCTCGCCATAGTCCTGAAAGTTCGCACGCACCAGCGCGCGTGCGCGCAATGTCTGCGTGGCGACCAAGCCGGCCACTTCTTGCCGCATGCTGGGACTTTCCTCCAGCACCTCGTCTCAATCTTCTGGCGCGTGCGTCGGATGGTGTCACGCCATCTGCGTGCTGGCTCTGCCGCCGGTGACGCCTGCAGCTTCAGCAGGTGCTCGATGACGACCGCGATGTGCCTCGCGAGGGCGCGACGTTCGGACTTTCCCAAACTCTCGATCTCCTCGGCCACGTTTACCCAGTCGATCGGCGCGTTCCATACGGCATCGGCCGCCGCACGCAGCGCACGCCCCTGCTCCTCGCTCCAAAGCACAAGGTCCTGATCGTAGAGATTGCCCATGGCGGTAGCATACCATGGCTGAATGGCGGATCGGAAATCGCGGGCCTGTCCCCCGGGCCGGGTTCACGGTGGCTTGGCGATCCAGCCGACAAACGTGAGCCATTGGCCGATCAGGAAGAGAAGACCGAAACCGATCCGCACGATCGGCATCATGTTCATCGCCGCACCGGCGGCGCTTTCGATCAGTTGCGGTGCTGCCAGCAGCACCACGCCGCGCAATGCAAGGTACCAGCCGAACAGCGAGATCAGGATTGCGGCCAGGCTCGACCAATACTGGTGATGCGCAATGATCAGCAGACCACTGAACAGCAGCAGGCCGCCCGTTATCCATGCCAGCGCCGCGTTCGCGAAAAACGCGGACAGGACGGGTCCGGTGTTCGGCGCCCGCACCGCTGCGATGGCCGGCACGATGACGAGGAACGGGCCGATGACGCGGGCGTAATCGCGCGTGCGGGCAGCGGCTTCCGGCGTTGCAGGCATTGGACCCTCGGGCTCCTGTGACAGACGCTCCAATAGCAGACGACACCGGGCAGGACCGAGCTTGCACGGCGCCACCGGGCATGCAAAACGGGACGCAAGGGAGAACATGTCGAGAGGCCGAAAAAAATGGCACAGGCGGCGTTGTCGGCGGCCGAGGCCGCGCTCGAAAACCAACGGATCGGCGGCTTGCAGATCCGTGTCGCGGTATTGTGTACGCTGGTGCAGATCTGCGACGGCTACGACATCAATTCGGTCGCGTGGGCGGTGCCGTCGCTGATCCGCGAGTGGCACTTGCCACCGTCGATGTTCACAATGGCGTTCCTATGGTCGAGCATTGGCATCCTGGTGGGAGCGCTGTCCGCGGGCCCGATAGGGGACCGTTTCGGCCGACGGCCGCTGTTGCTCGCGAGCCTTACGATCTTCGGCTTCGCCTCGTTGCTCAGCGCTGTGGCCGGTTCGCTCGGCATGCTGAGTTTCTTGCGCTTCTTCACCGGGCTTGGCATCGGCGGTGGATTCTCGGGTGCGGCCGCGTTGACCGGCGACTATGCACCGCACCGCCTGCGCGCGACGATGATCATGATCACCTTCACCGGCGCGCCCCTAGGCGGCTTCGTCGGCGGACAGATCGTGGCATTGCTGCTCACACATTTCGACTGGCCGGTGATCTTTGTCCTCGGCGGCGTGTTCCCGCTGCTTCTGGTGCCGGCGCTGGCGTTATGGCTGCCGGAGTCGCCGCGGTTCCTGGCCGCCAGGGACAATCTGTCACCACGCCACGCCGCCTTGCTTCAGCGCCTCAACATTGTTCCGACGCAGAGCGGTCCTGTCGATGTCGCGCAGGGAAATCCTGTCAGGATGCTGTTCGGTAAAGACTATGCCCTCCAGACTGTCCTGCTGTGGATCGTTTACTTCTGCAGCCTGTTGAACCTGTTCCTGTTCGCCTATTGGATGCCGACAGTTTTGAACCTGATCGGCTTCACCCCCTCACAGGCTGTGTTCGCCTCGAGCATGCGGGACTTCGGCGCAATCTTTGCCGTTTTGTATCTCGGCCTGGCGATCGACCGGATCGGACCCGAACGCACACTGGCGTTGCACTACGCCGCCGGCGCCGTGTTCATCGCGGTGATCGCCCTGGTCGCGCTGCCCTATGCAATGCTGCTGTTGATGACATTCCTGGCCGGGGCGACGATCATTGGCAGCCAGACCGGCGCCAACGGGACCTGCGGGAAGCTCTATCCGGCGCGCATGCGCGCCAGCGGCCTCGGCTGGGCGCTCGGAATAGGGCGGCTCGGCGGCATCGCAGCACCGGTGCTGGGCGGCTACCTTCTGGCGCGCGGGCTGGCGCCGACGCAGATCTTTCTAAGTGCCTGCCTGTTCGCCCTCATCGCGGCTGCCGCCACGGCACTCCTGGCATTTCGCGGCGGTGGCGTGCGCGTGGCCGGCGTTGAGGAGGTCACGTCGTAAGTAAGTGTAATCCGTCATTCCCGCTTCCTTTTCGTCATCCACGCTTCCCCTTATCGTCATCCCCGCGAAAGCGGGGACCGAGGCGCGCAGCACGGTGCTGTCGTGCCTGGGTCCCCGCTTTCGCGGGGATGACGAGAAAGCGGCGGCGCTACTCTCCTACCTCGACCACCGCATCCGCGGCGAATGCGCCCTGCCCCTCCGGCATGGCGAACACCGGGTTGAGATCGATCGCAGCCAGGCGAGGTCCGGCCGCGTGTGCGAACGCGGACAATCGCGCGAGCATGTGGGCCAGCGCTTTGATGTCAACCGGCGGCCGGCCGCGCGCGCCCAGCAGCAGCGGTGCGCCCTTGATCGAGCGGATCATCGCATCCGCCACATCGTCGCCGAACGGACAGCGGCGGAACACAACGTCCTTCATCACCTCGACGAAGATGCCGCCAAGGCCGAACATCGCGATCGGTCCGAATACAGGATCGCGGTGGATGCCAAGGATGCACTCAACGCCGCCCTGCAACTGCTTCGCCACCAGCACACCCTCGACGCGGGCGGTCGGGGCCGCCCGTTTGGCGCGCGCGAGCAGCAAGTCGTAGCCGTCACGCACCGCCGCGACATCGCCGACGTTGAGCAATACGCCGCCGATCTCGGACTTGTGCAGGATATCAGGCGACAGGATCTTCATCACCACGGGGAAACCGAAAAGCTCCGCCGCCGCCACGGCTTCCGCCGCGCTGTCGCACGGCTGCTCCGGCGCGGACAGGATACCGGAAGCGGCCAGCAACCGTTTGGATTCCGCCTCGCTTGGCGTCGCGGCCGGCAGCACGACCGACCCCACCGACGGCGGCAGCGCCGGCTCCACGGCGCCGAATGCGGCACCGTAGCGGCCCATTGCGGCAATCGCGGTGACCGCGCGCGTCGGATCCTCGTGCACCACCCAGCCATCGGCTTCCAGCTCATTCCGCCGTGCCTGCGGCGTGATCACCGATAAAACGTAGAGCCGATCGGGGTATTTCGCCTTCACCAGATTGAGCTGCTCGCGGATCGACGGCCAGCGGCGCGACGATGCCGTCATGCTGAAAAAGCCGAGCACCGATGCGTAGCCACCTTCGCCGATCATGGCATCGGTGAACTTATTGATCAGCGTGACGTCGTTGCTGACCTGTGCCGTCGCATCCACCGGATTGCGCGGCGCGCAGAACGGTACCAGGTCGCGAAGCATCTTCTGCGTCGCCTCCGGCATCTCCGGCATCGGCAGGCCGACGCTATCGGCAACGTCGCTCATCAGCACGCCGGCGCCGCCGGACACGGTGATCACGCCGAGCGTGTTGCGTGCCGGATAGATCTTCCGGGTTGCGGTGTGGGCGATGTCCAGCATCTCCTCGGAGTTGCGCGCGCGCACCACGCCGAACTCGGCCATCACCGCCTCGGTCACCGCGTCGTCGCCGGCGATCGAGGCAGTGTGCGACTTCGCCGCCTTGGTGCCGAGTTCGCTGCGACCGACCTTCTGCATGACGATCGGCTTCTTTGCCGCACGCGCCGCCTGAAATGCCGCGATCAATCCCGCCGACTCGCGGATGCCCTCGGCGTAAACGGCGATCACGTCCACTTCCGGATTCTCGGCGAGCCAGCCGATGCATTCGCCCACCGTCACATCGGCCTCGTTGCCGGTCATGATGCAGAGCGACGCGCCGATGCCGCGGTTGCGCGCCAGCGTGTAGAGATGCGTGCCGTACGCGCCCGACTGCGACGCGATGCCGATGCGGCCGGGCACCGGCCAGCCGCTGTCGAACGACGAGGAGAACGTCGCGTAGTAGGCAGTGCGGCTGTCGAACGCGCCGAGACAGTTGGGACCGAGTATGCGCATCCCGTATTCGCGCGCCGACGCAACCATGCGGTTCTGCGCTTCCTCGCCGGCTTCGTCCATCTCGGCAAAGCCGGCGGTGAACACCAGCGCGCCCTTCACACCGCGCCTTGCGAGGTCCTCGACGCCTTGCACGGCGTGTTCGGCGGCAATCGCGACGATGGCGACATCGGGTGTCTCGGGCAGATCGGCGACCGAGGGATAGGCTTTCAGGCCCTGCACTTCCTTGCGGTTTGGGTTCACCGGGTAGATCGCGCCCTTGAAGCCTTGCGATTTCATATAAGCGATCGGCCTTCCGCTGATCCGAGTCGGATCGTTGGATGCGCCCAGGATTGCGATTGAGCGCGGTGCTAGTAGTGGCGTGAGACTGGCGAATCTGGCTTCAGGCATGATGTCGGATATTCCCCGGCGGTGACGGTGCGCGGGGTCCACGCGCCCCGTTCCGCTCAGTGTGACGCCGGGGGTTGGCTGCGGCAAGGCAGCGCGGCAGACTCGGCGCCATCAGGTAGGAAAATGCGGATGCGTTGCACGCTGTACATTGGCTTCGTTCTTCTCGCAGTGACCACCGTCATCGCACCGTCCTCGGCGATCGCCGACGCAACTCCACAAACGATCACGCTGAAGCTCAGTCACTTCCTGGGACCGACCAGCTTCTTCGAAGTCGATTTCGCGCAACCCTGGGTCAGGGAACTTGAAGCGAAGACCGGCGGCAAGGTGAAGGTCGAGATCTACAACGGCAGTTCGCCGTTCGGCGAAGTGACGAAGCAGGCGACGCAGGTCAGGGACGGCACGATCGACATCGCGCTCGGGCTGCGCGGCGCCGAAGGCGATCGGTTTCCGCGCAGCTCGATCATCGAGCTGCCTTTCGTCGTGCACGATGCGCAGAACGGTTCGCGCGCCCTTTGGAAACTTTACAACGGCGGGATGCTTGGCAGCGAATACCAGGACTACAAGGTGCTCGCATTGTTTGTGCACAACCCTGGCCTGATCCACACAGCGGACAAACGCATCAGCGGCCCGGCCGATCTGAAGGGCGTGCGGCTGCGTGCGCCCAACAGGACGGTCGCGGTGGCGCTGGAATCGATCGGCGCGATTCCCGCCATCCTGCAGGTGAACGACGTCATGCCCGCCGTCAGGGACGGCAAGATCGATGGTATCGTCACCAACTGGGGCAATCCGCTTCCGGGATTCAACGACGCCATGAAATTGCATACCGACATCGCCTTCTACACCTCGGTGTTCTTCGTGGTGATGAACATGGAGAAGTTCGCCAGCCTTCCCGTCGAAGTCCGCGCCGCGATCGACGAACTTTCCAACGAGGCATTGGTGGACCGCTTTGGCCAGCTATGGAACAAGTGGGACAAGCCGGTTCGCGACGGAGCCACGGGGCCTGGGCAGGAGATCATTGTTCCTGACACGGCAGTTCTCGCGGCATGGCGCGCGGCGCTACGGCCGGCGACCGAACAGTACCTTGATGGCCTCGCGTCCGGCGGCTTCACCGGTGCGCGCGCCGCCTATAACGAATTGGTTGCCCGGCCCTGATGGGTATCGCTAGGACTGCGCTTCCGGCGACAGGACCATGCAGCCCGCGCGGCCGTGCGCGAGCCGCTCGCACGCCTGCACCGCGGCGTCGCGCGACAAACCGGTCAGCCGTGCGCGGTACAGCACGCCGTGCGAATGGTGCACCCCGGCCACGGACACGTGCGCAATGGCCAGCTCCGCGTGCGCCCGCTCGCGCGCCGTGCCGACCGCGGCCTGCGCGAGCCCCTCGCTCGAATAGGCGCCGACCTGGATAGCCCACTGGCCAGAGACCGAGCCGCCATTGTGCACCGGCGCCGGTTCGGCCATCGCCTGGGGGATGATCCGGAAGCCGTGCGGCCTGGACGGAGCCGGCGGCGGAACCACCAGTGCGTATTGCTGCGGCAGCGACTGGGCCATCGGCCGCGGCGGCTCCGGCAACTGGGCTGTCTGATACGAACCCCGCGCCGGCACGCGACCGCCGCCGCCGCCGCTGCGGCTGCTGGCCAGCTGTACCGCGCGGCCATAGCGCGTCCCAGGCGGGATATCGATCGGCAGCGCATTCATCGCGTAGTCCTCGGCCGGCGAACGGTTCACCGGATAGACACCCTGGATGTTGGGCCCGATCATCGCGACATAGCGCCGCGTCTCGTCGGGCAACGGCCGGCTGTTGCTCAGGTAGTCGTCTAGTCGCCGAGGCCCTGCATTGTATGCGGCAAGGAAGCCAGGCGAGCCGTAGATGTCGTACATCTCGCGCAGATACGCGGTGCCCGCCAGGATATTCTGGTGCGGATCGTAGGGATCGTCGGTCAGGCCGTAGCGGTCGCGCAGTTCGTCGTAGGTTTCCGGCATCACCTGCATCAGCCCCATGGCGCCGGCGCTGGATGTGATGAGCTGGCCGCTCAGATACTCGTTGCCGCCGGATTCGACGCGCATGACCGACCGGATCCAGGTCTCCGGCACGTCGAACCGGTTTGAGGACTCGTGAATATACGGCCCCCACGGATCTTCCGGTGGACCGGGCGGCTTGTAGCTGGAGCGGGCATGCGCGGCGTAGCGCGCAGCCTCCTGGGTGGAGCTTCGTTGCGGCGCATTGCCGGCACAGGCCGCAAGTAGCGCCAACAAGGCAACACAGCCGACACCACGCAGCAGCGACATATGCGGGAGGGCCGGATAATCGCAACCGTTGGCACGAGTCATCTGCAACAGACCCCTGTCGTCGTGGCGCGGCCGGAATGGCCGGAGGGCACGGCGGCCGGATGGCCGTCGCTCAGGTAAGCAGTCAGGATTCGCCCCTAAGCCATTATCCCAGATCGCAGTTCTCTGCAAGATCATCTCGTATAGGTTAATGACCTGACGGGTACCGCAACGGTACCGGCAATTCGCAAGACAATTGGGCGCAGCCACCGCGGGGGCTAAGATCGCCGAACGACGGAGGGGAGGACGCAAAATGACGCTCGCCGGCAAGGTGGCCCTGCTGGCTCTGCTTGGCGTCGCCGGATGCGCCCAGGCTGTCAGCAATACTGCCACGTCAGCCGCAACAATCGCTCGTCCCGCAACGGCGACCGAGGGCACAATCCTGTCGCTGCGTGTTGTGACGATGCAGAGCGATCAGCCCGCATGGCGTGTCGCGCTGCTTGCGGATGCGAATGGTGCAACAACGCCGATCGAAAATGGCAGCGGCCAATTGACTGAATTCATCGTGCAGATCGATGGAGGTGCGACGATTTCTGTTGTGCAGATCAACCGGGTCGGATTCCGCGCAGGCGATCGCGTCATTGTTCTGCATGACGGTCAAACGCACATTGCGCGTCCGGGTTGACAAGTGTTCGCAGTGGACAGAGAGGATCGGCTGATCTTCACGAAGGAGCTGGATTTTCCCGATGGCAATTCTGCCGCTTGAAGGCATCGTCGTGCTGGAATTCAGCCACACCGTGATGGGTCCGTCCTGCGGTGTCGTTCTCGCCGATCTCGGCGCCGACGTGATCCGCGTGGAGCCGGCGCCGGATGGCGACCGCACAAGGCGCCTGCACGGTTTTGCCACGGGGTTCTTTGCCTATTTCAACCGCAACAAGCGCTGCATCTGCATCGACGCGAAATCACCTGACGGGTTGGCGGTTGCGCAGGATCTCGTGCGCAAGGCCGATGTGCTGATCGAGAATTTTGGCCCGGGCACGATGGAACGGCTAGGGCTCGGCTGGGATTCCGTGCACGCGCTCAATCCACGGCTGATCTACTGCGCGCTGAAGGGCTTCCTGCCAGGGCCCTACGAACATCGCCCGTCGCTCGACGAGATCGCGCAGTACATGACCGGGCTTGCCTACATGACTGGTCCGCCCGGTCAGCCGCTGCGTGCCGGGTCCTCGGTGATCGACATCATGGGCGGCGTGATGGGTGCGCTTGCCACGCTTGCGGCGTTGCGGCAGCGCGACAAGGACGATCTGGGTCGCAAGATCACCAGTGCCTTGTATGAATCGTCAGCGTTCCTGGTGGGTCAGCATATGGCGGGCGAGGCTGCCACCGGTACGCCTTCGCCGCCGATGCCGGCCCGCAGCGGCGCGTGGGGAATTTACGAAACCTTCGCCACGCTGAATGGGGAGAAGCTGTTCATCGGCATTACCTCCGACAATCACTGGCGTGCGTTCTGCGACAGGTTCGAACGCCCTGATCTGCTGGCAGACGAGCGCTTCCGCAGCAACGCCGATCGCGTGCAGAATCGCCCAGCGCTGCGCGAACTTGTGGCGGCGATCGTGGCCCAGCATGCGATTGCCGACCTCGAGATAATCATGGACGAAGCGAATATCCCCTTCTCGCCGGTGCGAACGCCGTCGGATCTGTTCGACGATCCGCAACTGAATGCATTCGGCCGGGCGCTTGCGATCGCCATGCCGAGGGGCAACGTGGCAAACCTGCCGGGGCTGCCGTTCTGCATCGACGACGAGTCGCCCGCGCTCCGGATGCAACCGCCGCGCGCCGGCGAACATACCGACGCGATACTTGCCGCACTTGGCTATTCGGCAGAGCGGATTGCCGAATTGCGGCAGGCGGGTGCGATTAGCTGACCCTCCCCCCAACCCCCTGCCGCAAGGGGAGGGGGAGTGTTGTGGCGCACTACGCCCCCTCCCCTTGCAAGAGGGGTTGGGGGGAGGGGTATCGTTCCTACGCCTTCACCGTGATCTGCCCACGCATATGCGGATGCAGCCCGCACATGTACTCATAGGTTCCAGCCTGCTCGAACCGATGCACAAAGCTCTCGTCCGTATCCATCGGATGCGACTTCACGTTCAGCGCGGGGCAGACGATGCTGTGGGGAATGTCGTCGTGGTTCACCCACGTCACGTCGCTTCCTAGACCTACGACAAGCGGCGTCGGCGAGAAGGTGAAGTTGTCGATCACCACTTCGCCTTCCTGTGCGGCGGCCTTGCGCGCAGCTGCACCGATCAGAACAATGACGCCTGCACCCAGCGCACGGCGCAGCAGAGAGCGCCGGGCGCATGCGCCCGGTTCCAGTATGCCAGTCATGGTCGGTCCTTCAGACTGCGAGTGGCGTGTCGACGATGGCCAATGGCGCGTTTGACGACACGAGGCTCACGCGCGCGATCCCAAGATGCTGTTTCAGTTCCGTCGCCGGAACCAGCATCGGCCCCGGCCCCTTGGCCGTTCCGGGCGCCGGCTGCGGGAACGCGGTCGAGCACACCGTATGGAACGCGACGTTGCCCTCCACCTTCTGCATCGTCTGGTGGATGTGGCCGTTCAGCACGGTGACCGAGCCGAACTTTTTCAGGTAGCTCAGCGCCTGCGCGCCGTCGGATGTGCCCCAGCCCCAGTCGGCATAGACGACCCATAGCGGCACATGCGCGAACACGACGATCGGCGTGCTCGCGGTCAGGTGCTTCACGTCGTCCTCCAGCCAATCCAGCTGCTCGTGACCAAGCGCGCCGAGGCCGTTGCCTTGCAGGTTGACCACGTTCACCAAGCCGATGAAGTGCACACCGTTGGCGTCGAAGCTGTACCAGCCGTCACCCTTGGTGCCCTTGCCAAAGCGGTTGAGATAGCTCTTGCCCTCCTCCTCCAGGATGTCGTGCTCGCCGGGCACCGTGTGCAGGTCGAGCTTCGTCGTGCCCAGAAGCTGTTGCACCGTGTCGAACTGCGCCGGCTTGGACAGATGCGTGAGGTCACCGGTGTGGATCATGAAGGCTGGCTTGGTCGGCATCGTGCCGATCTTGCTCAGCCCGTCCTGCAATGTTGCCGTCACGTTGGTATTGGCCGGCTTGTCGAAGCCAATATGGCTGTCGCTGAATTGCACGAACGTGAAACCTTCGTTCGTGGCGGCTTCGGCGCTGCCGATCAGGCGCGAGCGCGGCACGCCGCCCGCCACGGTCCAGACCATGGCGGTGCCGGCCCAGGTCATGCACTTCAGAAAGCCGCGGCGCTGCATGTCGCCCGGCTCGATGATCGAATCGCTGCTCATGGATGAACTCCTGCTGGCCCGGGTCCGCCCTCCGGCCCCGGTTGCAGGCACTACCGGTTCCGCTGCTTGGTTATTCCCGCCGATTTCAGGAATAAGATGACGCTCCGCCGGGTATGGAACCCGGGAGCCCCCAAAGGGACGCTACAGCGGAACGCATAAGTCAGGACCATTGCCTTGGCCCACGACGATCGACGCAGACGCTTCGAGTTGCTCGCGTTGCCGCATCTCGATGCCGCCTACAACCTTGCCCGCTGGCTGGCGCGTAATCCGTCGGATGCCGAGGACGTGGTGCAGGACGCGTATCTGCGGGCTTTTCGGTACTTCGATACCTTCCAGGGAGGGAATTTCCGCGTGTGGCTGCTGACCATCGTTCGCAACGCCTTCGTCAACTGGGTGAAGGAAAACCGCTCCGGGCGCATGGTGTTCCAGCCCGATACGCCCGTGGCGGACACAGCCGACAGCGAGGAAACGATGTGGGGCAGCCGTCCGCGCGATCCCGAGGCACTGCTGCTGGAGAGCATCGACAGCCAGACCCTGAGCCGGCTGATGGAGCAACTGCCGGCGGAGTATCGCGAGGTACTGTTGCTGCGGGAGGTCGAGGACCTTGCCTACAAGGAGATTGCCGCCGTGACGGGCGTGCCGATCGGGACGGTGATGTCGCGTCTCGCACGGGCGCGGCTCAGCCTGCGGAACCTGTGGCTGCAGCGGGCCGAGACGGAGAACGCACATGGAGTGTAATCGCGCGGCCGGACTGCTGTCTGGGCTACTCGACGCCGCGCTGGGACCGTTCGAGCGGTTGCGCGTGAACCGCCATGTCGCGGGCTGCGACGCCTGTGCCGCCAAGCTGGAGGAGTTGCGCGCCATGCAGGCGGCGATCCGTACCAATCTGCCGTATCATCGCGCTCCGCCGGGGTTGGCGGCGCGTATTGGCGCGGCACTGGAGCGCGAGGCGCCGCCCGCGTCCGCGGCGGTGGCGTCGCGGCCATGGTTCCGCTGGCCCGCGTTTGGCATGGCCGGCACGGGACTGGCAGGCGCATTGGCCGGCGTGGCGTTGACCGTTCTGGTGCTGGGTGGACGGCCGGACGGCCAGGACGACCTGATGCAGGGCGTGATCGGCAGCCACATCCGCTCCATGCAGGCCGATCATCTGACTGACGTGCCGACCAGCGATCAGCACACGGTCAAGCCGTGGCTGTCGGAGCGGCTGGATGTGTCGCCGCCGGTGCGCGATCTGAAGGACGAGGGGTTCCCGCTGATCGGTGGCCGGCTTGACTATGTCGATGGCCACCAGGCGGCGGCAGTGGTGTACCGGCGCGCGAAGCACGTGATCAACCTGTTCGCCTGGGCATCACCCGGGAAGGCCGACGAACCGTTCCACGCGGAGGCACGGCAGGGGTTCAACGTGGTCATGTGGCGGCACGGCGGCATCACCTACTACGCGGTGTCGGATGTGGAGGCGGATCAGCTTTCGGAGTTTGCACGGCTGGTGGCGCAGGGAGGGTGAACCTCATCCGACCTCGCATTCTTCGTCATGGTGGGCGAAGGCCGGCCACCCACGTCTTTGCTGATCAAAGCGATAACGACGTGGATGCCGACCGGAGCCTGTCCTCGGGCGGGCCTTTGGCCCGACCCGGGGCTCGGCATGACGGCGGCGCAGTAACCGGCGCATCATTGTTAGGGGCGCGTGGCGCTACATCATCCGATCTTCCGGCGGCACTTGGTACAGCGCCGTCTCCCCGGCCAGCGCACGCCGGATATTCGCGATCGCGCGCCGCAGGCCGACCGCACCCGTCCCCGATATCGCCGCCGCCGAGTTGTGCGGCGAGCCGATCACGTTCGGCAGAGACATGAACGGCTGGTTCATGCGGAACGTCCCGTGGCGTATCGGCTCGATCCACCACGCATCGATGCAGGCGGTGAACTTCGGATACTCCAGCAGCCGTTCATACAGCGCACGCTCATCGACGATCTCGCCGCGCGCCACATTCACCAGGATTGCGTCCTCCTTCATCCGTGCGAGTTGCGGCGCGCCGATCATCCCCAACGTGGCGGGCGTCAGCGGCGTGCAGATCACCAACAGATCCGACGCTTCGAGCAACGCATCCAGCCGCTCCGGCGTGCCGATCCAATCGGTCGGCTCGTCGCTGGTGCCGCGCCGGTTGATCGCATGAACACGCATGCCAATCCCGCGCGCCAGTCGTGCCGTGGCGACACCGATGCCGCCGAACCCCAGGATGCCGCACACGCCGCCGGCCAACATTCGGTTCCGGTTGAACTGGTTGAACTCGCCGCGCGCCAGAGCCGCATGCTCCACCAGCAACCGCTTCGCCGCGGCCAGAGCCATCGCCAGCGCATGCTCCGCCATCGGTTCGGCATAGGCGCCGCCGTTGGTCGCCACCGGGACGCCCGCGGGCATGTCGGCGAGAGGCACGAAGTCGATGCCGGCATTGATGAACTGGACCAGGCGCGCGTCCTTCAGCAGCGCGATTTCCCCCTGACGCAGTTCCCGGGTGGTGCGCGCCAGCACGGCGTCCGCCTTGCGCAGCGCATCCGCCCGCGCCGCGTCACCGAGATCGGTCAGGTAGATCGCCTCCGCCGCGCCGCCCAGCGCATCCTCCACGACCCGCCTGCCGCCCGGCTCCAGATCGTAGACCACCACCAGTGTGCTCATCCGCGCGTTTCCTTCAGAACCAGGTGGCCTTGTCGACGACATTGCGCAGCGGCTTGCCATCCAGGAAGGCACGGCAGTTGTCGATCATGATCTGGTAGCGCCGATCATCCAGATACGGTCCGTGCCCCGCCATGTGCGGCGTCAACAGCACGTTCGGCATCGTCCACAGCGGATGTTCCGCGGGCAGCGGCTCCTGCTCGTAAACATCCAGAGCCGCGCCGGCGATCTCGCCCGCGTTCAGCGCCGCCACCAGGTCATCGAGCTTCGTGGTCAACCCGCGGCCGATGTTGATGAAAAACGCACTGCGCTTCATGCGCTGGAAGCGCGCACGGTTCATGAAGCCCTCAGTGGCGGGGGTATGCGGCACCGTCAGGATGACGAAATCCGCCCGCGGCAGCAGCGTGTCGAGCGCAGCCGGCTTATGAAGTTCTGTCACGCCGGGCGGAGCGGCGGTGCGCCGCGCGTCGGTCGCCACCACTGTCATGCCGAACGCGGCGGCAAGCCGCGCGGTCTCGGCCCCGATCCCGCCGACGCCGACGATCAGCGCCGTCGCCTCCGGCAGATGCACCACGTCGCTGTTGTCGCCCGGCTTCTTCCACTCGCGGCGAAGCTGCTGCGGGATGTACGTCTGCAGCCCGCGCGCAAAGGCCAGCACGAAGGCCATGATGTGCGCGCTGATGTGGTCGTTGAATATCTCACGGAAGTTGGTGACGGTAAGCGAATGCTCGATCAGTTCGGGATAATAGTATCCCGCCGGGGGCGCGATCTGCGGCGCCTGCAGCCAACGCAGCCGGCGCGCCTTCGCGAGTACCTCGCGCGGCAGCCGGCCGAATGCCGCCTCGGCATCGACAATCTCGCGTTCCGCCGCAGCCTGATCCTCCGCGATCACCACACGCACCTCGGGCATCGCATCGGCGAGTTGCCTGCCCCAGCCGCGCGTGATCTCCGACTGCGGCGGCAGCATGACGAACTTGAACGTGTTGGCACCTGACATGGCCGTGTCTCCTCGCTGCTGTTGTGCGATTATGGATACAGCGCCCATCGCTGCAAAGTGGACCTGATGCCTCCGCTGCTGACTGCCGGCTTCCGTCCGTTCTTCCTCGCCGCCACGACGTGGTCGGCGGTATCTCTGGCGTTGTGGCTGTCATTGCTCGCCGGCGGCATCGATCTGCCGAGCCGCTTCGATCCGATGAGCTGGCACATCCACGAGATGCTGTTCGGTTTCATCATGGCCGCGATCGGGGGCTTTCTGCTCACGGCGATCCCGAACTGGACCAATCGCGCGCCGGTCGCGGGAACGCCGCTTGCGGTGCTTGCGGCATTGTGGCTGCTCGGTCGGGTCGCCTGTCTGACCTCGGCGTTGATCCCCGGCTGGCTCGCACCGGCGGCGGACCTCGCTTTCGCGGTCGCGTTGGAAACGGTCGCCGCGCGCGAACTCGTCGCTGCCGGCAACAGGCGGAACTATCCGCTGCTCGCGCCGGTGATCGTGCTGGCGATCGCCAACCTGTTGATGCATCTGCAGTCGCTCGGTGTGGCAATTCCGATCGGGCTTGGCTGGCGTCTCGGCGTTGCCGCGGTGATCGTGCTGATCTCGGTGATCGGCGGACGGATCGTGCCGGCGTTCACGCGCAACTGGCTTATGACGCGAGGCATATCTCACGTGCCGCCGCCCGCCGGCATACTAGACCGCGTAGCGCTCGGCACGCTGCATGCGGGAATGATCGGCTGGGCATTCCTGCCGGACTTGCAGCCGATGGGGTTTCTGCTGCTGGCTGCAGCGGTGTTGAATGCCGCCCGGCTGGGAACCTGGCGCGGCGTGGCAACGCTCCCCGAACCGATGCTGCTGGTCCTGCATGTCGGCTATCTCTGGCTGGTGGCCGGCGTAGCCCTGCTCGGGCTATCGGTTCTCACCAACGCCGTCCCGGTCGCCGCCGCGTTGCACGCGCTGACTGCAGGCGCGATGGGCACGATGATCCTTGCGGTGATGACACGCGCGATACTCGGCCACACCGGCCGTGCGCTGCACGCGGATGCGGCAACCATCACGCTCTATGCGCTGGTGAGCGCGTCGGCCTTGCTGCGTATAGCCGCCGCGTGGTCGATCGAGGCGCAGGCGGACCTGATCGAATTCTCCGGGCTGGCATGGATCGGCGCCTTCGCCCTGTTCCTTGCGAAGTACGGGCCGATGCTTGTGGCGCCGCGGAGATGACAAGGCAATACTGCGCCCCCGGTGACAAGGGATTATGCAGATGAAAGCGGT
Organism: Acetobacteraceae bacterium; assembly: GCA_035569235.1. Taxonomy (GTDB): domain Bacteria; phylum Pseudomonadota; class Alphaproteobacteria; order Acetobacterales; family Acetobacteraceae; genus JAMXLO01. Next base: position 22,559 of record DATMND010000220.1, on the reverse strand, counting down.
GGTGTGCGAGGCATTCGGCGGTCCAGAAGTATTGGCGCTCCGTGACGTGCCCGATCCACCACCGCCGGGTCCCGGCGAAGTGCAGGTCCGCATCGAGGCGCGCGGCGTCCAATACGTCGATGTGCTGATGCTGGCAGGGAAATACCAATTCCGCCCCGAGCCGCCGTTCATCCCCGGCAGCGAGGCGGCGGGCGTGGTGGTGTCCGTCGGGCTCGGCGTGACGCAGTTCCGCACCGGCGACAAGGTGATGAGCCGGCACAGCCTCGGCGCCTGCGCCGAACTCGGGAACGCCAAGGCCGCACTGTGCGATTTGGTGCCTAAGGGCATGAGCCTGGAAGCGGCGGGCGTGTTCCGTGGCGCGTATGGCACCGCCTATCATGCTCTGCTGCAACGCGGCCGCATGAAGGCCGGCGAATGGGTGCTGGTGCACGGCGCTGCCGGCGGCATCGGCATCGCGGCGATCCAGGTAGCTAAACTGTTCGGCGCAAAGGTGATCGCCACCGCGAGTACAGACGAGAAACGCGACGCCTGCCTGGAGGAAGGCGCTGATCACGCGATCGACTACCAGGGCGGATTCATGGACAAGGTAAAGGAACTGACAGGCGGGCGCGGCGTCGATATCGCCTATGATCCGATCGGCGCGCAGGTGTCGGATGAGTCGCTGCGCTGCCTGGCCTGGTGCGGGCGGCTGCTGATCCTCGGCTTCCTCGGCGGCGGTCCCACCAACATTCGCAGCAACTACCTGCTGATCAAGGGCATCGACGCGATCGGTGTGCGCATCGGCGGCCTGAACGAAGCGGACCCGGCGCTGGCGATCGCCAACATGAACGCGCTGACCGACCTCGCCGCGCAGGGCAAGCTGAAGCCGCGCATCTCGCATCGCTTCCCGCTTGCGCACGCAGCCGATGCGATGCAGACGGTGATCGAGCGCAAGGTAATCGGCAAGGCCGTGCTGGTGGGGTGATTCAGTCAGACTCAGGTTGCTGGCTTCGCACGAGGCGCCGCAGGCCATCTTTCAGACGGAGTGCGTTGAAGTTCAGCAGCAGTCCGACCTGACAGCCGCTCATCCGCAGGTAGGTCAAGAGCTGGGCCTCATGCGTCGACAGCAGACGATCGACGGCCTTGATCTCGACAATCAGATCTTCACAGATCAGGAAATCAGCTCGGAACCCTGTGGTCAGTTGCATGCCACGATAGCTGACCGGGATGGACGCCTGACGTCTGAATGGGATGGCAGCCTGCGTCAATTCGAGGCCGAGGCACGTTTCATAGACCGATTCGAGTAATCCAGGCCCAAGTTCATGGTGCACGGTGATCGCCAACCCGATGACACGTTCAGTAAGATCGCGCTGCAGCAGCATCAAGACCTTCTCCGCGGCCCTTCGCGGCCCTCCGCTGTTCTCCGCGTAAATCCTTAACGATCTGTCAGCACCAGCCGTTGGTGCCCATGGAGGTTGAGCTGTCGTGGTCCGTCCTACCGATTATTACGCGGAGGGCAGCGGAGAGCCGCGAAGGGCCGCGGAGAAGGTATTGTTTGGCGGCTTTGCCGCCGCTGCGTTGCCAGCCATACGCAAACCGTCTTAGCTTTGCCCGGGACCAATGAAAGGATGCCAGCCATGGATAGAACCGCATTCGAGGCCGAGCTGCAGCTCGAAGGGTATCAGGTTGTCGTCAACACGATGCAGCCCGGCGCCGTCAATCCGGAGCACGCGCACGACTTCGACGCTCGCCTGATGGTCGTCGCCGGAGAGATGACGATCGTCGTCGCGGACCAGCGCAATACCTATAAAGTGGGCGATACGTTCAGCATGACAAACGGCTGCCGCCACGCCGAGCATGCCGGTCCGGATGGCGCCACCTACGTCGCCGGCCGCCGCAAGCCCACGACCAATTGAATCGAGGAACGCCCGATGCCAGAGCCAGGCCGCGCCCTGCCCCAACCCACGCCTGAAACACAGCATTTCTGGGAAGGCACGCACGCGGGCGAGCTGCGCCTGCAGCGCTGCGACGCATGCAGCAAGGTGTATTTCCCGCCGCGGCCGTTCTGCCCCGCCTGCGCGTCACGCGACGTGTCGGTGTTCAAGGCCAGCGGCAAGGCGATCCTCGACACCTATGTGATCCACCACCGCAAGGTGGCCGGCTTCGAGCCGCCCTACGCGATCGCCGTGGTGAAGCTTGCCGAAGGTCCTCGCATGATGACCAACATTGTCGAATGCCCGCAGACACCGGAGGCGCTGGTACTCGACATGCCGCTTGAGGTGGTGTTCGCGAAACAGAATGACACCATCACGCTGCCGCTGTTCCGCCCGGCGAAGGGGTAAGGCCGATGCCGCACAACACAGTCGCCGTCGTCGGCGCCGCGGAAAGTACGAAGCTTGGCGTCATTCCGGACACATCGCAGATCCAGCTGCACGCCGATGCGGCGCTGAACGCGATGGCGGATTGCGGGCTGAAGCCGAAGGACATCGACGGCGTCGCCACCGCCGGCGAGACACCGGTGCAGATCGCGCACTACCTGGGCATTACACCGACCTGGGTGGATGGCACGTCCGTGGGCGGTTGTTCGTTCATGATCCATGTCCGCCACGCGGCAGCTGCGATCGAGGCGGGGCTGGCGAAGACGATCCTGGTCACCCACGGCGAAAGCGGCCGTTCCGGGATCGGCCGTGGCCCTCGGCCGGTGCCGCCGTCCAGTCTGAATGGCCAGTTCGAGCAGCCGTTCGGCCCGATGGGTCCGCCGAGCCTGTTTCCCATTCCGGTGCTGCGCTACATGAAGACCTACGGCGTGACGCACGAGCAGCTTGCGATGGTCGCGGTGGTGCAGCGCGAATGGGCTGGCAAGAATCCCCGCGCGACGTTCCGCAATCCGATCACGGTCGAAGACGTGCTCGGCTCGCGGATGATCGCCTATCCGTTTCGCCTGCTGCAATGCTGCCTGGTCACCGACGGCGGCGGTGCGCTGATCCTGACTTCCGCTGACCGCGCCAAGGATTTCCCGACAAAGCCGGTCTATATTCTGGGCACCGGTGAGAGTGTCGAAACACCGATGGTGAGCCAGATGGAAAGCTTCACCTCGTCGCGCGCATTCAGCGTCGCGGGGCCGACGGCGTTCCGCGAGGCAGGGATCACGCACAAGGACGTGGATCATCTGATGATCTACGATGCGTTCGCGCATCTGCCATTGTACGGGCTGGAGGATCTGGGTTTTGTGCCGCGCGGCGAGGCCGGGCGCTTCATCGCAGAACGCAACACGGCGCCGGGTGGCAAGCTGCCGCTAAACACGAACGGCGGCGGCCTCTCGTATATGCACTCCGGCATGTACGGCATGTATGCGTTGCAGGAGAGCGTGCGGCAGATGCGTGGGATTGCGCCGGCACAGATTCCGGGAGCGAAGATTTCCGTTTGCCACGGAGTAGGCGGCATGTTCGCCGCGTCCGGGACAATCATATTTTCTAACCAGGCGCCATAATACAATGACCGAGCACCTGTTCTCCGACCTGAAGGTCATCGACTGCGCGAGTTGGATCGCGGGCCCCGCGGCCGCGACGATCCTGTCGGACTTCGGTGCCGATGTGATAAAGATCGAGCCGCCGGGCGCCGGCGATCCCTGGCGAGCGCGCAGCGCTAGCGGCGCGCCGAACGACTACTACTGGCAGTTGACATCGCGCAACAAACGCAGTCTGGCGCTCGACCTTAAGCACGAGGCGGGCCGCGCCGTGCTGTATCGGTTAGCCGCGGACGCCGATGTGTTTGTCACCAACTTCCCGCTGCCGGTGCGCGATCGGTTGAAGCTGGCGCCGGCCGATCTGCTGCCGCTGAATCCGCGGCTGATCTACGCATCCTTCACCGCTTACGGTGAGGCCGGCGACGAGGCGGCGAAGACTGGTTTTGACTCCACGGCCTACTGGGCGCGTACCGGTCTGATGGATGCGGTGCGCGCCGACCCCGATACAGTGCCGGCGCGATCGGCGCCGGGCATGGGCGATCATCCCAGTGCGACCGGTCTCTATGCCGCCATTGTCACTGCGCTGTACCGCCGCGAGAAGACCGGGCTCGGCGGCGTGGTGAGTTCGTCGCTGCTGCAGAACGGCCTGTGGGCCAATGGCTGCTTTGTTCAGACCCGGCTGTTCGGCGAACCCGTGCCGCATCGGCCGCCACGCGAGCAGGCGCCGAACGCTATCGCCAACCACTATCGCTGCCGCGACGGCCGCTGGTTCATCATGGCGCTATGGAACGAGGAACGGCAGTGGCACCCGCTGCTGAACACGATCGGCCGCGAGGACCTCGCCGATGATTCACGCTTCGCCACGAAGGAGGGGCGCAAGCAGAACGCGCAGGCTTTGGTGGTGGAATTGGATGCGATATTCGCCACGCGCGACATGGCGGAGTGGCGCGTGATCCTCGACAGTGTGGGCGTGACGTTCGGCGTGGTCGGCAAGACCGACGATGTGGTGGACGATGCGCAGATGCAAGAGATCGGCGCGCTGGTGCCGTTCGCCGACGGGAAGACGCTGACGGTATCGAGCCCGTTCCAGCTTGAGGGCGAAGCGAAGGTTGCGCCGCGCCGAGCGCCGACCGTCGGTCAACACAGCGACGATGTGCTGCGCGATGCAGGCTATTCGGCAGACGAGGTCGGCCGGCTGCGTAAGTTAGGCGTGCTGGCCTGATGCGCGACGCCCTCTCCCCTCTCCAGACACTTTCTGGAGAGGGGAGAGGGCAAGCTGAGGGGCGAGGCTACCCGCAAGCCAGCGAATAGATGTCCTTCACTCCCTGCGGCAGGTTCATCGAGTGCCAGGTCGCGCCGCCGTCCAGCGTGCCGAACACCTCGCCATCGTAACGCGCGCCGAGGTACACCTGCTTCGGGTCGGTCTGGTGCGGCGCCACCGACATGATCGTGCCGTGCACCTGTACCTTGTCGAAACGCTGCCAAGTATTGCCCTTGTCCTGGCTGCGATACACCGCACCGTCCTTGCTCGCCGCCGCGACGCTCAAAGCCGAGTAAAGCGTGTTGGGATCCGTTGGTGACGCCTTGATGTCGCGCCCATAGGTCGTCGGCGAGAAGCGGCCAACCTCCATGTCCTGCCAACTCTCGCCACCGTCCGCGGTGCGGAACAGGCCCATACGCACCGCAACGATCACCGCATCCGGATCGCCCGTGGCGATGGCGATCGCGTGGCCGTCCAACATGCCTTCGTCCGAGGTGTCGCTGACAATCTTGCTTTTCAAATGCGGCTGCTGCGCCAGACGAACAAGCGCGTCGCTGCAATCCTTCCAGGTCTCGCCGCCATCGGTCGTGCGCATCACGCCGCCGACCTCGAGTGCGGCGAAGATCGTGCCAGGTTTGCTGGGGTGCTGAGCCATGCGCATCACGCGGCAGGCAAACGGCATTACACATCTGGTCGGCATGTTGGGATCAGGCAGTTTCCGCCACGTCTCGCCGCTGTCCTCGCTGCGATACACCGCGACCGGCGAGCCCCCTGCATACACCAGCTTCGGATTGCTGGCATCGACCATAAACGACCAGATTTGCATCCCCTTGTCGGGGAAGTTGGCGCGCTTGAAGGTCTTGCCTTGATCAGTGCTGCGATACACGCCGTCATGCGTACCGGCGAACACGATATTTGGATCAGTCGGGTGCACGTAAACGGTGTTGCTGTCGAACTCGCTGAGCACGTGTTCCCACACTCCGGTCTCCGCCGGACGGCGAAACACGCCGACGGCTCCCTTGTCTTTGTCGCTTCGGCCGACAGTCCCGGCCACGCTGGCATAGACGCTTGCTTGGCTCGCCATGGTCCGCTCCTCCCATCATCGGTGGGTGTGAGGCTACGCCATTCCCGCCGGGGTTGACAGTGCCCGGCTTCAACGCCTTGCTCACGGCAACCGGGCAGGGAGGACACCATGCCGAACGTTCCAGCCGATCGCCTGATGGAGATCGCCAACGCGCTGCTACAAGCGGCCGGTGCATCCGCCGAGGAGGCAGCGACGATCGCGCGCTACAATATCGGCGCAAATCTGGTCGGTCATGATTCGCACGGCATCATCCTGATCCCGACCTACATCGACCGCATCAAGGTCGGCCACATCGTGCCCGGCGCACCGTGGAACATCATCGAGGAAACGCCGACTACGACTGTGATCGATGGCAACTGGGGTTTTGGCTACGTCGTGACCGACCGCGCGATGCGCTACACGATTGACAAGGCGAAGAAGCAAAACGTCGCCGCCGCGACCGTATATCGCCAGAGCCATATCGGACGGCTCGCTTCGTATCCGCTGATGGCGGCGCGCGAGGGGCTGATCGCGATGATCACCGCCGATTCCGGCCGCAGCGCGAAGGCCGTTGCGCCCTTCGGTGGCGCGAAGGCAAGGCTCGGTACCAATCCGATTTGTTTCGCCATCCCGTCGAACCTGGAAGGTCCGCTGTTCTTCGACATGGCGACATCGGCGGCGGCCGCGGGCAAGATCAACGTCGCGACTGCGCGCGGCGAGCAGGTGCCGGCGGGCTGGCTGATCGACGCCGACGGCAAGCCCTCCACCGACCCGCGCGTGTTGCGGCAGGGCGGTGCGCTGCTGCCGGTCGGTGGCGCCGAGGGCTACAAGGGCTACGGTCTTGCGACGATCGTGGAAATTCTGTCCGGCCTGCTGACCGGCCTCGGCTTTGGCGTCGAGCCGACTGGGCGGCACAACGACGGCTGCTTCATCGCGGTGTTCAACGTCGCCGCGTTCCGCAATCTGGATACTTTCAAGCAGGAGGTAACGGAGTTCGCCCAGTACCTGAAGGCGACACCGCCGGCGCAGGGTTTCACCGAAGTGCTGTACCCCGGCGAAATCGAGTTCCGCCGCGAACAGGACCGACGCAAGAATGGCATTCCGGTGGAGGACGCCACCTGGAAGAAGCTGCAGGATCTGGCACAGGGATTTGGCCTTGCCGCCAAATTGGGGTTGTGACGCCATGACCGATCTGGTTATCCGCAACGGCACGGTGATCGACGGCACTGGCGGCGATCCGTTTGAAGCCGATGTTGCGATCGCCGATGGAAAGATCACAACAATCGGCAAGGTCCCAGCCAAAGGCGCGGAAGAGATTGACGCACGCGGCATGCTGGTCACACCCGGCTTCATCGATCCGCACACGCATTACGATGCACAGGCGACCTGGAGCAGCCGCATTACGCCCTCGTCGTGGAATGGCGTCACCACCACGCTGTTCGGCAATTGCGGCGTCGGGTTCGCTCCCTGCATGCCGTCACAACGCGACATGCTGGTGAAGTTGATGGAGGGCGTGGAAGACATTCCCGAAGTCGTGCTGACCGAGGGCCTGCCCTGGAACTGGCAGAGTTTTCCCGACTTCCTCGATGCGCTGGACGCGCGTCCCTACGACATGGACATCGCAGCGCAGGTGCCACATGCGGCATTGCGGGTGTTCGTCATGGGCGAGCGCGGTGCCGACCGCGAGCCCGCAACCGAGCAGGACCGCGTCGCGATGGCGCACCTGGCCTCGGAAGGGATCAAGGCGGGCGCTCTAGGTTTCTCCACTTCGCGCACGTTGAACCACAAGACTCTGGACGGTCGTTCCATCCCGACGCTGAACGCGGAGGAGGCGGAACTGGCGGCTATTGCCGGTGCGCTGCGCGATCTCGGCGAGGGCTGGATGCAGGTGATTTCCGACTTCGACGATGTCGAGGACGAGTTCGCCATGCTGCGACGTCTGGTTGCGATTTCGCGGCGGCCGTTGGCGATCACGCTGTTGCAGCGCGACAACAAACCCGAGGAGTGGCGCCGCCTTGCTAGTTGGATTGCCGAAGCGAATTCCTCCGGCTTACCGATGCTCGGTCAGGTGCTGACGCGGCCGACAGGCATACTGCTCGGATTTGAGATTTCGCAAAACCCGTTTGTCGGGCGGCCAAGCTACCAGGCGATTGCGTCGCTTCCGTTCGAGCAGCGCATCGCGGCGCTGCGCCAGCCCGAGTTCCGCGCGCGTCTGATTGCGGAAAGGAATGAGAACGCGGGCATCGAACGACGCGTCGGCAAATGGGATCGGATTTTCCCGCTGGGCGACCCGCCCGACTACGAACCAGCGCCGGAAGCCAGCGCGGCTGCGATGGCTACGCGCCAGGGGCGTGCACCGGAGGACGTTGCCTACGACCTGCTGCTTGAACGCGGCGGCAAGGCGATCCTGTATCGGCCCCTGTCCAACTACAGCTACGGTAACCTGGACACCGTGCACGACATGCTTGGCCATGACGCGACGATCATCGGCCTTGGCGATGGCGGCGCGCATGTCGGCGTGCTGTGCGATTCGAGCGCCATCAGCTACATGCTGACGCACTGGACGCGTGATCGCACACGCGGCGCGAAATTCGCGCTGCCTTGGGCGATCAAGCGCGTGACACGCGATCCTGCCGACGCCATCGGGTTGCGCGATCGTGGAGTGCTTGCCCCCGGCTATAAAGCCGACATCAACGTTATCGACTATGGCCGGTTGCAGTTGCGGCCTCCCGAGGTCGCGTATGACTTGCCAAGTGGCGGCCGTCGCCTGGTACAGCGCGCCGACGGTTACGTGGCGACGATCGTATCGGGCGTACCGGTATATCGCGACGGCGAACCGACGGGAGCCTTGCCTGGCGAACTCGTGCGCGGCGCGCAAGCGGCACCGGCGTAGCGTGGCGCTTCGTGGCCAGTCGCTAAGTCGCCTGGAGGATGCGCGCTTTCTGACCGGGCGCGGCCGGTACATCGAGGACATCGACTATCCGGATCAGACCTGGATGCAGGTCGTCCGCTCGCCCCATGCTCACGCCGGAATCAAGCGCATCGACGCGGACGCGGCGCGCGCAGTGCCAGGCGTGCTCGGCGTCTTCACCGCGACGGACCTCGCAAATCTTGGCCCGCTGCCCTGCACGGTGCCGGTGGCAAGCATCGCGCCGATGATCGTGCCGCCGCGTTTGGCCCTTGCCGCCGACCGCACGCGTCATGTTGGCGACCCGGTCGCATTTGTTGTCGCGGACACGCGCGACGCCGGACGCGATGCCGCTGAACTTGTTGCTGTGGACTGGCAGGAACTGCCGTCGGTGGTCGACGCCGTTGCGGCATTGGAGCCGCGTGCGGCGCAACTTTGGGATCAGGCGCCGGGCAATCTGTCGTATCGCTTCCAAAAGGGTGACGAGCCGGCGGTGCGCGCCGCAATCGCCGCCGCGGCCCATGTCGTCGAACTGGAGTTGATCAACAACCGCATTGTGATTTCCGCACTGGAACCGCGCGGCGCGATCGCTCGCCATGATGCCGAGGGTTACCACCTGCTGTTCTCGGGTGCCGGCGTGCATGCGCTGCAGACCCAGCTCGCCGAAAGCGTATTCCGCGTACCACCCGAACAAATGCATGTCGCGTGCCCCGATGTCGGTGGCGGCTTCGGCGTCAAGAACGCGCTCTATCCCGAATGGGTCATGCTGCTCTGGGCGGCGCGTGCGCTCGGAAGGCCGGTCAAATGGATGAGCGAGCGGGCAGAAGATTTCATCACCACCGCACAGGGCCGCGACAACGTAACGCACGCACGGCTGGCGCTGGATGCGGACGGCTGCTTCCTGGCACTCGATGTTTCGACAGTGGCCAATCTTGGTGCGTATCTCTCTTCGGGCGGTCCGGGCAGCTCGACCAATGCACCGGCGAACGCGATGGGCAGCGGCTACGTGATCCCCGCGATCTACATGGACGTCCACGGCGTATTCACCAACACCGTGCCGATCGACGCCTATCGTGGCGCAGGCAAACCCGAAGTGAACTACATGATCGAGCGCCTGATCGACGAGGCCGCACGACGTTTTGGTTTCGATGCGATCGATCTGCGCAGGCGGAATTTGGTATCCGAATTTCCCTATCGGAAGGCGCTTGGTACGGTAATCGATTGTGGCCGATTCGCCGCCAATCTGAACGACGCGGTCATCACGGCAGACCACGCTGATTTCACCACGCGCCGGGTCTTCGCCAAGGAGCAGGCCAGGCTGCGCGGCATCGGCGTGACCTGCTTCATGGAGACCGCGCGCGGTGCGCCGAATGAAGGTGCGGAGATCCGTTTTGACGACGATGGCCGGGTGGCATTGCTGGTCGGCACACAGTCCAACGGCATGGGTCACGAGACAGCGTACGCGCAGATCGCCGCCGATCTGCTGGGCCTGCCGATCGAGGCCTTCCGCTACGTGCAGGCGGACACCCGCAAAGTGCGCGCGGGCAACGGACATGGTGGGGCGCGCTCCATGCACATGGGCGGCGCGGCGCTATGCAAAACGGTGGACACGATGCTTGCCAAGGGGCGCGCGATCGCAGCCCGGCTGTTGCAAGCGTCGGTCGAACAGATCGTCTTCGCCGAGGGCCGCTTCGCGGTGAGCGGCGAGATGGCTCGCGCAATCGATCTGCTGGCGGTCGCGCGTGCCGCACGCGACCCGGCAAATCTGCCGGACGGCATGGCGCCAAACCTGGACACGTATGTCTGGAACCTGCTCGACGTCATAACCTTCCCCAATGGCTGCCACATCGCCGAAGTGGAGATCGATCCGGACACCGGCGCCGTCACGCTTGAGCGCTACACCGCCGTGGATGATTTTGGTACGCTGATCAATCCGATGTTGACGATCGGACAGGTGCAGGGTGGCGTCGCGCAGGGGATCGGCCAGGCGATGCTGGAGCACACTGTGTACGATCCGCAGTCCGGTCAGATGCTGAGCGGGTCCTTCATGGATTACGCGTTGCCGCGGGCTGCTGACCTGCCGCCGCTCGACATCACGCTGTCGGGCGTGCCGACTAACGCCAATCCGCTCGGTGTCAAGGGCTCCGGTCAGGCTGGCGCGATCGCAGCGCCACAGGCCGTCATCGCCGCCGTGCTGGATGCGTTGGCGCCGCTCGGCATAACCCACATTGACATGCCGGCGACGCCGGAACGCATTTGGCGTGCAATACACGGGGCGCCACGTGCGACGGCAAGTCTACTGGATTCTTGAGAAGACATGAGGCGACGACATGGATAGCGAACCCCAGATGCGCATCGCGGCGGAAGACTATCTGGATGCGCTCGCCGCGCACGGTATTGAACACCTGTTCTGCAATCCAGGCACGGACTTCGCGCCGATCGTGGAGGCGTTCGCACGCGCCGCGAGGACCAACCGGAAGGTCCCTCGACCGATGGTCGTGCCGCACGAGAACTGCGCGCTCGCCATGGCGCATGGCTACACGATGATCACCGGCAGGCCGCAGGCGGTGATGCTGCACACCAACATTGGCACGGCCAACGCGATCAACGCTCTGATCGATGCGAGCCGTGACCGCGTGCCAGTGCTGCTCACCTCGGGCCGCACGCCGTTCACCGAAAGCGGCCCGTCCGGCGCGCGCAACGTGCACATCCACTGGGCGCAGGAGATGTACGACCAGGCTGGCATGCTGCGCGAGATGGTGAAGTGGGACTACGAGATGAAGCGCGGTGACCAGGTCACCGACGTTGTCGCTCGCGCTTTGGAACTGGCAACAACCTCGCCGCAAGGGCCGGTTTATCTCAGCCTGCCGCGCGAAGTGCTCGGCGAGACTGTCGGCGAGCCAACAGATGCGAAACGGCCGCCACGCGCGCAGCCTCGGGCGCCGCAGCCCGCCGCGGCGGACATCGAGCGCCTGGCCGACTGGATTGCGGCCGCGCGCATGCCGCTGATCATCACCGGCACACTTGGCCGCGATCCACAGGAGAGCGTGCTGCTGTCACGCATTGCCGATCGATTTGCATTGCCGGTGATTCCTTACAACACACGCTACTTCGCTCTCTCCAGCGCGCATCCGATGTTCCAAGGCTCGATGCCAAAGCCGCTGCTCGACGAAGCGGATCTGGTCATCGTCCTGGAATCCGACGTACCGTGGCTGCCGAGCAAGGAACATCCGGCACAGGGTACGAAAGTGGTTCAGGTCGGCGAAGACCCCCTGTATGCCCGGTATCCGATGCGCAGTTTTCCGAGCGATCTAACGCTGACCGCAAATGCCGGCGCCGTTTTGCGAGCATTGGAACCCGCGTTGGCCGATCGTCTGCCGCACGACATGGTGGCTGACCGACATGCGCGTCTGTCGAAGCGCTCGGACGAACTGCGACTCGGCTGGTTGTCGGAGGCTGAAAAGGCAGGGCGTGGTGACGCGATCAACATGGCCTGGCTCAATCACTGCCTGCGCGAGGTGGTGGATCGCGACACCATCGTGATCAACGAATATTCGTTCCGTCAGGAATACTGTCCGCTGGAGACACCCGGCAGCCTGTTCGGCCTGTCGGCGGCGGGCGGCCTCGGCTGGGGCTTCCCCGCTGCTCTCGGCGCCAAGCTTGCATCGCCGGACAAGCTGGTGCTCGCGGTTCTTGGCGATGGTGCCTACATGTTTGCCAACCCCACCGCCTGCCACTACGTGTCGCAGACGCAGAACCTGCCAACCCTGACGGTGCTTTACAACAATGCGCTGTACGGTGCGGTAAGGCGGGCGACGCTCGACATGTATGCACGCGGCGCGGCGGCGGAGGGCGACGGGCGCCTGCTCGCGGACCTGCCGCCGGCCGATTTCGAGCGCACCATCGCAGCCCACGGCGGCCATGGCGAGCGCGTTGAGCGCCCCGCCGACCTGCCGGCCGCGCTGAAGCGTGCAGCGGCCGCGGTACGCGGCGGACAGCAGGCGCTGGTGAACGTGATCTGCCGCGCCTGACTTTTATGCTGCCAGTTCCGGTGCAACCTTCCGCATGAACAGCGTCAGGCTCTGCGCAACGTCATCATACGCCATCGGTCCAAGCCGGAACTGCATGATCACGCCGCCGACACCGATCGCATCCACCTTCGCCAACGCCTCCGCCACCGTCGCCGGCGAGCCATAAATCAGCGAGTGGTCGATGACCAGCCGTGCCGCCGGCACCGCGCCTGGTGTCGGCATGGGCACAATCGACACGCCCTGCTCCTCGTACACGCGCCTGCGCATCGCCGTGCGATGTTCGTGCATCGCCTCGAAGGCCGGGACGGCGATGCGTGCAGCCTCCGCATCCGTCTCCGCCACGAAAACGTTGCGCCACACCCAGCACTGCTCGACGTTGTGCGCCACCGCGGCATCGTCCAAACCCTGCTCGCGCAGCGTGCTGCGATACAGATCCATCCGGTGCTGCGTCACCGCGTTCGACTGCACGTTCATCATGAACGGCTGACCCTGCCGTGCGATATGCAGCATCCCTTCTTCGCTGGAGGCGGAGCGGATCACATAAGGATGCGGCCTGGTAAACGGACGCGGCCGCAGCATCGGCACCTTGATGTCCCAGAACCTCCCGTGATGCTCAAACTTCTCCTCGGTCCACGCCCGAAACATGATCGCCTCGGCTTCCTCGAAGCGCGCCTGTGCCTCGGTGTGGTCGAGACCGTAGCCCTGATAATCGTAAATGTTGTAGGCGGTCCCGCGACCCAGTCCGACAATCAGCCGGCCCTTGCTAACGTTGTCGATCAGCGCGAGCTGTTCGGCCAAACGGATCGGATGATGCAGCGACATCTGCGCGACGGCGAACCCGATTTTCGCCCGTTGCGTCGCCACCGCGAGCGAAGCCGCGAAGCTTACCGGATCGACATACGCGCAGATACCATCGAAATGATGCTCGGCCAGCCAGATCACGTCGAAACCCAATTCGTCGGTCAGCCGCGCCTCGTTCAACGTCTCATCGATCACCTTGCCGTCGTGATCCGGGTCGCGGCTCTCGGGAAACAGGAAGTTGCTGAACTTCACGCGCGACTCCTTTGTCAGACCTCTGGGGCCACGCCGACATACTTGAACTGATGCACCACGTCACCTATCGGCGCTTTCGTGTCGTACTGCACCTGGAAGATTGACACGACCTTCGACTTCATGTCGCCGTTGGCGTCGAATGATATGTTGCCTTGCAGCGTATCAAGACTGGTCGCCTGGATTGCGTCGCGCACATTCGCGCGGTTCACCGGTTTTCCTGACTTCGCCACCCGTGCGATCGCATCGAAGATGACCTGGGTCGCGTCATAATAGGTGATCGAGTAGTCCGCCGGCTGCTTGCCGGTCTTCGCGACAAAGCGCTCCAGCCATGGACGGACATTCGGCTCGTCCAGCACATGCGCCGCCGCTGATGTCGCGTACCAACCCTGGACCGCCGGCATTCCGCCACCGGTGAGCATGTCTGGCGTGTGCACGCCGTCGCCACCACCCTTCACGATGTCGGGCAGGATGTCATATGACTGCTTCACCACCTTGGCGCCGGCCAGGGGATCGCCGCCATAATACAGTGCCTGGGTTCCCAGGCTTTTCGCCTTGGTGAGGACCGCCGTGTAGTCGGCATTCAGCGGATCGAGCCGGTCACGAATCAACACGGCCATGCCCTTCTTCGTTGCCTGGGCGGCAAAGGCATCCGCCATACCCACGCCATACGCGCCGCCGTCGTCCAGCACGACGACCTTTTCGATTTTCAATTCCTCGTGGAAGTAGTTCGCAAGATTTGGCCCCTGATACGCATCGGTCGTGACGGTGCGGAAGAAGATCGGTGGACCGGCGGGACGATAGATCTGCGCAAACTTCGGAGCCGTCAGATCGGGATTTGTGGCGCTGCCGCTGATCGTCGCCATGCCGCCCTGGCTGTAGATCGGGCTCACCGCCTTGGCCGAACCGCTGTTCAGAGGCCCGACCGCGGCGATCACGCTGGCATCCTGCAGCAGCTTGCGCGCGTTTGTCGCGGCCAGCGCGGGATCGTACTGACCCGTCGTCGGTGATGCATCGTCAAATGTCAGATCACGGAATTTGTAGCCGGCAACTCCGCCCTTGTCGTTTGCCTCGCTGATGGCATAGAGAACGGCATCGCGTACCTGCCCCGCCTGCAACGCGAGCGTACCGGTCAATGGGAACGTCATGCCGATGGCGAGCATCTTCTCCTGTGCCCGCGCAGCTTGGATGATTGCAGGGGTGAACGACGCCCAACCCAGCAGGCCAAGCGCCGTGCGGCGCGCGAGATTTGCCATTTTCCTGTCCCCCAGTTTGTGTCGCGGTGACGTTATAGCAGCCGTCACGCGGTGTGGACCATGCGCGTCTTTCCAATGCTCGGTCGCCATGGTACAGACGCGTGACACCACGATGTTGAGTAGGACCATGGCCGATGAATGACATCAACACCGGCGTGCTGAAAACACGCGTGATCGAGCTGGTGAACGAACACGCAAAGCTCGCTCAGGTGGTCAACGACAGCCTGTTCTCGTTCGGCGAGCTTGGTTTCCACGAGGTGGAGACGGCGAAGTTCCTCACCGCCACGCTGGAACGTCACGGCTTCAAGGTGGAGCGCGGCGTGGCCGGCATGCCGACCGGATGGGTTGCGCGCTGGGGTTCGGGCGGCCCGGTGATTGCGCTCGGCAGCGATACCGACGCGCTGCCAAACGTTTCACAGAGGCCGGGCGTGGCGTATCACGACCCGTTGGTGGAAGGCGGCCCTGGTCACGGCGAGGGGCATAATTCCGGCCAGGCGGTGAACATCGCCGCGGCACTGGCGCTGAAGGAGCTGATGCAGAACGAGGGGCTGCCGGGCACGCTGATGCTCTGGCCCGGCATCGCCGAGGAACTGCTGGCCGGCAAGGCGTTCCAGGTGCGCGACGGGTTGTTCGAAGGCGTGGATGCGGTGCTGTTCACCCATGTCGGGCACAATCTGGAGACGGGCTGGGGCGAAGTGCGCGGCGCCGGCGGACTGATCTCGGTGGAGTACGCGTTCCACGGCGCATCGGCACATGCGGCCGCGGCGCCATGGCGCGGACGCAGCGCGCTCGATGCGGTCGAACTGATGAACATGGGCTGGAACGTGCGGCGCGAACATCTGCGGCCGGAACAGCGTTCGCACTACATCATCACCTATGGCGGCGAGCAGCCGAACGTCGTGCCGGCACTGGCGAAGGTCTGGTATTACATTCGCGAAACCGACGTGGACAATGTCCGCAAGAATTTTTCCATTTGCAATCGCATCGCCGACGGTGCCGCGATGATGACGGATACCGAGGTGGCGCGCCGCATGCTTGGGGCGTCCTGGCCACGGCATTATAATCAGGTGCTGGCGGAGACGCTGCAGGCTAATATCGAACGGATCGGCCTGCCCACCTGGACCGACGACGACGAAGCCTTCGCGCGCGCGGTGCAACGCGCGGCTGGCGGCGCGGAAGTGGGACTGGCGAAGCAGGTGGCAAAGATTTCCACCAGTCCGTTCAGCCCGGGTACCGACGATATCGGCGACGTGTCGTGGGTGGTGCCAACCGTGCAGCTACGCTTTCCGGCAAACATGGCAAGCCTGCCCGGTCATCACTGGTCCAATGCGATGGCGATGGCCACACCGATCGCGCACAAGGGCATCGTCGCCGGCGCCAAGGTGGTCGCGGCGACGGTGCTCGATCTGCTGCTGCAGCCGGACCTGATCACCGAGACCAAGCGCTATTTCACCGAGGTGCAGACCAAGGACAAGAAATACGAACCGTTCATCGGTCCGGACGACAAGCCGCCGCTCGATCTCAATCAGGTGTCGATGGACAAGTTCCGTCCGTTGATGCGGCCATTCTACTATGACGCGAGCACGCACGACACATATCTGGAGCAGTTGGGCGTGAATTATCCGGTGCTGGAGCGTCCGGCCTGAACTGGGAGGGAAATCGCATGGCCATCATCGTCGGCAGCGGCGACTATCGCTACGAGCAGATCGACAACTGGGCAAAAGTGCCGACCGGCTGGTCGTTGCACGAAGTCGGCGCGGTCGGCGTGGACAAGCGGGACAACGTTTACGTGTTCAATCGCGGCGAACATCCGATGATGGTGTTCGACCGCGAGGGCAACTTCCTGCGCGCCTGGGGCGAAGGGCTGTTTCCGCGCGCGCACGGCCTGCACATGGCGCCGGACGACACCGTGTTCCTGACCGACGACGGCGACCATTCGGTGCGCCGATGCACGCTGGAAGGCAAGGTGCTGCTGACGCTCGGCACGCCGGGCAAACCCGCGCCGTTCATGAGCGGCGAGCCGTTCCATCGCTGCACACACACCGCGCTGTCGCCGAACGGCGATATCTACGTGTCGGACGGCTACGGCAATGCGCGTGTCCACAAGTATTCGCCCGACGGAAAACTGCTGATGTCCTGGGGAGAATCCGGCACGGAGCCGGGCCAGTTCAACCTGGTACACAACATCTCGTGCGATCCCGATGGATGGGTATACGTCGCGGACCGGGAAAACCATCGCATCCAGGTGTTCGACGGCGATGGCCGGTATGAGACGCAGTTCAACAATTTGCATCGCCCGTGCGGCATTTTCATGCCGTACTGCACCTGCCCGATCTGCTACGTGGGCGAACTTGGCCCGGCGACACGCACGAACCGCAACTACCCGAACCTCGGCCCACGCGTGTCGATCATCGACAACAAGGGCAACCTGCTGGCCCGCATCGGCGGCCAGCATCCAGGCACTGGACCCACGGACTATATCGGCCCCCACGGGCTCTGTGCCGATTCACGCGGCGACATCTACATCGGCGAGGTTTCCCGGACATTGTGGCCGCAGTACTTTGCGGACCAGCCGATCCCGGATGGCGTGCGCTGCCTGCGCAAACTTCGAAAAATTTGAGGGTCCGCCATGTCGTATGAGCCGAAGCGGTTCGACTTCTCCATCCCGGTCCGCATCAACCTATCGTCAGATACGCAGACCAAGCCGACGCGCGCCATGAAGGAGGCGATGATGGCTGCCGAGGTGGGCGACGAGCAGATGGGCTCGGACCCCACCGTCTGGGCGCTGTGCGATCGAACTGCCGCGCTGCTCGGAAAGGAGGCGGCGGTCTTTCTGCCATCCGGCACGATGTGCAACCAGGTGGCGATCGCGACGCATTGCCGGCCGGGGGAGGAAATCCTTGCGCACGAATCGTCGCACATCCTGTCCAGCGAAGGCGGCGCACCGGCGGCGATTGCGGGAGCGTTGATCAAGGGTCTGACCGGTGAGCGCGGCCAGTTCACCGTGGATACACTGGAGGACGCGATCCGGCCGGTGTCGCGCTACTCGCCGACGCAGCGTCTGGTCGAAGTCGAGCAGACTGCGAACCGTGGCGGCGGCGCGTGCTGGGGTGTCGAAGCGCTGCACGCGGTGACCAAAGCGGCGCACGCGCATGGGCTGTCCACTCACATGGATGGCGCGCGTTTGATGAATGCCACGGTGGCGCTCGGTGTGCCGGCATCCGATCTCACCGAGGGTTGCGATTCGGTGTGGCTCGATTTCACCAAGGGTCTGGCTGCGCCTTTGGGCGCCGTGCTGGCCGGCTCGCACGTGTTCATCGGGCAGGCCTGGCGCTGGAAGCAACGCCTCGGCGGGTCCATGCGTCAAGGCGGCATGTGCGCCGCTGCTTGTATCTACGCGCTGGAGCACAACATCGACCGCCTCGCCGAGGATCACGCCAACGCCAAATCCCTGGCGCGCGGCATGGCACAAATCCACGGCATCACGGTGGAAATGCCGGAGACCAACCTGGTGTTCTTTGACACGCAGGGCACGGGCATGACCGCCGATGCGTTCGCCGGCAAGCTGCGCAAGGAAGGCGTGCTGGTCTCCACATCGGGAAAATATCGCGCCCGCGCCTGCCTGCACCTCGACGTGATCGCGTCACACGTGGACGAGGCACTGTCGGTGATGAAGCAGGTGGTCAACGCCGCCTGAAGTCACTGCAGGCATGACGCCTGCAGTGACGTCAGCGCGGGAAGTCAGCGTACGTTGCTGGCATCCGGCTGGTTCGCGTTGGGTGGCGACGGGTTGTTATTTGGCGGCGGGTTGTTGTTCGGCGGTGGGTTGTAGTTGCTGCCGTAGCGCTGATCGTTCGGCTGCGGCTGGGCATTCCCGTAGTTCTGGCTGGTGCCAAGGTTCAACGAGGCAATGGTATCCGTGTCCAGCTTGCCGGTCGCGTTGAGGTTGTGCTGCTGCTGATAGGCGCGCACGGCGGACTCGGTGCCGGGACCCCATACGCCGTCAACGTTGCCATGGTACAGGCCTTGCTGCTGCAGCCGTCCCTGCACCTGCTGGATCATATCCTGCGACAGCCCGGGCGACTGCGGTGCGGTGTAGCTTGGTGTGGATGCATAGCTGGGATAGTTGGAACGGCTCGACTGGTTGCCGCCGAACATCGAGCAGGCGGGCAGCGCTGCGACACCGCAGAGGGCCAACAGCGCGGCGACATTGCGGACCTTGGTCATTTCATTCTCCTCGGGAAGTTGGCACATGCGATTGAGCCGCCCAGATCGAGCAGCGCGCGTCAACGGTCACTCAGGAGAAATGATCCATTCGCCTCGCGGTTGCGGAGGGAACTGTAATGTGAGGCTCCGCGCCAAGCCGTGCACACTAACGCAGGTTCGCATTTGAGTCGTGGATGACCGGGACTGATTCCCGGATCAGGTCTGGGGACGGTCATGACGGAATGAGCGTCGCAGTCCCCAATCGCATCACGGCAGCAGCGCGCGTGCGTCGGTCCAGAGTCGCTGCACGAACTCACCCGCCGGTTCTGCAGTCGCCATCGCGGCAGATTGGCCGGCCCAGAGTTGCATGCGCTGCGCGTCGTTCGCTTTTCCCCCCGCCTCCTTCATCGCCTGCGTAAGCCCGCGCTGCACCGGATAGGGCGCAGGCGGCGGAGCATCCGGCTCGGCAGCAGCTCGCACGAAATCCGTGGCAACCGCACGGCCCAGCCGGCCGCTCATCCAGCGCGTCAGCATCGTCGCTTCGGGCTCGAGGCCGACCAGCGCATCTGCCCACGCCTTGTGCGTCTTCGCTTCCGGCGTGCGCAGCAGCGCCGTGCCGATCTGCACCGCGCTCGCTCCCAGTGTCAGCGCTGCCGCCACTCCACGGGCATCGCCAATGCCGCCGGTCGCGACGATCGGCACCGACATCCGGTCGGCGAGGCGTGGAAGCAGGGCGAAAAGGCCGACACCCTGCCGCTCCGCCGCCTCCGCGTCGAAGGCGCCGCGATGGCCGCCGGCCTCGGCCCCCTGCGCAACGATGGCATCGGCCCCGGCTCGCTCGGCCGCCAACGCCTCGGCCAGCGTGGTTGCGCAGGCGAACCACGCAATGCCACGCTCCTTCGCCGCGGCGACGAAGCGTTCGGGGAAAAGCCCCATGATCGAGGACACGACCGCCGGCCCCGTCTGGAGGAATGCCTCAAGCTGGGCGTCGAAATCCGGCAGCATCGTATCACCTGCGGCGGGCGGCACCTCAGGCCCCCACTGTTTCATGAAGTCCCTCACCCGCGCCTCGCGGTCAGCGTCGCGCACCGGCAGCGGATCAGGGATCCAGACATTGAGCTGGAATGCGCCGTTGCTGGCGCCCCGGAAGTCGGCGACCCAGGACGTGATGCTCTCGGGCGCGTTCAGCAGCGCCCCCATGGCGCCCATCCCGCCGCCATTCGCCACGGCGGCGGCGAGCGAGGGTGGACACGCGCCGGCCATGGGCGCCATCAGGATAGGTGTGCGCAATCCGTAGCGGGCACAGAACGCCTCCGCCCGGGCAACCGCCGTCTGCGAGGTCCGCTCCATCGGCCGTCCCCTGTCGTTGTATCGCCGAGCCTAGCGCGCCACCGCGATGTCGTGGAACAGACGAGCGGGAAGGCCGCCGCCCTGCACCGATTTCATCGGACGATTGTCGTCGTTGCCGAGCCAGACGCCGATGATCGAGCCGTCGATGCAGCCGATGAACCAGGCGTCGTGATAATCCTGCGTCGTGCCTGTCTTGCCGGCGACCTCATGGCCGGCGACGGCCGCCGCTCGGCCGGTGCCGCGCGTCACCACCGCGGTCAGCATGCGCGCCATCATGGCGGCAACGTCGGGTTCTATCGCCGGCTGCGGCGGCGAACGCGCTGTATCGACTGGACTGCCGCCGGCACGAAGCGCTTCCACGGCGAATGGAACGATGTGCGCACCACCATTGAAGAAGGCGGCATATGCGGATGAAAGCTCAAGCAACCCGACCTCGCCGGTGCCGAGCGCGAGCGATGCGTCGATGGGCAGCTTGTCGGCGATGCCGAGCCGCGCCGCGACCTTCGCCACCACGCGCGGTCCCCCGGACTGCAGCAGCAGACGCACGGCCGAAGTGTTGATCGACTGTGCGAGTGCCACTTCCACGGTGATTTCGCCGAGATATCGCCGTTCGAAGTCAGCCGGGCTCCAGTTGCCGACGCGGATCGGCGCGTCCAGCACTGGATCGTCCGGCTGAACGCCCTTCTCCAGAGCGGCGAGCCAGACAAACGGCTTGAACGCGGACCCCGGCTGACGGCGCGCCAGCACCGCGCGGTTGAACGAGCTCTGGCGATAGTCGCGGCCACCGACCATGGCGCGCACGGCACCGGTGGCAGCGTCCAGCACCACCACCGCGCCCTGCGTGACGCCGGAAGCGGCACCCGGTCCGTCCAGCAGCGCGATCAAGCGAGACTCGGCGATTGCCTGCAACCTGGGATCGAGCGTGGTCCGCACGGTGGCATCGGCATTCGGCGGCGCGAGCGATTGCGCCTGGTCGGCAGCCCAGTCGGCGAACCATCCGGCGGCAAGCGGCGTAGGCGGAGGAAACGCGATCTGCCCCATGGCCGTCTTCGCTTCGGCGGCGGTGATTGCACCGGTGTCGGCCATCGCGATCAATACCTGCCGTGCCCGGGCGGCGGCCGCTGACGGATCGGCACGCGGATTAAAGCGCGACGGAGCACGCGGCAGCCCTGCCAAGACCGCCGCCTGCCACAGCGTGACCCGGCGGGCGGACACGCCGAAATACATCCGCGAGGCCGCATCGACGCCCCAGGTGCCGGAGCCCAGATAGACCCGGTTCAGCCAGATCTCGAGGATTTCCCGCTTGCTGAACGTGTGTTCCAGCCACAGCGTCAGCAACAGCTCCTGCACCTTGCGGCGGAAAGTGCGTGCGTTGGTCAGGAACAGGTTCTTGGCGACCTGCTGCGTGATGGTCGAGCCTCCCTGCACCACGTGTCCCGCCGTGACGTTGGTCCAGGCGGCACGCGCCAGGCCGATCGGGTCTATGCCTGGGTGGTGCCAGAAGCGCCGGTCCTCCACCGCCACGGCGGCTTCCGGCAGATAGCGCGGCATGTCGCCCAGTCGCAGCGGTTCGCCGACGAGATCGCCGAAGGTGGCGAAGACATGCCCGGAACGGTCCGCCAGCGTGAGGCTCGGGCGGCGGGCCGCATCGAGTGCCGCCTCGGGCCTCGGGAGATCGCGGGCGAACCAAAGCAACATCACCGCCGCTGCCAGCGCGCCCCACACCAGCGCAATGATCGCATAGCGCACCAGGCGGAAGCGCCGCCGCCGCGGAACCGCGGCATACGCCGGCCGAATTGGAACGGGCGGGCGACCAGGTCCTGACATCCGCCTGGTCGAGGGCGCACGGCGCGGGGCTCGACGGTCTTCTGGGGCTATGCGAGGGGCGCGCGGCATCCGGAGACGTCATTGATACGGGATCGTCCCCGTGCCGGGGAAGTGCATTGCTTGCCCCCGCCGGCCGGCTTGCGCAGATTGGTGCGCGAAGGC
>DATMND010000219.1:0-3127 GCA_035569235.1 Acetobacteraceae bacterium | reverse complement strand
CTGGGAGATCTCGAATTGACGGGTTGATTAACTTGATCTGATCCGGCGCTACTGGGCGGCGGCCGCCATGGTTCGCGCTCCCGCCGCCGGCCGATACGCCCGCAGGAATGTGCGAATATGGCGCACCGCCAGCGGGATCTTGTCCGGGGTGTCCTTCCACGGGTAAAGGCTCACCTGCGCGTTCGGCGCGAGATGCACGGTTTCCATGGCGACGGCATATGGATGCCCCGGCACATCGTCCGGCAACACCAGGATCGGCGTCTGGCAGCCGCGCACGAAATCGCGCGTCACGGTGTAAACGAAGTCGGCGCGGACACGGTACATATTGGTCAGGAAAGTGTCGACCATCGTCATCGTGATGTCGGGCCGGCGGGCACACAGTTCCGGACCCCAGCCTTTCATGTTGTTGTCGTAGGAAAGGCTGGGCATCTCAGGGCGGAAGCCGCTGGGCTGTGCCGGCACCGCCGCGACCACGCGGTTGCTGGCGCGCGTGAGCAGATTCCAGATGAAAGGGCCGCCGATGCAGAAACCGAGCACCAGGAAGTCCCGGATGCCAAGGTGATCCATCAGGCCGATATGATCGTCGGTATAGGCGTCCCACGGCCGGTCGGTCTCGAGCGGACCTGAGGACTGGCCACCCTTGGCGTTGCGCAGATCCGCCGCGACCACGCGGAATTCGTCCTTGAAC
The DNA here is from genome assembly GCA_035569235.1 of Acetobacteraceae bacterium. GTDB lineage: Bacteria > Pseudomonadota > Alphaproteobacteria > Acetobacterales > Acetobacteraceae > JAMXLO01. Next base: position 2,439 of record DATMND010000219.1, on the reverse strand, counting down.
GCGTCGAACGGATTGAACGGATGGGACTGGCTCGCGAGGCCCGCGATCGTGGAGTTCAGCCCGCCGCCGGGGATGACCAGCAACGGGAAGCCGGAACCGGCCTCTTCGTAATGGATGCGGACGTCGCCTCGTTCGTAGAACGGCATGATGGTTTCCCCTTGCGCAGCAGGTGTTGAGTAAGGCGCATCGTGACCGGTCGTGTGCACGTCGAAACATGTCGGGCGCGAACCGGCGCGGTTTCCGGGATGGCATTGTTTGAGGAGTATCACCCAATTTTCGCGACGCCAATGGCGGGATGGTTTGATCCTCTATCGGCGTCCAGATTTTGAACGCCGGAACACAGACGAAGTGCCGGCGGCGCGGCCGCCCAAGTTCGGCGAGCATAAGATGCAGTCCCGCGTGCCGCGCCGCCGGAGTAATCACCGGCGATTGAGCAGTGCGGTCAGCCTGATGGGGGACGGCTCAGCATCAGCCTGGAGTGAAAATTCAGAATGCCGCCATTGCCACTGACCAGCACGTGGTTGTTGCGTGGCACCTAACGCGCGCCGCCCTGGCATCGGGCGCCTGAATTGAGGCAAGGAATGCATGGCGCACGGCCCCCTCCCACCGCTGTAGGGTAGTTCTCCTGCCATCACTGGACTGGAAGACATCAATGCCGTCGCGATCCCGGCCCGGAATCGGACGCGCAGAAAACCACCCTAACCAGACCGCCGGCCTTGGCCTAATCGCAGTAGCTCATGCGCCCGCGTGTATTTCGGGCGTCCCCACGCCGATCTCGTCGAGTGGACTGCGCCCCGTCGCAAGCCCTGACGCCGCCTTGCGGCCACACCCTGCCGCACCGATGCTTACTGCTCTCCGCCGCGAGGCTGATCACATGCCTGTCCACTTTCCCTTCGACAACAGCTACGCCCGTTTGCCGGCGCGCCTATACGCGCGCCTCGATCCGACGCCCGTGGCTGCGCCGCGGCTTGTGCGGGTGAATACCGGGCTGGCCGAAAGCCTTGGTCTTGATCCCAACGAGTTGGCCAGTCCCGAGGGAGTCGAAATCCTCGCTGGCAACCGTGTGCCCAAGGGTGCGGCACCGATCGCGCTCGCCTATGCCGGGCACCAGTTCGGCTATTTTGTGCCACAGCTCGGCGACGGACGAGCCATCCTACTCGGCGAGGTAGTTGGGCGGGACGGTGCGCGGCGTGACATTCAGCTCAAAGGTTCCGGCCGAACCCCCTTCTCTCGTGACGCCGACGGCCGCGCCGCGCTTGGCCCGGTGCTGCGGGAACACATTGTCAGCGAGGCCATGGCGGCACTGGGCGTGCCGACCACGCGAGCGCTGGCCACGGTGACAACCGGAGAGCTGGTGCGACGCGAGGCGATGCTGCCTGGCGCGGTCCTGACACGCGTGGCCGCGAGCCACATCCGCATTGGCACGTTCCAATATCTCGCTGCGCGGGGTGATACCGAGGCGCTGCAATTGCTGGCCGCCCATGTGATCGCGCGCCACTACCCCAAGGCTGCGGTGGCGGAGCACCCGTATCGCGCTCTCCTGGACGCGGTGGTGGCGCGACAGGCCGACCTCATCGCCCGCTGGATGCTCATCGGCTTCGTCCATGGCGTGATGAACACCGACAATACTTCTATTGCGGGTGAGACGATCGATTATGGTCCGTGCGCCTTCATGGACGCCTACGACCCGGCCACGGTGTTCAGTTCGATCGACCATGCCGGTCGCTACGCCTATGGCAACCAGCCGCGGGTCGCGCAGTGGAACCTCGCACGGTTTGCTGAGACGCTGCTGCCGCTGCTGGCTGAGGACAAAGATCAGGCGGTGGTGGCGGCGGAGGAATCGCTCGGCTCGTTCGCTCCGACTTTCCAGGCCTCCTATCACAGCGGACTACTGCGCAAGATCGGCCTAATCACTGAGCGTGAGGGCGATGCCGCGCTGGCCCAGGACCTGCTGGACCGCATGACGGAGAACGGCGCCGACTTCACCCTGACCTTCCGCTGGCTGTGCACTGCCGCAGCGGGCACGGACGGTGATGCAGCCGTGCGTTCGCTGTTTGCGGACGCCAGTGCCTATGACGCCTGGGCCGCGCGCTGGCGCGAACGTATCACCGATGACACCATGGATCCGGATACGCGCTGCGCCACCATGCAAGCGGTGAACCCAGCCTTCATCCCACGCAACCACATCGTCGAGGCCGTGCTCGACGCAGCCGTTGCGCGCCAGGATTTCGCTCGCTTCGAGGAGCTGCTTGAAGTCCTGTCGCGACCTTATGAAGACAGGCCGCGCTACGAACGCTAGTAACCGTCTGGTCAGCCGCGCCTTGCTGACCTGACCCGCGCTGTGACCTTAAAGCGATGCTTAAGGTCGGGGTTAAGGTCGATGTTGGACGGGACGGTCGAGATCATCACCGGCAAGGAGCGCCGGCGACGCTGGAGCAC
>DATMND010000218.1:0-7277 GCA_035569235.1 Acetobacteraceae bacterium | reverse complement strand
CTGCTCCAGGTACCACAACGGAGGCACGATGACGTGTTCTGCCCTCAAGGTGCTCACGTGGTGCGGCGCAATAGCTGGCCTTGTTGCTGGAGAGTTCGTTGCCCTCCCGCCGTCGGCTCGGGCCGCTGGCGTCTTGACGGTGGCGATGACTGCGGGCGACTTGCCGACAACGACGGGCAATCCAGACCAAGGTTTTGAAGGCTTTCGATTCGTCGGCTGGAATCTGTACGACGCCTTGATCAACTGGGATCTGTCCCAGGGCGATAAGGCGTCGGATATCAAGCCTGGCCTTGCGACCGAATGGCATGTCGATCCGTCGAACCACAAGCGCTGGATCTTCACCCTGCGTCAGGGCGTAAAGTGGCATGACGGCTGCGACTTCACTGCCGACGACGTCGTCTGGAACTTCCAGCGCATCAGCGACCCCAAGGCGCCGCAGTTTTTCACGCTGCAATTTGCCCTGTCCCGCGCCTACCTGACGAACTTCGACAGCATCGAGAAGGTTGACGACCATACCGTCGCCATCACGACGAAATTCGTCGAATCGCTGTTTCCGTACGACATGTCCTACGTGCTGATGATCAGCCGCTGCCGGGCGGAAGCGCTCCACTACGACTGGAACGCCTACGCCAATCAACCCTCCGGCACCGGCCCCTATCGCTTCGGCAGCATGACCGCGCATGAACGCATGGAATTGTTGCCGAACCAGGATTACTGGGACAAGGCGCGCGTGCCGAAGCAGGATCGGCTGGTGCTGCTGCCGATGCCGGAGGCCGCGACCCGCACCGCGGCGCTGCTCTCGGGCCAGGTAAATTTCATCGAGGCGCCGGCGCCGGATGCGATCCCCGTACTGAAACGAGCCGGGATGCAGATCGTCTCCAGGACGTATCCGCACAACTGGCCGTACGTCCTGAACTTCACGCGCGGTCCCTTCACGGACCTCCGCGTGCGCCAGGCGGCGAATTACGCCATCAACCGTGACGATGTCGTGGATCTCGTCGGCGGCATGGCGATACCCGAGTATACCGAGGTGCCGCCGAGCCTGCCGTATTACGGCCATCCGGTGATCTACAAATTCGACAAGGCGAAAGCGCACGCTCTGCTGAAGGAGGCAAACTGCCTCCCTTGCAAGGTTACGCTGGCCATCTCCACGTCCGGCTCCGGGCAGATGCAGTCGCTGCCCATGAACGAACTGGTCAAGCAGCAACTGGAAGACGCCGGGTTCGAGGTCATGTTCAATGTCATGGATTGGAACGCGCTGCTGGATGTCTCCCGTTCTGGCGTCCCGAAATACCCAAACGTCGATGGAATGAACGCCTCACGTGGCCTGTTGGATCCGGTGAGTGCCATCATCAAGCCGGTTGCCACGGCCTACTGGTCGCCCGCTGGCAACAATTGGGGCCACTTCGGCACGCCGGAAGCGGACGCGCTGGTCAAGCAGATCTTCGAGGAGTTTGACCCGGAAAAGCGGCTGGCGCTGCTGACCAAGCTGCACGAATACGAATCCGAGCAGGCGCTGATGATCTTCGTCGTGCATGATCTTAACCCGCGCGCGCTGTCGCCGAAAGTGCACGGCTTCGTGCAGGCCCAGAACTGGTTCCAGGACCTGACGCCGATTACGGTCGACCCTTAAGAAGGAGCGGTGTGGGAGCGAACATGGTTGGCTACGTCATCCGCCGCCTGCTATTTGCGATCCCGATCGCGCTGGGTGTCAGCGTCGTATGCTTTTCCCTGACATATCTTGCGCCGGGCGACCCGTTGCAAACGGTGCTGCCGACGGACGCGACGGCCGAGACGATCGCGATCGTCAAACACGCCTACGGCTTCGACCGGCCGATCCCGGTGCAATACGCGATCTGGCTGTGGCACGTCCTGCACGCTGACTTCGGCCGGTCGATCGCCACCCAGCGCGCGGTCACGCTGGAGGTGTTTGGCGCGCTCGGCAACACGGCGATGCTGGCGCTGTTCGCTGTACCTCTCTCGTTCATCGTCGGCTCCGGCATGGGAGCGCTGGCCGGCTGTTTCCCCGGCCGGGTGACGGACCGCATCGTAACGGGGGCGGCGGTGATCGGCGTCAGCCTGCCGAACTACTGGCTGGGGCTGGTGCTCGTGATCATCTTCGCGGTCGAATACATGGTGCTGCCCGCCAGCGGGATGGGGCAGTCCGGCTCGGCCGCCTTCACGCTCTGGCACTGGAGCGACGCGCAATTCCTGGTACTGCCGGTGATCACGCTTGCGATGCTCCCGATCGGCATCATCGCACGCACCACGCGCGCGACCGTGGCGGAGGTCCGCAGCCAGGATTTCGTCACCACGCTGCGTGCGATGGGGCTGGGCGAGGGCGCGGTGATCCGGCATGTGCTCAAGAACGCTTCGCCACAGGTGCTCGCGGTGATGGGGCTGCAATTCGGCTATCTGATGGGCGGCTCCATCCTGGTGGAGTCGGTGTTCACTTGGCCCGGCAGCGGCTTCCTGCTGATCAAGGCGATCATCAATCGCGACATCCCCGTGCTGCAGGGCACGATCCTCGCGCTCTCGATGATCTTCGTCGCCACCAATCTGGTCGTGGACCTGTTGCAAGCGGTGCTGGACCCGAGGATCCGCCGAGCATGAACGAGAGAGCGGTGGTGGCGCAGGGCGGGATCCCGGCGGATTCCGAGATCGACGGTGGGCCCGCGACCAGGGTGCGCGGCTATTGGCAGTCGGTGCTCCTCCGGCTCCGATATGACTGGATCACTCTCGCTTTCGGTGCCGCGGTGCTCGCCATTGTGATCGTGGCGATCGCGGCGCCGCTCTTCGCGCCGTTTGATCCGTATCAGCAGAGCATTGTCGGCCGGCTCAAGCCGTTCGGCTGGCGCGGCCATCCCTGGGGAACCGACGAGTTGGGCCGGGACATGATGAGTCGGTTGATCTATGGCGGCCGAATCTCGCTGGTGATGGGCCTGGCACCGGTGTTGATCGCAACGCTGGTCGGCGGCACGCTGGGCGTGATCGGCGGCTTTGCCGGGCGACTGGCCAATACCGCCATCATGCGCACCATGGACGTCTTCTACGCCTTTCCGTCCATCCTGCTGGCAGTCGCGATCTCCGGCGCCATGGGGGGCGGCATGACCAATGGCATCATCGCCTTGAGCCTGGTGTTCACCCCTGCCATGTGCCGCGTGGCGGAGACGGCCACCGCGCAGATGAAGAACCTGGACTACATCGAGGCGGCCCGCGCGAGCGGCGCGGGCACGTTGACCATCATACGCCACCATGTCCTGGGCAACGTGCTTGGACCGGTGTTCATCTATGCCTCCAGCCTCGTCAGCGTCAGCATCCTGCTGGCCTCGGGCCTGTCTTTCCTGGGCCTGGGCGTGCAGCCACCGGAGCCGGACTGGGGCCTGATGCTCGCTACCTTGCGTCAATCACTCTACGTGGACCCGCTGGGCTGCGCATTGCCGGGCATCGCGATCTTCATCACCTCCATTTGCTTCAATCTCGTCAGCGACGGCGTGCGCAGCGCGATGGATGTGCGCAGATGAGCGCCGCCGCGGAGATTCAGCCCTATGTAGACCCGCGGGATCGCGGGGGCGCCGCCCAGCCGATGCTGATCGCGCGCGAGTTGCGGCGGCATTTCCGCGTGAAGGGCGCGGGCAAGAGCGCCGTGGTGCGCGCCGTGGATGGCGTGTCGTTCACGCTGTTCAAAGGCGAAACCCTGGGCGTGGTCGGGGAGTCCGGCTGTGGCAAGTCAACGCTGGCGCGGCTGCTGCTGCATCTGGTGGTGCCGGACTCGGGCGAACTGGTGTTCGACGGCGACGCCGTGGGCGAGGCCCGCGGCGTCAAGGTGGGCGATCTGCGCCGTCAGGTGCAGATGGTGTTCCAGGACAGTTACTCCTCGCTGAACCCACGCATGCCGGTGCAGGATTCCATAGCCTTCGGCCCGATGGTGAACGGCCGCACGAAGACGGAGGCGCGCCAGATCGCCCACGAGATCCTGGTCAAGGTGGGCCTGCGCCCGGATCTGTTCGGCCCGCGCTACCCGCACGAGCTTTCCGGCGGGCAGAAGCAGCGCGTCAACATCGCCCGCGCGCTCGCGGTCGGTCCGCGCATGGTCATCCTCGACGAAGCCGTCTCCGCGCTGGACAAGTCGGTCGAGGCCCAGGTGCTCAACCTGCTGCGGCAGCTCAAGCGCACACTGAACCTGACCTACCTGTTCATCAGCCACGACCTCAACGTGGTGCGCTACATCAGCGACCGCGTGCTGGTGATGTATCTGGGCCAGGTAGTCGAGCTTGGCCCAGCGCCTGAGGTATTTACCCGACCGCGCCACCCTTACACCCGGGCGCTGCTCGCCTCTCGCCTGTCGATGGACGCCGGCCAGCGGATCGAAGCGCCGCCGCTGGTGGGCGACCCGCCTAGTCCGATCGACCCACCCTCCGGCTGCCGCTTCCGCACCCGATGCCCTCATGCGGAGGCCGTGTGCGAGGCGCGGATGCCAACACTGGGGCGCTGGACGGACCGCTCCTCCCATGTCGCGGCGTGTCATATGACGACACCGGATTCCACTCACAGCCTGGCGGGGGCCGCCTGATGCACGGCAACACCGTGGCCGCCGCGCCGCTGCTGGACGTACAGGACCTCTCGGTCAGGTTCGTAAGCCGCGAGGCGACGGTGACCGCGGTCAACGGCGCCACGTTCAGGCTGCGCGAGGGCGAAGTGCTGTGCCTGCTGGGCGAGTCCGGTTCGGGCAAGTCCGTCACGCTGCGCGCGCTGATGAGGCTGCTGCCGACGCAAGCCGAGGTGGCGGGCCGGGTCGAACTCGGCGGACAGGACGTTCTGGCCCTGGAGGGGAAGGCATTACGTGCCTTTCGCGGCGGCGTGGTATCAATGGTGTTCCAGGAGCCGATGACCGCATTGGACCCGGTCTATACCATCGGCCAGCACCTGGTGGAGATGATCCGCCGACACAAGGGCGGCACCAGGGCCGAGGCCCGCGCTCGCGCGATCGAGCTATTGGATCTGGTCAAGATCCCATCCGCCGCGCGCCGGCTCGATGCCTATCCGCACGAGCTGTCGGGTGGGCTGCGGCAGCGCGCGATGATCGCGATCGCGCTGTGTTGCGGTCCGCGGCTGCTGCTGGCGGACGAGCCGACCACGGCGTTGGACGCAACCGTGCAGATCCAGGTGCTGATCCTGCTGCGCCGCCTGCAGCGGGAGCTCGGGATGGGCACCATCTTCGTCACCCACGATTTGGGTGTGGCAGCGGAGATCGCGGATCGTGTGGCGGTGATGTATGCCGGGCGGGTGATCGAGGAAGGGCCGGTCGCGGACGTGCTGCGCGCGCCAGCGCACCCTTATACTGCAGGGCTGCTCGCTTCCACCGTGCACGACCAGGCGCCGGACCAGGATATCGCCGCGATCCCGGGGAGCCCGCCCGATCTCCGCCGGCTGCCGCCGGGCTGCAGCTTCGCTGCGCGCTGCAGTCTGGCGATGGAGGCGTGCCGCCAAGGCTTTCCCGGCCCGGTCTACCCGGCGCCGGGCCGGATGGCCCGCTGCCTCCGCGTCGCGGAGGTGTTGCCGGGCCTGATAGGAGAGCCTGCATGAAAGGCGTCAGTGCCTCTTTCTTCCGCAACGACAAGGACGATGAATGATGACGGAGATTCCCGACGAGGCGGCGCTTGCCCTCGAGTTCGATGTTTTCGCAAGGCGCGCGGGACTGGAGATCCCCGCGGACCGCAGGCCGGCCGTCTTCGCGGGCTTCAAGGATCTGCGCCGCATGACGGCATTGCTGCGTCAGCCGCGCACCGCGGCAGATGAGCCGGCCGGCACGTTCTCAATCCTGAGCGTGACGCGAGGCCTGTGATCATGACTGACGCAAGACTGTTCGAACTCAGCATCGCCGAGGCCGGCCGCAAGCTGCGCGACGGCTCAATCACCTCGCGCGCCCTCACCGAGGATGCACTCGCGCGCATCAACACCATCGACCCCGCTCTCAACAGCTTCATTACCGTGACCGCCGATCGCGCCCGGGCCGATGCTGCTGCGGCAGATGCCAATTTCGCGGAGGGGATCGACCAGGGGCCGATGCAGGGCGTGCCTTACGCGCTGAAGGACATCTACGACACAGCGGGCATCCGCTCGACCTGCCATTCCAAGCTTCGGGTGGATCACGTGCCGGCTGCCGACTCGATGGTCGAGACGAAGTTCAAGGCCCAGGGCGGCGTGCTGCTCGGCAAGCTCGCCACTCATGAATTCGCGCTCGGCGGCCCGAGCTTCGATCTGCCGTTTCCACCGGCGCGCAATCCCTGGAACCCCGAGCATATTCCGGGCGGCTCCTCTTCCGGCTCGGGTGCGGCGGTCGCCGCCGGGCTGGTGCGCATGGCCATGGGATCGGACACCGGCGGCTCGATCCGCGGCCCAGCGGCCTATTGCGGCACAATCGGGCTGAAGCCGACCTACGGGCTCGTTTCGCGCCGGGGCGTGTTCCCGCTTTCGACCACGCTCGACCATTGCGGCCCGCTGTCCTGGACCGTGGAGGACAGCGCGATCGCCCTGCAGGCCATCGCCGGCTACGACCCGCTCGATCCTGCCAGCGTCGATCTTCCCGTGCCGAACTTCCTGGACGGGCTCGGTCAGGGTGTGGAAGGGCTGCGCATCGGACTGCCGCGACATTTCTTTGCCGAGGCGCAGGAGGTTTCGGCCGAGGTCGTCTCAGCGATCGACCGGGCCGCGGAGACGCTCGAAAAGCTCGGCGCAGTGGTCGAGGAGATCACGCTGCCGGATTACGACCTGTTCAATGCGTGCGGCCGCGTCATCATGTACAGCGAGGCCTTTGCCATTCACGAGCAGGACTTCCAGACGCGACCACTCGATTTCGGTCTGCTGACGTATTTGCGGATGACGCTTGGCGCCTTCGTCACCGCGGCCGACCTTCATCAGGCGATGCGGTTGCGTCGCGAATTGTCGCAAGCTGTCAATCTGCAGTTCAAGACATATGACGCGCTGATCACCGCCAGTGCTTTGGTTCCTGCGCCCGCTTTCGCTGATATCGATCCGAACAACCCGTCCAACCTGCCGGTCCAGACCATGCCGTTCAACGTCACCGGCAACCCGGCGATGTCGATCCCGACCGGCTTCGCCGCGTCAGGTCTGCCGCTGTCGATGCAGATCGTCGGCCGCGCCTTCGATGAAAGCACAGTGCTTCGCATCGGCGCGGCCTTCGAATCCGCGACGGGGCTGAGCGCCCACCGCCCCGTGCTTGTAGTGGATCGAATCTAACAGTTGGTGCCCTCGTT
>DATMND010000217.1:0-6098 GCA_035569235.1 Acetobacteraceae bacterium | reverse complement strand
GGTGACCTGGATGCTTTCGGCGTCCTCCAGTACGAACTGCCGCATGCCGTCGGAGCCGAGCAGCGTGACGCGGGTTCGCTGCACTGTCGCCGGTGGCTGACCCGGTGCTCCCGGCAGCACTTCGGCGACGCGCTCGGCGTGGACCAGCCGGCCGGTCATCGGACGCGGGCCCTGCACCGCGATGTCGACGCCTTGCAGGCTGTTCAGATAGTCAACCGTCGAGCGGAGTGCCTCGGGGCCGAACGGCACATCGCCGAAGCTCGCGCGCGCGTTGTTGCGTCCCGGCAATTCGACAGTGCCGACGCCACCGGCGCTGTCGAACACCACCAGCGAGGTCAACACGTCGTCCACCTGATCGAGCGGCACATCGAGGCCGAGCACCGTAGGACCATCCACCTCGGCCTCGTATTCGAAGTAGCCGACGCCGGCGGACGACAGCATCACCCGCTTGAGGGTGAGGTCCGCGGCGAAGGCCGGGGCTGCGCCGAGCAGCAGAAACGCCAGTGTCAGCCGTCGCATCGCTTCCCTCCGTTATGTTTCCTGGACCCGTGCCCGCGCGGGGGTGACAATAACCCGCGGCGGGTTGGAGGGTAGGGGCGTGACGCTGTTCAGTGCCGTCTCCGGCGAGGACATGCGGACGGCGCAGATCGTGACCGGCGTTGCGATTGCATTGTTCGTGGGCGTGAGCGTTGCGCCGGGTCTGCGCCAGCACGCCGGCACGATCAGGCTCGCTCTGCTGGTCGTTTATCTGGTGGTGTGCGCCGTGTTTGTCGTCACTGTGCTGTCTCGATAATGCGGGTGGCTCAGCCGCGCCGCGCCAATGCGGTCTTGCCCGGCCTGAGCTGACGCCGGTTGCCGAGCAATGCGACGAGCGCGTCGTCGATGATCGCAAGATCGCCGGCGGAATGCGTGCCGAGCTTGCAGGCCCAGCAATACCAACCTGGCTGATCGATCGACACACGGCGGCCGGCGACCACGATCTCGACGGCGAGGATTTCACGCTCCATCGTATCGCCACACGATTCACACTGCATGGACTTGGACCTTGGTGCCGTTCGCAGGCGATGGGGATTACCATAGATGCGCGAGTCGCATCAGGTGTCGCATGTTGCGGGCAGGGCGGACCTGGCGGGGCGCATCATCAAAGCAAGTATGCTATCAGCAAAACTGAAATATGAGCGCGAACGTGGTCGCGCACCCCCGGGCACACCGGGCCAAATGCGATCACCCCATCGCTGCCGGCTACTTCACCTCGACCAGCGCGACGCGGTTCACGCCGCTTTCGGCCATCGCGATGTTGCCGTCGCGCGTCACCATCATGTTGCGCACGACGCCGCCACCCGACGGGATCGGCCAGGTCCGGAATTTCGCGGTCGCCGGATCGAAGCGGACCAGCGTATTCGGACGCACGCCTGATTCGCTGTACCAGACTGCACTTTTCAGATACACGATGCCGTACGGCAGCGAGTTGGGGCCGCCCGGCGAGGCAAACTCCTTCACGTCGCCCGTCTTGGTGCCGAACCTGCCGAGATAACCCCGAGCATAGTCGGAGTACCAGATGACGTCATCGGGTGTGATGGCGATGCGGCGCGGGCGGCTGCCTTCATTCGGCAGCACGTGCTCGTGGATCTCCATCGTGTCGGGATCGATGCTCGCCAGCTTGTTGGAGCCGAACTCGCAGAACCACGGGATGTCCTGCGAACTGATCACCATGCCGTACGGGTTCGACTTTGGTGTCGGCGAACTCACCAGTTTGATCTCGCCCGTCGCGGGATCGAGCCGGCCCACCATGTTCGCGCCCTGCACGGTGAACCACAGGATGCCGCGCCGGTCGAACATCGGCGTGTGAGGATCGCGCGCCTTCGGATCCGGCAGCTTGTAATCGGTGAATCTGCCCGTCCTTGGGTCGAACTTGCCGATGTAGCCGGCGAAGTTGCCGGTGAACCAGATATTGCCGTCCTTGTCGGCGACGAGACCGTGCGGACCGGAGGACGGTGTGTCGGGATGGTATTCCTTGAACTGGCCAGTGCGTGGATCGAGCCGGCCGAGCACGTTGGCCATGTGGCCGGTGTACCAGATCGAGCCGTCCGGATAGGCGAGCGGATCATGCGGGCGCGCACCTGGCGTGGGCACCACCCACTCCCTGATCTCGACCTCCGCGCTGCCGGCGATGAGCGACGGCGGCGGCTTGGGCTTCTCCGGGAAGTTCTTCACCAGATACTCGGTGAGCGCGCCGACCTGCTCCGGCGGCACGGGCGCACCGACATTCAGCATCATGTGGACTATGTTCTGCCAGTCCTGTCGGTTGTAGCCGGCATTGCTGATGCGGACCGGGTCGTGGCAGCTGAGGCACGCGGTTTCGACGACCGCCTTGGCTGGACCGTCGGGCAATCTCGGCTGTGCCTGTGTGGCCTGAATGGTGCAGAGCGACGCGGCCGCCAGGATGGTGAGGAATGTTCGGATCGACACGGCCACCTCCCGGGTGACGCGATCGGCAAATCCGTCGCCGCGGAAGTGTGGCGCGGATTTCTCCCCTGAACCAGCGTGACCTGTTCGCTCAGTCGCGGAGCGCGGACAGTGTGGCGGGGTCGGCGCGGCAGGAGCGTTCCGCGGCCGCTGCCGGGGTGCGGCTGGGCTGCTCGACCCCCAGCGCCCTGGCAAGCGCGGCGGTGCAGGCGCGGTCTACGCCGTTCGGACCGCGGCAGAGGAACAGAGCCTTCGACAAGGCAGGAGAGGAGGCGCTGGTCGGCTTCGGAGCCGGCTGCGCTGTCAGCGGCACGATCGCCGCCCAGAGTGCAACGAGTCCAGTGGCAATGGCGACCGCTATGATGATTTGGCGCATCATCGCTTCTCCTCGGTGCCGCGAAGCGCCGTGTCGTGCTTCGCCCGTAGGAGCCACTTTGATGCAGAATTCGAATTGGTCGTATGAGTTAGGTCACAGGTTCGGCGCCCGCGTCAGATCGGCCGGCTGGAAGCCGAGCAGCGCGGAAAAGCGTTCTGCATAGCGCGGCCAGACCTCGGGGTTCACCAGACGTGGCGGCACCCCGCCATCGAATATCGTCAGCCATTGCAGCGCGGTGGCCTCGCACATCTCGACCATTGTCTCGACAGTCATGCCGGCGATGTGCGGACTGGCGATGACGTTGTCGAGTGCGAGCAGCGGATGGTCGGGCTCGGGCGGCTCCTTCAGGAATACATCCAGCCCGGCGCCGGCAATCCGACCCTCGCTCAACGCCTCAACGAGTGCCGTCTCGTCGTGGATGCCGCCACGGGCGGTGTTGATGAAGTATGCGCCCGGCTTCATCGCCGCGAACTGCCCGCGACCGAACATGCCGAACGTCTCGACGCTGCGTGGGCAATGCACCGTCACGTAGTCCGCCCGGCGCAGCAGTTCGTCCAGTTCAACCTTGGTGGCGCCGCGTGCGGCGATCTGTTCCGCCGTCAGATACGGGTCGTAGGCCAGCACGGTCATGTTGAACAGCGCGCCGCACAGTTCCGCGACGCGCCGGCCGATATGGCCGATGCCGACGACCCCGACTGTCTTGTTCCGCATGTTGTTGCCGGCATAGGCGCGTCGATCGAGATCGGGCGTACGCTTCATCGCCCGCTCCGATTGAGCGATCTTCTTTGACAGCGACAGCATCATCCCGAGCGCATGCTCGGCGACCGGCTCCCAGTTGGTGCCGGATTGGTTGACCACGATGACGCCGGCCGCGGTGCACGCATCGACGTCGATCATGTCGTAACCGGCGCCTGTCGAACTCATCGCCAGCATGTTCGGGCAGCGTGCCAGCAGCGCGGCGTCGGGGAGCCAGGGCCGCCGAAGTTCGCCGCGCGGCTGAACCTGATAGCCGTGCGCCCGACTGAGCTCTGCCCAGTTTTCCAGATGAGGCGCGGCGTAATCCAGCCGCACCAGGTCGATGTCGTCGCGTCTGCCGATGATCGCGTTGGCCACAGGGTCCATGAAACTGTCGAAATACACCAGGCGCTTGAGATTCACCGCCATTGCCGTTGCCCTCCCGTCATGGCCGTCCCTGTCCTGCGATCTAGGCCACGGCCTCCAGGAACCCGCCCACCGCCTCGATGAACCCCTTGGTGTTTTGCCCGTGCACGTTGTGCCCGCAGTCCGGCACCGTCACCAGCGTTCCCCGCGGCAGTGCATCGCGCAGCCGCTCCGCCGCATCCGCCGTCAGTATGGCGGAGTTCGCGCCGCGCACCACCAGCACCGGCAGCCTGAACGCGCGCGCGTCATCCAGCGAGATGTTCTCCTGCGGCCCACTGCCGCGCACCAGCCCCAGCCGGCGCGGATTTGAATCGCACTTGCTGACGAACTTTCCGTCCGCGCGCTGCAGCATGTTGTACTTCACCGTCCGCTCGATGTGCTCGCGCGAACGGTAGGGATCGTACTGCTGCACGTTCCGCACGAAGTGGTCCAGATCGTCGAACTCCTCGTTGTTGCGCACGAAACCGGCGATCACCGCGCGCCCGCGATCCGACACCTCGGGTCCGACATCAACGATCACCAACGCGCGCAGCAGCGTCTGATCACGTTTGGTCAGCAGCATCGCATTGCGCCCGCCCATCGAGTGGCCCATCAGGATCGGCCGCTCCAATCCAAGCGCGCCAATGAACGCCTCTGCGTCCAGCGACATCTCATGGTTGGAATACGTCACGTCGCGCGCCCATTCGGTGTCGCCATGGCCGCGCTGATCCAGCGCGAGCACGCGGTACCGGCGTGCCAGGTGCAGGCTGACCAGGTCCCACGAGTGCGCCGACTGATGCCCGCCGTGCAGCAGCACGATCGGCGGGGCATCCGGTGCGCCCCATTCCAGGAAATGGAACCGCAACTGCCGCAGCACGATGTTGTGCGACCAATACGGCACCTCCGGCGCGTGCGGAATGCCGAGGTCGGAGGCACTGGCGAGCAGCAGACTGAATTCGTCGGACTGCGTCATGTCGAGGGGCTGCGTGGTGTGGGCGAAACTGTTCAGGTACATCCGGGTGTCTCGGCCTCGTGCTGCTCACGCCACGTTCGGCCAAGCCCGCTTGGATGGCAACGGCCAGAGCCCGGCGCTCAAGGCGTCAGGTTGAGTGTGGATTCCCGCTGACTGACCGGGATGGTGCGGATCGCCGAACCGTCGAGGCCGGCCTTGTCCAGGTCCACCTCCCGCGCCTGCAGATCATCGAAGGTGCGGACGTAGTATCGCTTCGCCTTCAGGTCTGCCACTACGCTCCACTCGGTGATCTCGGTGCCGTTGACCCCACCACCCGCGGCCGCGTCAGCCGATGTGCGGATGGTGCCCGGCACTATGTCGAAGTTGTTCAATATGTGGAACGCCAGGCCCACCGCATCGGTGCTGGTCGGCTCCTTGGGCGCACTGTAGGAGAACAGGAACGCGCGCAGGAAACGCGACGGCGAGGTCATGTCGCCGGGCAGCCCCACCGACCCCGCGCCAGAGCTTGGCGGCGACAATGTCAAAGTGCCGAGCGCCAGCGGTTTGGGCTCGGTGACCGACAGATCGAGATACATGCCCAGGTGCGCCAGATGCCAGTCGAACGGCGGCGCGTTCGTCATCACTCCGGTCGGGTTGTCGTACAGCGTCAGCCGCCCGCCGACATACTCGACGACCAGGCTCGCGCCGCCGGTGTCATGCAGCGTGATATGCAGCGGCACCGGCATCTTGAACACCGCCTGCGATGACCGGTTCACCAAGATGTTCGGCAGCCCCGCCTTCGCCTCGGCCACAGTGCCGAAGCTGGTCAGCAGGTAGAGCAGCAGCTCATACGACGCGACGGAGTTGCGTTCCTGTCCGGGCGGAACCGCCTGGTATTCGGCATAGCCCGGCAGATACAGCGCACCCCCGGCAAGCCCGGCCTCGTTCATCCCATCGACGACGATCGGCAGCCCGATGCCGTCCATTCCCACGACGCCGTACTTGCTGCGCCAGGCCAGTCCCGTGCCGGCCTGCCCATCCGGTCCGGTGCCGGTGAGCGCCAGGTTGCGCGGCACGACGATGACGCGCGAGTGCAGCGGCAATGCGAACTCCATCGTGCGGGCATAGACGATGCCGCCGTCCTGCGAGCGCAGGATGAACGAC
>DATMND010000216.1:0-14229 GCA_035569235.1 Acetobacteraceae bacterium | reverse complement strand
GCGACCCGCGTGCGCGCTATCAGTCCACGCGCCAATGCAAGGTTGAGCGGCGGCAGATCGGCGGATACATCGCGCGCGATATCCGCCGTCGTGCCGCCATGTCCGAAGCTGATGACCGGGCCGAACGTCGCATCGTCCGCGACGCGCAGCCTGAGTTCGCGCGAACGGGGTCCCTGTCGCTGCACCAGCAGCCCATCGTCGCGCACGCCGAGGCGGTAGCGTCTTGCGGAGAGCAGGCGGGCGGCCACTGCCACCTCCCGCGCATCGTGCAGATCCAGCGCCAGCCCATTTGAGGCCCGTGCGCCCGGACGTTCGCTCTGGCGCAACTTCACCACGGCGGGGAAACCCAGCGACGCCGCGGCGGCCGCCGCATCTTTCGCCGTAGGAACAAAACGCGTCGGCGCAGCCGGAATGCCGTAGGCGCATAAGACTGCCAGCGCTTCGTCCTGCATCGAAACCAGCCGGCCTGCGCCGCGAATTGCGGCAAAGGCGCGGCATACGTTGTCGCTGTCGGGTGCCACGGCCAACACCGTGCCCGGCGGCAGTTCGCGCGCGGCGGCGCGGTTGCGGCGATCCTGCACCAGATGCAGGTAGCCGCGCACCGCCTGCTCGGGCGTGGCGAATACCGGCATGCCGGCCTCGACCAGGGTTTTCCGGTGTCCGGCGCCGGTCGTCTCACCCATTGCACAGACAAGCATCGGTACCTGCATTTTGCCCCGGCGCGTCGCCAGGGCAGCGATCGCCGCCTCGTCCGCGGCGCCGGACGGCGCATGCACCACCAGAACGGCGCCGACGTCGGGCGCACCGGCGGCGGATGCGGCAAGACCGGCAAGCAGGTGGGACGCGTCTGGTCCCACCAGCACGATCCCATCGCCATTGCCTGACGCGGACCCCGATCCGGGTTGCGCGGTCGGCAGCTGCGCCAGATGCAATCCGTTGCGCAGCACCGCATCGGCCGCCATTCGGCCGGCACTGACAGCGTTGGTGATGATCGCCAGAGCATCGCCGCGTCCCAGGCGTGCGCGCGCCAGGGTTTCGGCTGCCGCCAACAGGTCTTCGAGGCGGTTCACGCAGAGCACGCCGGCGCGTCTCAGCGCCGCCTCGAACGCACGCTCGGCCTCGCCGCTCGGGTCGGAGAGCAGGGTGCCAGGGCGGATAGCCACCACCGGACGCAACCGTGACGCGGCGCGGGCGGCGGACAGAAACGCCCGACGGTTCTTCAGACGCCTGATGTCGAGCAGGATCGCGCCGGTGCCGGGGTCGCGCGACAGCCAGTCAAGCACGAGGCCGAAGCCGATATCGGCATTGCCGCCGATGCCGACGATGTGGCTGAACCCGACGCCGTTCGGCTGGGCCCAGTCGAGGACGGCGCGGCACAAGGCCGCGGACTGCGACACCAACCCTAGCCGGCCGGCCGGCGGCGGCAGGTGCGCGAGCGAAGCGTTCAGCCCGATGGACGGTACAACGATGCCGAAGGAGCCTGGGCCCAGCACGCGTACGCCGCTTCGATGCACAGGATCCGCGAGGCCTTCGGCCATTCCGATCACGACCGCAGCGAGTGTGCCTTTCGCAGCCAGCGCAGCCAGCGCCGCCGGGACGGCGTCCGGCGGCGTCGCTAGCACCGCGAGGTCCGGAGCATTCGCCAGACAGGCAACGTCGGAACCGTCATCGGCTTTGAGCGGCAGTATTTCGCCCTTGAAGCCGCCTGCCTGCAGGTTTTCCATCACCTGCCTGCCCTCCGGCGAATGGACACCGATGACCGCGACGGAGTTCGGATGGAACAGGCTGGCGGGGCTGAAGCGGCCTGCGGGCCGCATGTGCATAAGGGGCATGGTGGGAACCAGCATAAACCTGTGCGCCAGTCTCGTCGCAACCGGCAGCTGCATTGCAGGGCAATTGGGTGAAGCAGATGAGCTCGGGGTTTCACCCCGAACCCGACCAGAGGCTCCGCCTCTGGACTCCGCCAAGGGCGTAGCCCTTGGAACCCGTCCCTTAAAGTATGGGATTCCAAACGCTTCGCCTTTGGTGGGGGTCCCGGGGGCAACGCCACCGGGCAGGTTTCAGGGCCTGCCCCGGGCTTGACCCGGGGGCAGAGCCCTGAGCGCTTCGGCTTTCCCCGATTGGCCTGGCCGCATTGCCATCATGCATGCAATGGCGTTGCATCATCGCCCAGCGAACAGGGGAGGCCGCAATGAGCGACAGGTCGCGCTGGGATCCGGAAATGCGGGCGTATCAGTCAGCCGCGGAGGCGATCGCGGCAAAGTACCCGCTGGTGAAGCTGGAGATTCCGTTGGAGCCGCATCGCCTCGTGAACGATGCGATCAGTCTCGCGCGCGGCGCCCGCGGGCCGGAGATGGCGGAAACTTTGGAACGCTGGGTGGCGGCGCGTGGGCGTCGTATCTATTGCCGCGTGCACCGTCCGCGCACCGATCGGCCGTTGCCCGCGCTAGTGTATTTTCATGGCGGCGGCTGGGTGTGGGGCTCGGTCGACACGCATGATTCGGCGGCGCGCGAACTGGCTGCCGCGGGCGAGGTGGCGACGATCAGTGTCGATTATGCGCTGTCGCCGGAAGCAAAATTTCCCCAGGCGCTGGAGGAATGCGCCGCCGTCGTACGGCATATCGCGCAGGCCGGAGCCGAGTGGGGGCTCGATCCGTCGCGTATCCTGCTGGCTGGCGATTCCTCCGGCGGCAATCTGGCGCTTGCGACCGCGTTGCTCCTGCGTGACACAGGCGGGCCGAAGCTCGACGGCATCGTCGTGGGCTATCCCGTATGCGACTCCCGGTTCGACACGCCAAGCTATCAGGAGTTCGCCTCCGGCCATGTGCTGACACGCGAGAAGATGGCGTTCTACTGGAGCGTCTATGTGCCGCACGAGACTGACCGGACGCATCCGCTCGCGGCGCCGCTGCGCGCCGATCTGACCGGTCTGCCGCCGGTTCTCGTGCTGCTGGCGGAGCTCGACGTTCTACGTTGCGAAGGCGAGGCGCTGGCGGCGAAACTGCGCGAAGCTGCTGTGCCGGTTGAGCTGGAGATTTTCCCTGGCGTCCTGCACGGTTTCCTGCGGGCGACCGACGGTGTGAAGAAGGCTCGCGACGCGGTGGCACGGGCTGGGACGTGGATGCGGCGCGTGGTCCATTAGTCTGCGGTCAAGGCCGCATCGCACTTGACGTGGCGGCTCAGGACCTAATCAGAAGGCCGGTGTCTGGCGACTGCATACTCAGGGTCCTTTGACGTTTTCGTGAGCGGAATGCGGCATCAGCCGAACGGCTGACGACAGCGCCGGGCGGGGAAGTGCATTCTGACATGCGGACGAGCCCATTCACCGGAGCATCGTGACTGACCTGTCATCCGGAGCTGTCGGTGACAGCAACCTGGCACAGGCCATCGCAGCCATTCCGAGGAGCGAATGCAATGCCCGAGAACGCATCTCCCCAACGCGGCGACAACTACCTCAAGCTCAACGGGCGTAACGCGTATGTCGAGATCCCGAGCACAGCAGACTACAGCGTCAGCACAACCGGCGCGCTGACAGTCGCTGCATGGATGCGACCGGATACCTTGAACTTCCCTCACGTGGAGAAAGACACGGACTATATCCACCGGCTCGGCAAGGGTGTGCAGTCGGGCGCAATCGGCGACCAGGAATGGACGTTCCGGATGTACAACTACAAAGATCCGGTCGATCATCAGGAGCGACCAAACCGGATAAGCTTCTACGTCTTCAATCCGGAAGGTGGGCTGGGAGTCGGGAGCTTCGTGCAGACCCCGATAGAAACAGGCCAATGGATCCATATCGTCAGTGTCGTGGATAGCGCGCGCACCCATATTTATAGGGATGGTCAGTATATTCGATGCGATACCTACAGCGGCGCTGCGCAGGGTCACTGCGAGATCCATTACCAGGCTCCCCCCAATGACAATTTGCAACTCGTGATCAACCCCAAGGCGGGGAGCGCTCCGGTTCGGCTAGGGACAAAGGATCTCCACAGTTTTCTGGAGGGTGGTCTGTCCCGCGTAAGGCTCTGGAAGAGAACCCTCGACGCCACCGAGATCTCTGATCTCTATGCAAATGACACAGCACCCAGGAATGGTCTGGTGGCTGAATTTCTCTTGGATGCCGACAGCGGCGTTATTGCGGTTGATACGGCGAAGGGCAACAACGGGAAACTTGTTCACGCTGTTTGGGCGATCCAGGAATGAGGCGAATTCTGAACGTGTTGGCGCAGCTCCGCGCACGACTGGCATGCGGCGGAAGGCAAACCAAAATGCCAGCTTGAATGCACTACTCTACGCGGCCGCACAAACTGGGTGACAATGCCACCAGGCGCTGCGCGATCCTGGTATGAGAACCGTGCTGTTATCGTTCAACCAGGAAGACGATTTTGCCCGTCACACGAAAGGCAATGATCTTGTCGTGCTCAACTACGCATTCGGCCTCGCTGATACGGAATGACATGATCCCACGCAAGGTCTTCGCCGCTTCTGCAACAGCAGCTCGGCACGCATCGTCGAAGCTGACCTCAGACTGCATGGTGACATCTATGTTGCGGACAATCGACATTTACGCCTCCCTCGGGGAACAGGCCGGCTGCATGTAGCTGCCAACGACTGTCTCTAGACGCTATCGCCCGCAGCCGGCCTACACCGCATCATGGCAAATCGCGGCACGATCCGCAAACACTTCGCAGCTGGAGCGCTTGGGAGTAGATAAATACCAGCGGCCGGTACTGTTGACCTGCCAGCTTGTCCTGCCCCGTCGTGGCGACCGGTGGGTCACTCTCAAGGGGCGCTGGCATACGCGTTCTGCCGCGCCAGCCGTGGAACTGACTGATCAGGCGAACTTTCACCGATTATTCATTTTCGCCGGGCGATTATCGGATGATTGGAAATCGTTCGTCCATGTCACAGTGACAGGCCCCGCCCATGCGCATCCTGAGCCACCTCAAAATCCGCACCAAGCTCACCTTGCTGCTCGGCATGTCCGCGCTGGCCCTCGTCGTCTCGATCGGCGCGGCGGCGTCGCTGATGCGCCAGCGGATGTTCGACGATCGCGTGGACAAGCTGCGTGCCGTCGTTCAGTCAACGATCGCCGTCGCGCAGTCGCTGGAGGAGCGCGTTCTTGCGCATGCTCTCACCCGAGAGCAGGCGCTGGCACTGCTCCGTGACGACGTCCACGCGATGCGGTTCGATGCAGGCACTGGTTACGTCTTTGCCCAGACGATGGACAATATCTTCGTGCTGCACGGCGCCGCTCCGGCCCTGGAGGGAAAGCCTTCGCAGGTCGTTAACGAGAACGGCAGACCGCTGACCGAATTGATCCGTGACGCGCTGCGGAACAGCAACAATGGCACTGTCACCTACATGTTTCCCAAGCCAGGACAGACCGAGCGGCAGCAGAAGGTCACCTATGTCGCCCGTTTCGCTCCCTGGGACCTGGTTTTTGGCGCCGGTACCTACGTCGATGATCTCGAGTCCGCATACTACGCGGCGCTGCTGCAACTGACTTTGATCGGCGGCGTGATCCTGGTCGTCACCCTGCCCGTCGCATGGCTGGTCAACCGGGACATCACGGTCTCGGTCGGCAATCTGAAAGCTGCGATGGATCAATTGGCGACAGGCGAACTTGCGACTGTGGTCCCCGGCACCGATCGGCGCGACGAGATCGGCGGCATGGCCGGAGCTGTCATGGTGTTCAAGGAACTCATGGTAAGAGCCGAACGGCTCACCGCGGAACAGCAGCAAGAGCGTGAACATGCCGACACGGCCAAGCATGCCGCCCTGGTTGGCATGGCAGAGGCAATCGAAGCGGAGGCCAAGTCCGCCATGGTCGAAGTCCGCCGCCGAACCACAGTGATGGCGGAGACCGCCAACAGCATGAGCGCCTCGGCCTCACGGACCGGCGAGTCGGCGCAGAGCGCGGCTGAGGCGGCGGGACAGGCGCTGGCCAATGCGCAGACCGTGGCGAGCGCAGCCGAAGAGCTGACAGCGTCGATCCGCGAGATCGGCGGGCAGGTGAACCAATCGGCCGCCGTCGTCGAGCGGGCGGTCGAAGCCGGACGCGTCACGCGCGAGACGATGGAAGCGCTGAACGAGCGGGTGGGACGCATCGGCGCGGTGGCAGACATGATCGGCGAGATCGCCGCCAAGACCAACCTGCTGGCATTGAATGCAACGATCGAGGCGGCACGCGCGGGTGATGCTGGCAAGGGCTTCGCCGTGGTCGCAAGCGAGGTAAAGTCGCTCGCCACCCAGACCGCGAAGTCCACCGAGGAGATCGGCCGCCACATCGCCGAGGTGCGCGCCGCGACCGGTGAATCGGTTACGGCCGTACGGCAAATCGAGCAGACGATAGGCGAGATCAATGCGATCGCCGGCTCGATCGCCGCGGCGGTGGAGGAGCAGGGTGCGGCGACGGCCGAGATCGCGCGCAATGTGACCGAGACCGCGGCGGCGGCCAACACGATGACTGAACGGGCCAACGAAGTCTCGGCGGAGGCGGGCAAGACGGGTCAGCAGGCCGCGGAGGTGCGCGAAAACACTGCCGCACTGGATGTCGCGATGCACGATTTGCAGAACACGGTGGTACATGTGGTCCGCACCGCCACAGCCGATGTGGATCGCAGGCAGGTCCGGCGCAGACCGTGCCTTGTGGAAGCCGCCATCGCCAGCCAGGGGCAGTCGGTCACGGCCTCGATCCACGACATTTCCGAGCAGGGCTGCTTCGCGGCAACCACGTTGCGCTGCCAGCTTGGACACGTCGTGGACATCGGATTGTCGCGCTTTGGTACCCGATTGGGAGGCAAGGTGATCGAGCAGGCTGAGGACGGGCTGCGCATCGCGTTCAACGGCGATGGGCTGCCGGCTGCCGAAGCCGACCGCATCAGCGTGACGACGATCGGCGATATGGTGAAATTGACAAAGGGCGACCACGTGGCTTTCGTCAAGCGCGTGGTTGACGCGGTGGCGGCACAGGACAAGCTGCCACCCGAGAAACTCGCGACACATCACTCCTGTCGGCTTGGCCATTGGTATGACGGTATCAGCGACCCGGCGACGCTGAAGCTGCCATCGTTCAAGGCGATCGACGAACCGCATCACGCCGTCCATGACCGCGGGCGGAAAGCGCTTGTCGCGCTCGCCGGCGGCGATATGACTGCGGCGGCGCGCTACGTCGCGGAGATGCGGCAGCATTCGGAGCAAGTCCTGCGCTGCCTTGACGAATTCGGCCGGGCCTATCCCTCTACCATGGGTGCGGACAACTCCGGCGCGCAGATGGCGGCCTGACGCCGGCCCGCCTGCATCTCATGTCACGGCCGTGTCCCGGCCATCCGTTGCGGCGCAGGCCGGAGTGTAATTCTCCCCCTCCCCTTGCGGGAGGGGGAGTATGTTGCTCCTGCCAGCGCTTAGCCTGATGCACGTGGGGACAGCCGTTACGCGGGGCTGCTACAGCGCCAGCCGCAGCGCACCGCCAAGTTCGCCGATCACACCGCGGCGGAAGGCCAGCACGCAGATCACGAAGATCGCGCCCTGCGTCACCGTTACCCATTGGCCGAACTGGGCCAGGTAGTTCTCCATCGCGGTCACCAGAACGGCGCCCATCACCGGTCCGAACACCGTCCCCAGCCCGCCGAGAAGCGTCGTCAGCACGACTTCGCCGGAGGTGGAGTAGTGCACGTCGGTAAGCGTTGCGATGCCGAATACCAACGCCTTGGTGCCGCCTGCCACGCCGGACAGCATACACGACAGCACGAAGGCGATCAGTTTGTAGTCATCCGTGCGGTAGCCGAGCGACGTGGCGCGCGGCTCGTTCTCACGGATCGCCTTCAGCACCTGGCCGAACGGCGAGTGGATGATGCGGTGGATCAGCAGGAAGCCGCCCAGGAACACCGCCGCCACCAGCCAGTACATCGTCATGTCGTTGTCGAGTGGGATGAACCCGAACAGGTAGCCGCGCGGCACCTGCTGGATGCCATCCTCGCCGCCGGTGAACGGCGCCTCGAGGCAGAAGAAATATACCATCTGCGCCAGCGCCAGCGTGATCATGGCGAAGTAGATGCCTGAGCGGCGAATTGCCAAATACCCCAGGCAAAGGCCCAGCACGGCGCCCGTCGCGCCGCCCAGGATGATCGCGATCGCCGCATCGACATGCCAGAACTTCATCGTCCAGGCGGCGACGTAACTGCCCATGCCAAAGAAAGCCGCATGGCCGAATGACAGCAGGCCGACATAGCCGATCATCAGGTTGAACGCGCAGGCGAACAGCGCCACGCACAGCACCCGCATCAGGAACACGGGATACAGCACGAACGGGCAGAGCACGATCAGGGCCAGCATCACCAGGAAGGCAATCTGCTGCGAGCGGGAAAATCCAAACATGTCAGGCCCGCCTTCCAAACAATCCGTGCGGCAGGGTCAGCAGCACGATCACCATCACCAAGAACACCACGGTGGCGGAGGCCTGCGGATAGAATACCTTGGTGAGACCCTCGATCACGCCGAGTCCGAACCCGGTGATGATGGACCCCAGGATCGAACCCATGCCGCCGATCACCACCACCGCGAACACCGTGTTGATGAAGTTGTCGCCCATGTTGGGGTTCACCGAGTAGATCGGTGCGGCCAGCACGCCGGCGAAGGCGGCCAACGCCACGCCACCGCCGTAGGTCAGCGTGATGACGCGGGGGACGTTCACGCCGAACGCCTGCACCAGCGGCGCGTTCTCGGTGGCGGCACGCAGGGTGGCGCCGAGCGAGGTCTTCTCGATGATCGCCCAGGTGGCGAAGCAGACGACCGCCGCCGCCAGCACGACCCAGCCGCGGTAGTTCGGCATGAACATGAAGCCGAGATCGGTCGCGCCCTGCAGGATGTCCGGAATGCGATAGGGCAGGCCGGAACTGCCGTAGTAGTTGCGGAACAGCCCCTCGATCACCAGCGCAAGCCCGAACGTCAGCAGCAGCCCATACAGGTGGTCAAGCTTGTAGAGCCGGCTGATGATCGTCCGTTCCAGCACGACGCCAAACGCCCCGACGATCAGCGGCGCCAGGATCAATGCCGGGAAATAGCCGATGCCGGCATATTGCAGCAGCATCCACGATGCGAACGCGCCCATCATGAACAGCGCGCCATGCGCGAAGTTGATGATGTTCAACATGCCGAAGATCACCGCAAGCCCCAGCGACAGCATCGCGTAGAACGCGCCGTTGATCAGCCCGAGCAAAAGCTGGCCGAACAGCAGCGGTCCGGGGATGCCGAAAATCGTGATCATTGACGCCCCTCCCCGCTCCGCCGTGTCCTGATCAGGCGGCTTTGATGAACGGGCAATGCCCCTCGGCCAGCGGCCGGTACGCCTGATCGCCAGGCGTGGTGACGATCAGCTTGAAGTAGTCCCAAGGCCCTGTGCTTTCGGACGGCTTCTTCACCTCGAACAGATAGGCGTTGGTCAGATTGCGCCCATCCTCGCGGATCAGCGTCTTGCCGAAGCAGTCGTCGTCCACCGGCATCTTCTTCATGCGCGCGACCGTCGCCGCGCCGTCCTTCTTGGCATCGGCGGCGCCCATCTCGGCGATCGTCTTCAGGTAGTGCAGCGTCGCCGAGTAGCAGCCGGCATGGACCATGTTCGGCCAGTTGTTCGGCGTCTTCGACTTCACCCGGTTGGTGAAGGCGCGCGTGCGATCATTCAAATCCCAGTAGAAGCTCTCGGTCAGGTTCAGTCCCTGCGACACGTCCAGACCGAGCGCATGCACGTCGGTGACGAACATCAGCAGCGCGGCGAGTTTCATCGACTGGTTTATGCCGAACTCGCGCGCCTGCTTGATCGAGTTCACCGTGTCGGCGCCGGCATTGCACAGCCCGAGCACCTTCGCACGGCTCGATTGCGCCTGCACCAGGAAGGACGAAAAGTCCGAGGTGCCGGGGAACGGATAGGTCGCCGAGCCAAGCACCTTGCCGCCCGAGGCCTGCACGAAGGACGTGGTGTCGGCCTGCAGCTGCTTGCCGAACGCATAGTCCGCGGTGAGGAAATACCAGCTGTCGCCGCCCGCCTTCACCATCGCCCCGCCGGTCGATTTCGCCAGCATGTAGGTGTCGTAGGTCCAGTGGACGAAGTTGGGCGAGCACTGTTCGCCGGTCAGCGCCGTGGTGGCGGGACCGGAGGCGAGGAAGATCTTGTTCTTCTCGCGCGTCACGCCCTGCACGGCGAGCGCAACCGAGGATGTGGGAACGTCGAGGATCATGTCCACGCCGTCGCGATCGTACCACTGCCGGGCGATCGAAACGGCTAGGTCGGGCTTGTTCTGGTGATCGGCGTTGATCACCTCGACGTTGAGGCCCTTGCCGGAGACGCCGAAATCCTCCAGCGCCTGCTTGCAGCAGACCACCGAGGTGGGTCCTCCAGTGTTCAGGTAGGGACCCGACATATCGTTCAGCACGCCGATCTTGATGGTCGGCGCACCCTGCGCACGGGGACGCACGAGCGGCACGGCGGCAGCGGCGGTCGCGGTTCCGAGTAGTGCGCGGCGCGAGATTGTCATGGCGGAAATCCCTTCCATTTGCGGCGGTTACCCCCGCGGAGATCGTCACCCCCGCGAAAGCGGGGGCCTAGGGGCTGGGCCCCCGCTTTCGCGGGGGTGACGAAGTTCTTAGGCGCACATCCACCGTCATGGCCGGCGAAGCATGAGGCGTGGCCGGAACTGGCGCTGACAGGGTTCATACCCCCAGATATTCGTGCAGCTTGCCCATGTTGGCCTCGAGCAAGTGGTTCGGGATCATGTCGATGATCTGGCCGTGTTCCATCACGTAGTGCCGGTCCGCGACGGTCTGCGCAAAGCGAAAATTCTGCTCCACCAGCAGCACCGTGAACCCGCGCTGTTTGATCTCGCGCACGGTGCGGCCGATCTGCTGCACTATCACCGGCGCCAGACCCTCGGTCGGTTCGTCGAGCAGCAACATTTTCGCCCCGGTGCGCAGGATTCGCGCGATCGCCAGCATCTGCTGTTCGCCGCCCGAAAGCCGCGTGCCGTGCGCCGTGTTGGCACGTTCCTTCAGGTTGGGGAACAGCGTATAGATCGTGGCGATGTCCAGCCCGCCGGGCGCCACGACCGGCGGCAGCATCAGGTTCTCGGTCACGCTGAGGGAGCCGAAGATGCCGCGTTCTTCCGGGCAGAGCGCGATCCCTGCGCGCGCGATCTGGTTGGGCATCAGGTTCACCATTTCCGCGCCGCGGTAGCGGATGCTGCCTTCGCGTCGCGGCACAAGGCCCATGATGGACTTCAGGGTCGTCGTCTTGCCCGCGCCATTACGCCCCAGCAGGGTAACCACCTCCCCCTCGCGCACCTCGAACTCGGCGCCATGCAGAACGTGGCTCTCGCCGTACCAGGCGTTGAGCCCCTTGATCTCAAGCATTCGGCGTCCCCAGATACGCGGCGATCACGTCGGGGTTCGCCGAAACCGTTGCGTAGTCGCCTTCCGCCAGGATGCGCCCCCGCGTCAGCACGGTGATGATGTCGCACAGCCCCTCCACCACGGACAGATTGTGCTCGACCATCAGGATCGTGCGCCCGCCGCGGATCCGGCGGATCAGCTCGACGATGCGGTCGACATCGCTATGGCCCATGCCGGCCGTCGGTTCGTCGAGCAGCATCACTTCCGGATCGAGCGCCAGTGTCGTGGCAATCTCCAGCGCGCGCTTCTGCCCGTAGGGAAGCTGCGTCACGACCGTTTCGGCCTCGCCGGTCAGCCCAACGTCAAACAGCAGCTCGCGTGCCCTGTCGTCGTAAACCTGCAGCGCCTTCTCCGAGCGCCAGAAGTCGAAGCTTGCGCCGCGCGCGCGCTGCAGGGCGAGCCGCACGTTCTCCAGCGCCGTGAGATGCGGGAAGACCGCCGATATCTGGAAGCTGCGCACCAGCCCGAGCCGGGCGACCTGCGCCGGCTTCATTCCCGTGATGTCGCGATCCTTGAACCTGATCGCACCGCGCGTCGGCGGAAGGAACGCCGTCAGCAGGTTGAAGCAGGTCGTCTTGCCGGCGCCGTTGGGACCGATCAGCGCGTGAATGGTCCCCGCCTGAACCTTCAGCGTCACGTCGTCCACGGCAACGAAACCGCCGAACTCACGGGTCAGGTTCACGGTTTCCAGGATGGTGTCGCTCAAGCCCGGGCGTCTTCCATTATCGTTGAAGTCTCCTGATTAGCTCCGCTGATTGCATATCGTTGCCGGGGGCGCAAGATTGGCCCCACTGGACGCGAGGCCATCCGATGCGACTGCGCAGCCCCTTGTTCGCCCCCGGCGATTCCGAACGGAAGATGCAGAAGGCGATCGCATCGGCGGCCGATGCGGTGATCCTGGACCTCGAGGACTCCGTCGCGGCACAGTCGAAACCGACCGCGCGGGTCATGGTCCCCGACGTGGTGAGAGCGCACCCGGGCCGCGATCTGATCGTGCGGGTGAACCCGCGCGGCACTGCGTGGTATCTGGCCGATCTGGCCGCCGCAGTCCCGGCGCGGCCCACGGCCGTGATGCTGCCGAAGTGCAGCGGACCGGAGGATCTCGGCATTCTTGACCATCACCTCGAAGCTCTGGAGACCGCGTACGGGATTGCAGTCGGCAGCACCGGGGTCGTGGCGATCGTTACGGAGACCGCGGCGTCGGTGTTCACACTTGGCGCCTATGCTGGGGTGGCGTCGCGGCTGCTCGCGATCTGCTTCGGAGCCGAGGACCTTTCGGCCGATCTGGGGATCAGCCCGCGGCACCCTGACGGCTCCTATCCGGCGCCCGTGGTCCTGGCCCGCGCCCAGGTCCTGGTGGCCGCGGGCGCGATCGGCGTTCCCGCGATCGATACGCCCTGGCCTGATCCGAGGGACCCGGACGGGCTTCGGCGGGAGGCGGAGGCCGCGGCAGCCGATGGTTTCGCCGGCAAGATCCTGATCCATCCGGCCCAGATCGACATCGCGAACGCCGCCTTCACGCCCTCGGTAGAGCGCGTGCGCTGGGCGGAGCGGGTGGATGCGGCCTTTGCGGCGAACCCGGACGCGGGGGTCTTCGCACTCGACGGCAAGATGATCGACCGGCCGCACTACAAGCTGGCGAAGCGCATCCTGGCAGCGGCGGGACGGTAGCCGCCGTCGGCCTCAGCGTAGCGACCGGAAGAACGCGCGGACCTCGGCGGCGAGCGCCTCCGGTTGCTCCATCGCCGCGAAATGGCCGCCGCGCGGCATCACGGTCCAGCGGCGGATGTCGGTATAGGTGTGCGCGGCGACGGACCGTGGCGCACGCAGTATCTCGCGCGGAAACTCGCAATAGCCGATCGGCACATCGATGGTGCGGCCCTCGGGGATCGGCCAGGGACGATGCATGCGGAAGTAATATGGGAAGAACGACGAGCCGATCGCGCCAGTGAACCAGTACAGGCTGATGTTGGCGAGCAACTGATCCCTGGTGAACGCCGCCTCCACGTCGCCGCCACAGTCGGACCAGGCGCGGAATTTTTCCACGATCCAGGCAGCCAGGCCCGCCGGCGAGTCGGTCAGGCCGAAGCTGAGGGTCTGGGGCCGCGTGCCCTGGATCCACTGGTAGCCGGTCTCCTCCTTCAGCCAATGCGCAAGCTCGTCCTGATATTGCCGCTCCTCAGGTGACGGGATCGCCAGCAGGTTCATATCCCGGCGGACCGCAAGCAGGTTCAGATGGATGCCGATCAGTTTCTCGGGATGCGCGAAACCCATGCGCGAGGCGGTGATGCCGCCCCAGTCGCCGCCCTGCGCGGCGAAGCGTCGATAGCCGAGCGTCTCGGTCATCAGGTCGGCCAGGCAGTCGGCAATTTCCTCGATGCCGAAGCGCCTCTGTCCGGGACGGAACGACAGCCCGTAGCCCGGCAACGACGGCGCCACGACCGTGAACGCGTCGGCCGGATCGCCGCCGAAGCTGGCGGGATCGGTAAGACGCGGGATCAGGTCGAGGAACTCGAATACCGAGCCGGGCCAGCCATGCATCAGCAGCAGCGGGCACGGGTTCGGTCCCTTGCCCGGCACGTGCAGGAAATGCACATCTATGTCGTGCAGCGCCGCCTTGAACTGCGGGAATGCATTGAGCCGTGCCTCCTGCGCGCGCCAGTCGAAGCCGGTGCGCCAGTACTCGGTGAGCCCACGAAGGTACTCAACACTCGTGCCATACGCCCACGGCTCGCCCGGCGCCTGATCAGGAAACCGCGTGCGGCGGAGCCGCTTATGCAGATCCGC
>DATMND010000215.1:0-21694 GCA_035569235.1 Acetobacteraceae bacterium | reverse complement strand
CGGCCATGCTCGGCGCGGCCTCGCCGACCGGCGCGCGGACCATCACCTCGGCCCGGCTCGTCATCCTCCCGGCGGCCGAACTGCGGGCGATGATCCGCACGAAGCCGGCCCTCGCCCTGCCGTTCCTCGACCACGCGCTGGCCGGCATGCGCGAGCAGACGGTCGAGCTCTGCACCTTGAAGCTCCGCTCCTCGGTGCAGCGCCTGGCCGCCTTCCTGCTCGGCCTGGTCGATGACCCCGCGCTCAGCCCCGCCCGCTTCGTGCTGCCCTACGAGAAGCGGTTCCTCGCCGCCAAGATCGGCTGCACGCAGGAGAACCTGTCGCGCGCCTTTGCCACGCTTCGCCGCCACGGCGTCGAGACGCGGCAGGGCGTCGTCGTGCTGCGCGACGTCGCCGGGTTGCGGGCCTTTGCCGGACTGCCGCCGCTGGCCGTGGAGGCGCCCGCCTGACGCGAGGGGCGGCGCGCCTGCACATTTCCCTCTCCGCCCTTGGGGGCGGAGAGGGTCAGGGTGAGGTTGGGGGGCGTACAGTGAGCTGCTGGTCACGGTGTTCTACCTTGGCGCCCACAGACCGGCGTGGTGTGGCGCGATGGCTGGCTGACGCGGTGGCGTCAGCCCCACCTCACCCCAACCCTCTCCGCCCCAGGGCAGAGAGGGAGTCCAGGCCGGCACTTGATCTCAGGCCGCGCGCTGGTCCTGCTCGTCGGCGTCCGTCAGATACGCCATGCCACCGTTGCCGGCGCGGATCTCCAGCATCGTCGGGCCACCCAGCACCGGCAGCGGCACCACCGCATCGCCGTTGGTCCACCGGCGCAGCGCCACACCGTTGCGCTCCACCACGTGCCAGCCCTGCGACAGGCCCGGATGATCGACCGGAACCTCCCGCAACTCGCTCGCGCCGCGCAGCACGATACGCTCCACGTTCACGCCGAGGCAGCGGCGATCGTCCAGCCAGGGCCGCGCATCGGTCGGTGCGCCGGCACGCGAGATCACGCGCACCTCGGTCGCACCCTTCGGCAGCGCGAAGATGTACAGTCCGTTCTCGCCATACAGCGGCCGCAGCGTCCGCCCCTTGGCCACAATCCGCAACTCCGGATCGCAGGTCGTGTCGAGCTTGAGCGCCGGCTGGCCCAGCGCCGCCGCACGCTCGACCAGGCGCTGCCATACCGGTCGCACGCTGGCCTCGTCCGACACGAACGGCGCACAGGAACCCGCCTCGCGCGTCGGATAGTCCGTTTCGTCCGTCATATCGGGATGCAGCACCAGCGGCTCACCCGAGTTGATGAAGAAGCCGTGATTGCCGGTATTGAGGTAGCTCTCCGCCGGCAGGCCCTCGGCCAACAGGATCGCATGCGAGTCAAGTTCGACGTGGAAGTACTCGACCGACATCCGGTCCTTTTCCTGGCGGATCGTCGAGCCGTTGATCAACTGGCGGGCGCAGATCAGCTTGCCATCGACGAAGATCGCGTGGTCCGGCGAGACCAGCAGATCGCTGTGCGGCATGTTGTCGGCGAACGCGCCGCGCCGGATGCGGATCGGCGCAGCGGTCTCCGGGCGCGGATGCGCGGTCAGGTCAATCCGTCGATGGCCGATCCACTTGACCGGTTGCGCGCTGAGTTCGTCGCCGGTCAAGGTGAGAACGATGTCGCCAGGCATCAGGCTCTCGACCATCCGCTCGCCGATGGCGGTGAGGATGCGGGTACCAGCCACGTAGCAGGGATCGTCGTCGAGGAAGAAATTGGTGCCGGTGCTACCGTCCGACACAAAATGTGCCTGAATGCCGGCAGCGACCGGAGCAGCGAGATGGAATGAGGCCAATAGATTTGTGTGCGCTTCGTTGCCCCAGACCTGGATCGTGTTTCCGTTCAGGATGTCGGTGGAGTTCACATTGGCGAAGGATACGGAGCGCAGATCCAGCACGTCGGTCGCAGTTACGCCAGTGCCTGTCGCCACGTGCATGCCGCTTATGGTGCCGAAGGTTTGGAACGTGCCCAACGCGCCCGCATCCAGTCGCAGCGTGCCGCTGAAGATGTCACCCGTGTTGAGATAGGTAAAGCTGGTCGATGTCGAGAGGGTTCCGCCCAGTTCCAGTACCGACGACGCACCAGTGTCCGCCTGCAGCACCATGCTGCCGGTCAGGTTGCCGCCGATATTCAGGAGTCCGCCTGTCGCCTTGATTGTGCCGCCACCCGAAATTGCGCCAACGACCACGCCACTGCCGGTTAGCGTTCCCCCGCTGCCGATCGACAGCCCTGTGCTATCGGTCAGGGTGCCGCCCGACATTGCGATGGTGCCGTTGGTGATGCTCTCGGCGCCGTTGGTGATGGTCAGGTTGCCGCTGGCACCGATCACCAGCGTCTGGGTGCTGAAGCTGATTGCAATTGGTGCGGCTGCGGTAGCCGTGCTCTCGATGCTGAGGACGGAATTCGCGACATTGGCGATGGTCAGCGCCGGACCGCTGGTGACTGTTCCGGTCAGATGCAGGGTGCCACCGCTGGCGGTGATCGTGGGCGTGGTGCCGGTTCCGCCGGCGACGCGGGTGATATTTTTGCTCACGGTGCCCGACCCGATGAGCAGGCCGTTGGCGCCGATGGCCAGGTTGCCTGTGCCGCCGAGCGTGCCGCCGTCAAGCTGGATCTTGCCATTGCCGACGGTTTGGGCTGGGCCTTGGGCTGTATTGATCGTCAGGTCGCCGCCGGCGCCGATCTCCAGGGTCTGGTTGGAATTGTTGATCGTAATCGCAGCCGACGTCGCCGTGCCGTCGATCTTGAGGTCCGAGCCGGTTGTCGTGCCGATCACCAGCGATCGCCCGCTCACTGTGCCCGTCAGATCGAGCGTGCTGCCGCTCGCGGTGATAGTGCCCGCGGTGGAAATAGGAATCGCAACGGTGCCGGAGCCCGAGATGTTGGTATTCGCCGCAACGCTGCCCGTACCGCTGATAGTGCCGCCGGCGAGCGTCACGCCGTTTGCGTCGGTCAGCTGTGTGCTCGCGCCGTCCAACGCAACGGTGCCGGCACCCACCGATAGTGCGCTGGTTGGGCCGGTGAGCGTCAGCGTGCCGGCGGTTCCGACTTCCAGCTTGCCAGTAGAGCCGTTGAAGCTTACCGAGGTCGCGGCGCTCGCCCGCTCGAGTTTCAATGTATCGTTGGCGCCACTGACCGTCAGCGTCGTCGTGCCCGACAGTCTGGACTGCAGGTCCAGCACTCCGCCGGACGCTCTGATCGCGCCACCGCCGCTGATCCCACCGTTGGTAGTGGACCCGGCAGTTATCGTGCCCTCGCCGCTGATGATGCTGCCGACCGCCGTTTGGATGCCGCCTTCAGTCGCAGTGAGATCGACGGTGCCACCCGCAAGGGTGAGCGCCGCCTGGGAATTCATGTTGACTACACTGCCGCCGTTATTGGTAACGGTCAGTGTTCGGGCGCCAACAGCCAGCGTCGCAAGCCCCTTGCCGGAGTTGATCGTCACGCTCTGGACGGTCGGGTTGGTGTCCAGCGTCACAGTGTAGGCGGCTGCGCTGCCGTTACCGCCGAGTGTAACACTGTCGCCCGTGCCTGGAACCGTGCCGCCCCAAAACGCCGCGACGTTCCAATTCCCGCTTCCGGGGTTGTTGCTGCTGTTGTTAGGACCGACCCAGTTGCGGTTTGGCATGACACTAATCCTCGTTTTTAATTCCGTTAACGAAGATATTAACAGAATGGAAAGAAAAATGCAATGCGCAAATTACTGATTAACAACAATCATTCTTCTGGATACTAAAGGCCATCTAGGCGTTTGGACTTAGTCTCCGAAACACTAACGGCACTGCCGCTGTTCGCCGCGTTTAGCGCCCCGAGATCGCCACGCTGAACGATCTCGCCGATCTGGCGCGGCTGGGACCGGACGAGGTTCTGTTCCGCGTGGGCGATCGGATGGCGGAACTGAACATCCTGCTCGCCGGCTTCGTCCCGGAGACCCATGGCAAGATGGGCGAGAACGCCATGACCGACGTCATCGGCCCGGTCGCGCCGATCGGCTTTGCCTCGGCCATGCTCGGCGAGGCCTCGCCGACCGGCGCCCGGACGATCACTCGGCCCGGCTCATCATCATCCCGGCACCCGAATTGCGGACCATGATCCGGGCGCAACCGGCGCGGCCCTGCCCTTCCTCGACCACGCGCTGGCCGGCATGCGCGAGCAGACGGTCGAGCTCTGCACCTTGAAGCTGCGATCCTCGGTGCAGCGCCTGGCGGCCTTCCTGCTCGGCCTGGTCGATGACCCCGCGCTCAGCCCGGCCCGCTTCGTGCTGCCCTACGAGAAGCGGTTCCTTGCCGCCAAGATCGGCTGCACGCAGGAGAACCTGTCGCGCGCCTTTGCCGCGCTCCGCCGCCAAGGCGTCGAGACGCGGCAGGGCGTCGTCGTGCTGCGCGACGTCGCAGGGCTGCGCGCGTTCGCCGGACTGCCGCCGCTGCCCGTGGAGGTGCCCGCCTGACGGAGCGGGTGGCGCACTACGCCAGTCAGCGCACCTGGCAAATTCCCTCTCCGCCCTTGGGGGCGGAGAGGGTCAGGGTGAGGTGGGGGGCTAAGGTGAGCTGCTGGTCCCGGTGTTCTACCGGGAAGCCCATCGACCGGCGTGGCGTGGCGCTATGGCTGGCTGACGCGGTGGCGTCAGCCCCACCTCACCCCAACCCTCTCCGCCCCAGGGCGGAGAGGGAGTTCAGGCCGCGCGCCGCTCCTGGTCGGCGTCCGTCAGATACGCCATACCGCCGTTGCCGGTGCGGATCTCCAGCATCGTCGGGCCACTCAGTACCGGCAGCGGCAGCACCGCATCGCCGCTGGTCCACCGGCGCAGTGCCACACCATCCCGCTCCACTTCGTGCCAGCCCTGCGACAGGCCCGGATGATCAACTGGAACCTCCCGCAACTCGTTCGCACCGCGCAGCACGATCCGCTCCACGTTCACGCCGAGGCAGCGGCGATCGTCCAGCCACGGCCGCGCGTCGGTCGGTGCGCCGGCACGCGAGATCACGCGCACCTCCGTGGCGCCCTTCGGCAGGGCAAAGATGTACAATCCATTCTCGCCATACAGCGGACGCACCGTCCGGCCCTTTGCGACGATCCGCAGCTCCGGATCGTCCGTCGTGTCGAGCCGTGGCGCCGGCTGGCCCAGCGCCGCGGCACGCTCAGCCAGGCGCTGCCACACCGGCAGCACGCTGGCCTCGTCCGACACGAACGGCGCGCACGATCCTGCCTCGCGGGCCGGGTAGTCCGTCTCGTCCGTCAGATCAGGATGCAGCACCAGCGGCTCGCCCGAGTTGGCGAAGAAGCAACGGTTGCCGGTGTTGAGGTAGCTCTCCGCCGGCAGACCTTCGGCGAGCAGGATGGCGTGCGTGTCCAGTTCGACATGGAAATACTCCACCGAGGTGCGGCCCGCCTCCTGGCGGATGGTCGAGCCGTTGACCAGCTGGCGGGCGCAGATCAGCTTGCCGTCGACGAACACCGCGTGATCGGGCGACAGCAGCAGATCGTTGTGCGGCATGTGCTCGGCGAACGCGCCGCGCCGGATGCGGATCGGCGCCACCGTCTCCGGCCGCGGATGCGCGGTCAGGTCGATCCGTCGCTGGCCGATCCACTTCACCGGCTGCGCGATCAGTTCCCCGCCGGCCAGCGTGAGCACGATATCGCCCTGCATCAGGCTTTCCACCGTGCGTTCGCCGGTCGCGGTCAGGATGCGTGTGCCGGCCGCGTAGCAGACACACTGAATGACGTCGCCGAACACCGCGAAGCTGTTGGCCGCGCCGTCCTGCAGCGTCACGCCGTTCATGGTGAAGACGAGCTTGTTGTGGCTGTCTACGACGGTGAGCACGTGCTTACTCGCGTCCAGCGTGGCCTTGTCGCGGGTAAAGTTGGCCCCGTCGATGACGAACTCATCGCCCCAGGCGACGTTGGTGATCGTCTGCGTGATACTGCTGCCGATGATGAAGCCAGACTTGAACTCGATTTCACCGGTGTTGCGCGATGTTGCACCGTTGTTGACAAAGGTCTCGGCCACATTGGCGTTGGCGACTAACAGGCTGCCAAGCTCCAAATGGCCGCCGGTCCCGGGAGCCCCCGTGCCAGTCGCCTGGACCGTTATCGTTTCCGCGAGGTTGGCTGTGGTTGTTATCGCGGTCGTGATGTCGAGAATGCCGCCGTCGTTGATGGTGACGTTTGCGCCATAGCTATCGCCAGCATAGGCAAGAGTGCCCACGGTCAGGGCACCCAGCTGGCCGATGGTCAGCCCTGCCGTGTGGCCGTTGTTGTCCCCCGCCATGTTCAGGGTATTCACGCTGAATGACTCGGTCGTGCCGGTGCCAACGGTGACGACAAACTTGTTCAAGCCGTGTTCCCCGGCGATCAAATTCGCGACATCTGTCGCGCCCGGTGATACGCCCGGCGGCCCACTGACGGGCGACCAATCCGCTGCGGTAGCCCAATCGCCACCCTTGTCGTTGTTCCAGGTAAATGATTTCACACTGACGACCATGTTCTCGCTCCTTGATTCCGCTGCGTGGCGGCCGGGAGCCAAGCTTGACCTGGGAGACGGCGTGCGAACGCATCGGTTGGTCTTGCAGACTGAATGTGATCAAATTTCTAGAGGATAATTATTATGTAGTCAATACAATTCGTGAAATTGGCGATAATTGTGCGTTCATATGATAAATGTCAACCTGAGAGGCGCCCCGAGGCGCACTCCACGATCCGCACGAAGCAGGCCCGGTCGCACTGTCTGGTATGGTCAGAGACCGATCGCCGATGACCGCCTACTCGCTGCCATTACGCCGTCACGGTGACCGGCGACTCACCCCTCAGGGAGTCCCTGGCATGGGCCGTTCCGATCCCGCCCTCTGGCGACCGTCGCATCACGGCTCCACTGGACCATCCGCCAACCGCGCCGGCTCCGTCATGCGCGCATGCAGCGCATTGGTCAGCTCGACGCGCCGCGCCCACAAGGAGCGGTACCAGGCAATCCGCTGCGCCACCTGATAGGCCAGCATGCGCTCGCCGGCGACGTAGCTGCGCGCCGCATTGCCGAGGCCGCGCGCCAGTTCGGGCATCGCCACCAGACGCAACAGCCGCTCGTGCAGCTCGTCCGCGCTGCGGAACAGCAATCCGGTGCGTCCTTCCTCGATGCTGTCGGCATAGACGACGTGGCTCGCCAGTGCCGCCACGCGGCAGGCCCCGGCCTCGATGAACTTGAGGTCCGACTTGGCGCGGTTGAACGGCGTGTCGCCGAGCGGCATGAACGAGATCTCGCACTGTCCGAGCAGTGCCATGTAGGCGTCGTAGTCGCAGGTCGGCGTGAACATCTTGTGCGGCGTCTTCAGCGCATCGAAGAACGCACGGTCGTGCAAAACGCAGAAGCGCAGCCGGTCGCCGGCCTTCTCCGCCACCGCGTTCAGCGCCGGCATCAGCGCCGCCCAGTCCGGCTCGCGGTTCAGCGCGCCGAAGAACACGGTCAGCACTTTCGGGTCCAGGAAGTTGCGCACGTCCGGCAGCGCGCGCACCGCATTGGGGAACACCGCCACCTCGGGATTGCGCGTCCGCAGGATCGCGGCGAGCGCCGGCGTGCTGGTCTGCACCGCATGCACGCCGCTGAATGCGAACTGATCGTCGGCGTGCAGCATGCCGAAATGGTCGGGGTGGTCGTCGAACTCGGTCACGATCAGCCAGCCGTCCGACAGCAGGGCCCGGATGGTCGCCGCACCCCGCTCGCCGGTCAGTGCCGGGCGGTGCAGCACAAAGATGCGTGGCCCGTCGCCGCCGCCCTTCACGATGTCCCCGCCCGCGAGCAGGCGCGTGACGACCGTGGGATCGCTGTTCAGTGCCTGCAGCGGATAGACCACGCGGACATGCGAAACGCCGCCCACCGGCTGCAGCATGTTGGCGACGACCGTCAGCAGTTCGTGCGGGTGCTTTCGCACGCGCCAGACATATTGCAGCGGCGCCGCGCGTTGGGCATAGGCCTGGGGGTCGACGCCCAGTGCGGTGAGCGCCGGCGCGATCCTGGCCGTGAATGCTTCCGCGTCCGCGGCATCGAAAATCCGAGCGTGCACGTCGCACAGCGTGAGGCCGAGCGCGAGCAACCCTTTGCGCATCGTCTCGAGGCTGAACCAGCGCAGATGCGTGTCGTCCAGCAGGCCGGACGGTTCATAGTCCCAGGTGCCGCGCAGCAGTCGGTCGGCGAAGCTCCAATGCTCCACGTTCGGCACGCAGATCAAGATGGTGCCGTCCTCGCTCAGCGCCGCGATATGGCGCCGGAGCACGGGCCACGGGTCGCGCAGGTGTTCCAGCACATCGCCGTAGATGATGCAGTCGATCGGACGGTCGAGCTCGAAGGGCAGCGGATTCTCTTCGACATCGACCACCGCCACTTCATCCAGCCGCTGGGCCGCAAGCGCCGCGGCTGCCGGATCGCTGTCGATGCCGAGCAGACGGGCGCGTGGATTGAACCGGCGATAGGCGGCGCCCAGCGGCCCGGTGCCGCACCCCACATCCAGCACGACGGCAGCACCGAGCGGGATACGCTCCAGCAGATCGGTGTTCGGGTGATCGGGGTAGGGCGGCATGGCGGGCGGGCGCTCCGGAAATGCGGGGACGGCAGGAATGCCAGGCCGCTGAAGCGGCGATCAATCCACCCAGCCAGCGTGGTAGGCGGTTTTGCACAGGCGATGCAAGGCGGAAGCGCTGCCGTCGATATCGGCGCGGCGGCCTGACCCTACGCGC
This sequence comes from Acetobacteraceae bacterium, assembly GCA_035569235.1. Lineage (GTDB taxonomy): Bacteria > Pseudomonadota > Alphaproteobacteria > Acetobacterales > Acetobacteraceae > JAMXLO01. The sequence continues at coordinate 12,951 of DATMND010000215.1, read as the reverse complement.
ACCACCTTGGATTAATGGCGCAGAGGCGCATTCAGGTCGGCCGCCGACCCAATGCGGCGCGGATGAAGCCAAGCGCGTAAGCCAGCCGCCATCGACATGGAACAAGGTGCGTGCTGCAGTGCCGCACCAAAGCCGATGGAGCCAGCAGCGCCGCCACCGCGATGCGGCGCGGCAACTCCCGCCAGACATCGCCCGGCCGGCCGAGCGCCCGGCGCGTTCGCACCGTCGACACGCCCTGCCAGTAGAGGCGCGACAGCAGCCACGCCGGTGTAAGCCGCGCCGCCTGAATCTGATGCCACACCACGATCCGCGAGTCATAGCAGACCGACCGCCCGGCGTCCTGCAGCCTCCAGGCTAGCTGCACCTCCTCGTCGGACAGCAGCGCCTTGCCGATGCGGCCACTCTGCCGACCGAACCCGCCCATCGCACGCAGCGACCGGACCTGCACCACCATGTTAGCCCCGTACGGCTCGAGCCCCGGCGGCAGTGCGGCGGTGCGGTATTCGCCGCGTCCTTCGAATTCGATGATGGACAGGGAGCCACGCAGGCTCGGTGGCCACCAGAAGGGCAGCGGAGCTTCCCAGTGCGGCAGGATGCGCCCGCCGATCATGGCCGGTGGCGGGTCGGTGTCGCCGACCGCCTCCAGAATGCGCTCGATCCAGTCAGGTGCGGGGATCGCGTCGTCATCGATGTAGGCGATATAGGCGCCATCCGCATTCCATGCTCCGGCATTGCGCGCCACGCTGACCCCGGCCTGCTCGACACGCAGCAATCGCGCGTTGTGAAGCCTGCCGACCAGGCCGGCGAGCTCCGCGGGGACGCCGCCTGTCGAGGCGCTGTCCACCACGAGGATGTCGAACTGTTCGTCGCCAACCGTCTGCCGCCGCAGTCCGTCCAGGCAATCGCGCACATAGCCGGGCCGGTCATGCGTGCAGATGCAGGCGGTGACGTCCATGCCGCCCAGTGTATTCGCGGTGCGTTGAGAAAGGATTAGCCAGGGCGAGGATCGGGACGTCCCACGCAATGATAGTCGAAGCCGGCCTGCCGCATCGCCACCGGATCATAAACGTTGCGCAGGTCAACCAGGACGCGGCCGCGCATGGTGTCGCGCAGCCGCGTCGGGCTGAGTGCGCGGAACTCGTTCCATTCGGTGATCAGCACCAGCGCATCGGCACCCTGCGCGGCATCGAACGCATTGCGGCAATACATCACCTGCTCCGGGAGCAACGGTCGGGCCTGCTGCATTCCCTCGGGATCGAAGGCGCGGATCGTGGCGCCGTCGCCGGCCAGGCGGGCCACGATCGACAGCGACGGCGCGTCGCGCATGTCGTCGGTCTCCGGCTTGAAGGTCAGGCCCAGCAGGGCGATGGTCTTGCCGCGCACCGAGCCGCCGCAGGCATTGATCACCCGCATCGCCATGTTCGACTTGCGGGCGTCGTTGACCGCGACGGTGGCCTCCACGAGGCGCGACGGCGCGCCGTAGTCCTGCGCCGTGCGCACCAGGGCCAGCGTGTCTTTCGGGAAGCAGGAGCCGCCATAGCCGGGCCCGGGATGCAGGAACTTCCGGCCGATCCGGCCGTCGAGCCCGATGCCGCGCGCGATGTCGTGCACGTCGGCGCCGACCTTCTCGCAGAGGTCGGCCATTTCGTTGATGAAGGTGACCTTCATCGCCAGGAACGCGTTGGCGGCGTATTTGGTAAGCTCCGCCGTCTCGATGCCGGTGAACACGATCGGCGCCTCGATCAGATAGAGCGGGCGGTAGAGCCGGCCCAGCACCTCGCGGGCGCGGTCGCTTTCCGCGCCGATCACCACGCGGTCGGGGCGCATGAAATCGCCGATCGCGTTGCCCTCGCGCAGGAATTCCGGATTGGACGCCACGTCGAAGTCCAGGTCCGGCCGGACGGTGCTGACGATCTCCGCGATGGCGCGGCTGGTGCCGACCGGGACGGTGGATTTCGTGACGATCACCGCGTAGCCGGTCAGCGCGCGCGCCACCTGTTCGGCGGCGGCATAGACATAGGTGAGGTCCGCGTGGCCGTCGCCGCGCCGGGTGGGAGTGCCGACCGCGATGAACACCGCCTCGGCGTCCCGGACCGAGGCGGTAAGGTCACCCGTAAAGGCGAGCCGGCCGGCCTTGACGTTCTCCAGGACCAGCTTGTCGAGGCCCGGTTCGTAGATCGGCATGCGTCCTTCGTTCAGCGCCGCCAATTTCAGGGAATCGACCTCTACGACCGTGACATCGGTGCCGAACTCCGCGAAGCATGCGCCGGACACCAGGCCGACATACCCGCCACCGATCATCGTGATACGCATGTTTGCGGTTCCTTCCGCCCATGAGGCGGGGATAAAGCACGGGCGGGACTGGGCTGCCAGCTTTGGTCGGGTAGCTGAACCTTGGGTCGCGGCCGTGGCGGCACCGGCTGGGCCGCCGGCTCATCAACCTGCTCCGGACAAGTTAGCAGTTTGTTAACGCCAGTCTGACCAAGCGTGCACAATCCGGCCGGTCGTGTACCATCGACGCGAACCAACGACCTTCTGTCGTCGTATGCTTTTCTCATCACGGCCGTCCCCGCATCGCGGTCCGAGGACAGCCATGACCGTGGAGGGGTGAAGAGAAGCAACAGCAACGACAGCCACGCCACGTCGAAGCGTTGCATTGTCATTACGATCTACCTTGCCATGCGGTATGCACTGGGATACATTGCCATTCACGGTCTGACAGACCGGCCGCAACTGGGACTCGATTATGAGCGACAACCCGATACTGGAAGCCATCGCCGCGCTCGGCGCTGATCTGCGCGGCGAGATCATCAAGACGCGGACCGAGATCATGGCACGCATGGACCGCCATCAAGGCCGCATCGATCAACTGGCGCAGGAGTGCTTCGTGAACTATGCGCAGGGCGAGGCGGTGCACCGGCGTATCGACAACACACGCGCCGAACAGGCCGATATCCGTGACCAGCTCAGCGGATTGTTGCGGCAGGTTCGCGCGCTGCGCGACCGTATCGATGGTTTAGAGGGGCCGTAATGGACAGCAGCGAACAAATCGCAATCCGTATGTCGCCCGATCTTCTGGCGTGGCTGCGGAGGCAGGCGGAAGCGGAGCACCGCACGCTGTCATCCATGATCAGGGCGTTGCTCGAAGACGCGCGAACGAAGACGCGCGCACCAGCACGGCAGCGCCAGACGGCACCCGCCGAATGACCCTCGGTTGGAATTCACCGTGCGAACCCTTGCATGGCTCGGTCTCGCGATCGGTTTGATTGTTGCCATCGTTATCAACGCCCATGAGCGACCCGCGGAGGGACCCGCGCCGCCATTGACCGCTGATCAGATCGCTGCGAATGCCTTGGTTGCCCCCGAGCGGGCAGCCCTCGATGCGCCGATGCGAAGCGCGAGGCCGAACGGTTCGCTGCGCGCGAGGCCGAGCGGGCTGCCAACGCCGCTGCCGCTGCCGCCGTCGTCTTCGCTGCTGCGGACAAGGACTCTTATGACCGAGTCATGTTGATCGTCGATGCCGAGGAGTCTATCCGCGCGATGCTGAAAGACCCGGACTCGGCCGACTTCGAGCACGTCGATACGTACCGCACGGCAAAGGGCGCCTATGTTGCCTGCGGTCGTGTGAACGCGAAGAACGGCTTCGGCGGCTACAACGGTTACCAGCGGTTCGTGTCGCCCAGCACGCCATCGACCACGATTGTCGAAGGCAAGGTATCGGACTTTGCGAAGGCTTGGGCGATGTGCCGTTAAGGCACCACCGTCCCATCGATATCCTCCAGACCGGGTATGTTCGCCTCGGCCCAGCAGCGGCAATTCACCGGCTGGCCCGGTATTCATGCCGCACGTCGTTGCGGCACATCCATGGGGGCGCCATTGGATATCGTACAGATCAGCCGGTGGTTCGAGACGATCGAGGCATCATCGCTGCCCGACAGCGTGCTACTCGAGACGTGGCACTCGCTTAGTCATCAATGCCGGTTCGTGAAGACACTCCCGGCGGCAGCGTCAGTGCTTGACGTGGGCGCTGGTGACGGTGCGCTGCAGATCTATCGGAAATGGCCGGCCCCGGAGCGGCTCGATCTAACGATGTATGCCTTCGCGATGGATCGCGGCAGCATGTTCGGCCAGTATGATGCGTACGAACTTGGCGTATGGCCTGAGGTCAAACCCAACTTCGGCGGCCGGGAGTTCGATGCGGTATTCGCGGCGAACTTCATCGAGCACATCGACGGGCCAGCTGATTTCATTCGGTGGTCCGCCGACCATCTGTCCGCACGAGGCCGCATCTTCCTCGAATGGCCGCGGCCGGAATCGCTCTCCCTCCCGACCACGGCCGAACTGCATGGCATCGGGATCGACGTGATGACGGGCAACTATTTCGACGACGCCACGCATCGCAGCGAACTGCCGAGCACGGAAATAGTGCATGCCTGCCTCATGTCCGCCGGCCTGAAGGTGGAGGCGGCCGGCGCGGTGCGCGTGCCGTATTTCGAGGATCACCTGATGGCCCATGGCAAACGAACCGATGACATGGTCAGCCGCACGTTGGCGTATTGGTCGTTCACCGGGTGGAATCAGTTCGTCGTCGCCCAGCGCTGATTGTGACCTCGCCAGTCTGTCATGGTGGGCGAAGGCCCGCCATCCATGTCTTTTCTTTCTGCGAGCACAAAGCCGTGGATGGCGGGCCGGAGCCTGTCCTCGGGCGGGCCTTTGGCCCGACCCGTGGGCTCGCCTGACGGGTAGGCTAAGCCCGGAAAATCAACGCTCGCTCCGCCGCTGTGCTGCTTCGTCGATCTCGCGCTGGGCCTGGTGCTCCGCCTCTTCCACCCTGGCCGCGGCATGTTTCTCCAGGATCTCCTCGACTGCCCTTACCGCGGCGCGGGCGGCGGCGAGCACGGCGCGTCCCTGCGCCGTCGCTGCCTCGGCCTGAGCCTCCGCCGCGTGTGCGGCGTGTTGCTTCGGGCGGATGCGGTGCAGCCAGGCCGCGAATGCCTCGACCTCGGCATCGCCGGAGGCCAGATCGGTTGCCACATCCGTCTCGTGCTCGATGGCGGTTTCGATCGCGGCCACCGACTGCGCGGTCTGGCTTTCGACGCGCAGGCAATCGGCGAGGCCGCGCCTCGCTTCGTCCACCGCAAGCCTGCGCAGCCGCAGCAGCGATTCCAGTGGATCGTGGGTCATGGCGGCTCCAGCGCCTCGCGTAATCGCGCGAAGCTTTCCTCGATGCCGGTCTCTTCGGTTCGCTCCTGACGCAACATCGCCTCAATGCGTGGCGCCAGCGCCACGGCCTCGTCCACCGCCGGATCGCTGCAGGCGCGATAGGCGCCGAGGCGCACCATGTCCGCCATGTCGGCGTGCAGCGCCAGAAGGGCTCGGGCGCGGCGCGACAGCGCATTCTCCTCCGGCTCGTTGCATCCAGGGACGGCGCGCGACAACGAACGGAGCACATCGACCGCGGGGTACCGCCCGCCCTCGGCGATCCGGCGGTCCAGCACGACGTGTCCGTCGAGGATCCCGCGCACCGCATCGGCCACCGGTTCGTTGTGGTCGTCGCCCTCGACCAGGACACTGAACAGCGCCGTGATGTGGCCGGCGGTCCCGTCCGGCCGCTCCAGGCCCGGCCCGGCACGCTCCAGCAGGCGCGGCAATTCGGCGAATACGCTCGGCGGATAGCCGCGGGTGGCCGGCGGCTCGCCGGTGGACAGGCCGATCTCACGCAACGCGAGGCAGAAGCGCGTGATGCTGTCCATTAGCAGCAGCACTGACTTTCCCTGGTCGCGGAAATGTTCAGCGACGGTCATGGCGGCGAACGCCGCCTGGCGACGCATCAGAGGCGGGGAGTCCGAGGTGGCGACAACCACGACCGAACGCGCCAGTCCCGCCTCACCCAGATCGTCCTCGAGGAATTCGCGCACCTCGCGTCCGCGCTCGCCGACCAATGCCAGCACCGCGACATCGCACACGGTGTGCCGCGCGAGCATCGCCAGCAGTGTGGACTTGCCGATGCCGGAACCTGAGAACAGCCCAAGCCGCTGACCACACCGGCAGGTGGTGAAGCAGTTGAGTGCGCGCACGCTGAGATCGAGGCGCGGGCCGAGCCTTGCACGCTGTGTTGCATCGGGTGGCGCGGCCCGCAGGCGCCGGGCGGTTGGTCCCGCGGGCAAGGGGCCGTGGCCGTCCAGCGGCCGCCCGGTTGGGTCCAGCACGCGACCCAGCCAGCCGTCCGCCACTGGCAGCGTCGCTCCGCCGCCGAACGCAAACCCTGCGCTGGCTCCGGGCAGCCCGTTCGGTTCGCCGCGACACAGGGCAACGCTACCCGGCCCGAGGCCATCCAGAGCGGCCAATGGCATTGCCTGTGCCAGACCGTTGCGGAATCCGACGATTTCTGCCGCTATGTCGTGCCCGTCGCGCGCCGTCAGGGTGAGGCGATCGCCGACGGAGACATGTCCGCCCAGCCCGTCAATATCGATCATCAGGCCCGAAAGACCGATCACCCGCCCTTCCAGGTGCATGGGGGCGAGCGCACTCAGCACGGCGCGGCAGGCGGCGCTGCGCTCCTGAAACGATGTGTATCTCATCGAGGCGAACAAGACTCCGAATTTTGGAGCGGAGTCGCAAATTAATGACATCGCTCCTCAGTTAAACTTTGGTAGCGATAATATCTACACGCATATCGTGAAAAAACGATAGCATTATACACTCTATAGTGGTATTAATGCTGCGACCGATTATCGGAGGAGGCAAGCAATGCGTGTCCTGCTTATCGAAGACGATTTCATCGCAGCTCGCGGCGTTATTCTGATGCTGAAAGCCGGTGGCGCGGTGGTCGATCATGTGGACACCGGCGAGGAAGGCCTCGAACTGGCGCGCCATTATGACTACGATATCGTGTTGCTCGACCTGATGCTGCCCGACATCGAGGGCTTCGAGGTGGTGCGGCGGATGCGCGTGTCTCGCAACGACACGCCTGTGCTGATCCTGTCCGGGCTGTCTCGGCCGCAGGCAAAGGTGAAGGGCCTTGGCCTCGGCGCGGATGATTTCATTACCAAGCCGTTCGACAAGGCCGAACTGCTCGCCCGCATGCAGGCCATCGTCCGGCGCAGCAAAGGGTTCAGCCAGCCATCGCTGTGCATCGGCCCGCTGCAGCTCAGCCTGGACAGCCACGAGGTGCTGGTGGGCGGCCAGGAGGTCCATCTGACCGGCAAGGAATATGCGATTCTCGAGTTGCTGGTGCTGCGCAAAGGCATGGTGCTGACGAAGGAGGCGTTTCTCAATCACCTCTACGGCGGCATGGATGAACCAGAGATGAAGATCATCGACGTGTTCATCTGCAAGCTGCGCAAGAAGCTGGCGCTTGCCGGCGCGGACAATCTGATCGGCACCGTCTGGGGACGCGGCTATATGATCCGCGAACCATCATCCGCCCAGAGCAGCATTCCACACGAGGCGGCCACGGAACTCACCGCGGCCTGACGGCCGGTCGCAACGCGAACCCGCCAGGGTCGCCTCATGCCTCATCGTCATAGCCGGCGAAGCATGCCCCGGTGAAGGCCGGGGGCCGGCCAAAAGTCAGCACAGCCTCGCAGTGCGTTTTTACCCATCATGTCGGGATGCGGCATACTCGTTCGTCCTAAGGGACGGTGATGCCGCAGGAGGCGACATGCTCTACGCGATCCTCTGCTACCACGACGAAGACGTGGTGAGCGCCTGGACGAAGGAGGAAGACGACGCGGTCATCGCCAAACGGGCGGTGGTGACATGCGGGCTGGCGGCAGAGGGCAGGCTCGGCCCCGTAGCCCGCCTCATGCCGACGACGGCCGCTGTCACCGTCAGGTCGGGCAGCGAGCCATTCGTCATCGACGGACCGTTCGCCGAGACCAAGGAGCAGCTTCTCGGCTTCTACATCGTCGATTGCGCCACGCTCGATGCTGCCATCGATCTGGCACGCCAGATGGGCCAGGGTGAATCGGGCGCCCTCGAGATTCGTCCGCTTCGCCTGTTCCAGCCGGGCAGCGTCCGGACGTGACCGACATTGTCTGGATCGATGCTGCGTTGCGAGCGGCACGGCCCCAGGCGATCGGTGCGCTGCTCCGCTACTTCCGTGACCTCGATCAGGCCGAGGAGGCGTTCCAGGAAGCGTGCCTGCGGGCGCTGAGGCATTGGCCGGTCAATGGTCCGCCGCGCGATCCGGCCGCCTGGCTCATCCTGGTTGGACGGAACGCTGCACTCGACGATGTCCGGCGCCGCAGGCATAGCGAACCGCTGCCGCCCGAGGAGATCATTTCCGACCTGGATGATGCCGAGGCGGACCTTGCGGAGCGGTTGGACAGCTCGCGCTATCGCGACGACATGCTGCGGCTGTTGTTCATCTGTTGCCATCCGGACGTGCCGGCAACTCAGCAGATCGCGCTTGCGCTGCGCATCGTGTCCGGGCTTTCGGTCAAGGAGATCGCGCGCGCCTTCCTGGTCGGCGAGAGCGCCATGGAGCAGCGTATCACCCGCGCGAAGCGCCGCATCGCGGAGGCGCAGGTTCCGTATGAGACGCCCGGCGCGGTCGAGCGGGCGGAGCGGCTCGCTGCCGTCGCGGCGATGATCTATCTGGTGTTCAACGAGGGGTATTCGGCGAGCGGCGGCACAGCACACATCCGCGTCGCGCTGTGCGAGGAGTCGATCCGGCTTGCCCGGCTGTTGCTTCGACTGTTTCCCGCCGAACCCGAGATCATGGGCCTGACGGCGCTGCTTCTCCTGCAGCATGCGCGGGCGCCGGCACGGCTCGATCCGGACGGCGAGATCGTGCTGCTGGAGGATCAGGACCGCGGCCTTTGGAATCGCGAATTGATCGCCGAGGGTCTGGCGCTGGTGGAGAAGGGGCTGCGTCACAGGCGTCCGGGCACCTATCAGGTTCAGGCCGCCATCGCCGCGATTCATGCGCGCGCGGCCCGGTTCGAAGAGACCGACTGGGGCGAGATCGACCAGCTTTATGCCGTGCTGGAGGTGTTGCAGCCGTCGCCGGTCGTGACGCTGAACCGTGCCGTTGCGGTCGCCAGGCTGCATGGTCCCGCGGCGGCGCTTGCGATGATCGAGCCGCTTGCCGTGCCGCTCGCCGGTTATTTCCATTTCTTCGGTGTGCGGGGCGCATTCCTTATGCAGATGGGCCGCACCGATGAGGCGCGCACCGCATTCGACCGAGCCATAGCGCTCGCCCATACGCCGGTCGAAGCCGCGCACATCCGGCTGCATCTGGATCGGCTCAGCAAGGACAGCCGCCCCGCGTGACTGCAACGCGGCGCGGCAAATCCCGTTCACATAATCGTAGACCCTGTCGGACCGTGATGTATCCATGCGTCCTTGGGATGCAGGCCGACTTCCGCCGATCGAGGAACCCAACACGACAAAGGAGATGCGACGATGCGATTCATGATCATAGTCAAAGCCAGCAAAAGCAGCGAAGCGGGCGTGCTCCCGAGCACGGAGCTGCTGACCGAAATGGGAAAATTCAACGAGGAGCTGGTGAAGGCTGGCGTCATGCTTGCGGGTGAGGGCCTGCATCCGACATCGAAGGGCGCGCGCGTCAGGTTCTCCGGGCGCGAGCGGACCGTGATCGAAGGCCCGTTCGAGTTATCAAATGACCTGATCGCCGGGTTCTGGCTGTGGCAGGTGAAGTCAAAGGAAGAAGCAATCGAGTGGGTCAAGCGCTGCCCCAATCCCCACCCCGAAGATTGCGAGATTGAAATTCGCCAGCTCTTTGAAGCCGAGGACTTCGGTGCCGAGTTGACGCCCGAACTCAAGGAGCAGGAGCAGCGCCTGCGCGCGCAAACCGCGGCGAAGCCGTGAGCTACAGGCCCTTTTCGACCATATCCAAAAGCCGTTGCCCGACGGCCCGCCGCTGCGCACGCTTGAGGCGGTGCAGCGGCCCGTCGTCGAGGACGAGCATGGCCAGGCCATGAACCGCGGACCAGGCCAGGTACTCCGCGCCGGGACGCCGCTCAGGCGGCAGCACGCCCGCCTCGACCAGCCTGTCCAGCGCGGCGCTCAACAACTGGAACGGATCGAGGCCGCTCCTGCCGGCCTTGGCCGAATCGACGGCGGTCTCCGGATCGCCGGGAACCGAGAACGCGGTGTGAAACAGCCCAGGCTCGGCCTGCGCAAATCGCAGGTAGGCGGTGCCGATCGCCCGCAGGCCGGCACGCGCATCGTCCGGGGAATTCCGGCCGCGGCGCAGCCTTTTCAACTCGGCTTCCATTGCGACGGCGAGTGCCGACAGCGCCGACGCGCGGACCGCCTGCAGCAGGTCGTGGCGGCTGGCGAAGTGCCGGTACGCCGCATTGGGGACTACGCCCGCCCGCCGGGTGGCCTCGCGCAGCACCACTGCATCGGGGCCGCCGTTGCGCGCCAGATCGATGCCGGCGTCGAGCAGCGCCCGTCGCAGATCGCCATGTCGATACGTGTCGCGCGCGGGTGGGCGGGTCGCCGCGCCGGCCATCATAGTTCCGTGAACATGTGGACACTGTCCATCGGCGTTGTTATGGTCTTGTGGACGGTGTATACATAACGTCGGAAGTGCGCAACAATCTCAAGGAGGAGTCAACATGCAAGTCCAGACCTACCTGTTCTTCGATGGTCGCTGCGAAGAGGCGATCGACTTCTACCGCGGTGCGCTCGGCGCCGAGGTGACGATGCTCATGCGATTCAAGGACTGCCCCGAGCCCGCCCAGCAAGGCGAAGGCTGCGCGATCACGCCCGGCACCGAGAACAAGATCATGCATGCGAGCCTGCGGATCGGCGATGCGACGCTGCTGGTGTCCGACGGACGATGCACGGGGCAGACGAACTTCCAGGGGTTCGCGCTGTCGCTCGATGCGCCCAGCGAGCCCGAGGCCGAGCGGCTGTTCGCTGCGGTGGGCAGCGGCGGGCAGGTGCAGATGCCGCTGGCCAAGACGTTCTTTGCCAAGTCCTTCGGCATGGTCACCGACCGCTTCGGCGTTACCTGGATGGTCATCGTCCCCACGTGACGCGTGTTGCGACGATCGGCCCGGCGGCATACTTTCTCCGTCACCTCGTTCCAGGAGGATCAGAGAATGAAGGCAGTCCTGAATGACCGCGTGGTCGCCAACAGTGACGACATTGTCGAGTCGGGCGGCTACCAATACTTCCCCAGTTCGGCGGTGCGCATGGACTGGCTTGAGAAGACCGACAAGACCGCGCATGACCTCGAATGTCCGCACGGCGTGCAGTTCTACGACGTTGTGGTGGATGGCGTCCGCCACAACCGCGCCGCGTGGTCCTACGAGGCGCCACGCCCTTCGATGCAGCAGGTCGGCGGACGCTTCGGGTTCTGGGAAGACGTAAAGGTCGTCTGAGCGAGTGTGGCGCGCGTCGCATTCACGGCCAATCTGCAGCGGCACCTGATCTGCCCGGTACAGGCGGCGCCTGGGACGAGCGTGCGTGCCGTGCTGGATCAGGTGTTCGCCGACCACCCGCGCCTGCGGTCTTACGTGCTGGATGACCAGGACCGTGTGCGCCGGCACGTGGCCATTTATGTCAATGGGGACCGCATCGCAGATCGCGATCGGCTCAGCGATCCGGTTTGCGACGACGACGAGGTCTTCGTGTTCCAGGCACTGTCCGGCGGATAGATTAAAGGGGAACAGCCATGAGCGACCGTCTGCTTATCGGCACGAGAAAAGGCCTGTTCGAATTACGCCGGATGCGCGGCGGCTGGTCAATCGCGAACACCAGTTTCCTCGGCGACCCGATCTCCATGCTGCTGTCTGATCCGCGGGATGGTGCTTTGTACGCCGCGCAGGCGCTGGGTCATTTCGGCGTCAAGCTGCAGCGCTCGCGTGATGACGGCAGAACGTGGCAGGAAATTCCTGCGCCCGCATTTCCTAAGAACGAAGCCGACGGGCCGAGCGTGTCCTACCTGTTCTGCCTGGAGACGGGCGGCGCCGGCGAACCGGGATGGCTCTGGTGTGGAACGATCCCCGGCGCGCTGTTTCTTTCGACGGATCAGGGAGCGTCGTGGTCCCTGAACGAACCGCTATGGAACGTGCCGGAGCGCAAGGAATGGATGGGTGGCGGCTTTGATCAGGCGGGCGTCGCCTCGATCTGCGTCGATCCGCGCGATCCACGCCATGTCACGGTTGGCGTATCCACCGGCGGTGTCTGGGTGACCGAGGACGGCGGCGCGAACTGGCGTGCATCAGCCGATGGCATGTACGCCGAATACTTTCCGCCGCCCAGGAACCTCGCACCGGAAGTGCAGGACGTGCATCGTCTCGTGCAGTGTCCGCAAGCGCCCGACACGATGTGGGTGCAGCACCACAACGGTGTGTTCCGTTCCACCGATGGCGCGCGCTCCTGGCAGGAGGTCACGACGATCCGCCCGGCGAAGTTCGGCTTCGCGGTGGCGGCGCATCCGCGCGATCCGGACACGGCGTGGTTCGTGCCGGGCGTGAAGGATGAGTGCCGGGTGCCGGTCGATGGCAGACTGGTGGTCGCACGCACGCGCGACGGCGCCCGCTCGTTCGATGTGCTGACCGAGGGTTTGCCGCAAAGTCACGCCTACGATCTCGTGTATCGCCACGGACTGGCGGTTGACGAGACCGGCGTCCGCCTGGCGATGGGATCGACGACGGGACATCTGTGGGTATCGGAGAACGCCGGTGATAGCTGGTCGCTTGCCGCAGGCCACCTGCCGCCGATCAGTTGCGTCCGGTTCGGTTGAAGGTGGGGTCAGGCCGCCAGATGGATGGTCGAGGGCGCGCGTTGGTCGATGGTCGCTGGTGACAGCGAGCGCGCCAGCGTCTTCCGAGCCTCCAGAACCTTCAGGAGGTGGCTCTCGTCGATCTCGCCGAGAATGTCGCAATACGCCCTTGGCCAGCTCACCACTTCCTCGCAGACGACGCCCCAGCCGCCCAAGCTGTTGGGCAGATGCGTCGCTATTTC
>DATMND010000214.1:0-2365 GCA_035569235.1 Acetobacteraceae bacterium | reverse complement strand
GCGCTGATTGGCCCGCAGCACCGCGCGCAACTCGGCCGGCACGGTGATGGTGATGTGGAAGTACGGCACCGGCAGCAGCTCCGCCTGACGACGTTCGAGCCACTCCTGGGTCTGTGCGGTGTGGCACTTGGGGCAGCTGCGATTGCCGCAGGAATGGTAGGAGAACACCTCGGTGTTGCACGCCTCGCAGTGCCAGACCTGGCCGCCGAGCGCTGCGGTGCGACAGTCGAGAATGTCCTCGATGGCGCGCCGATGCGAGGGCAGCATCGACGCGCCGTGCGCCGAGAGGTAGTCCGCCGCGAAGCGGCGGAACACGTCGGCGACCTCGATCATGACCGCGCCTCAGAGGCCGGTCATCAGCCGATCGAGCAGACTGTGCAGCGACGCCCGGGTGGGCGTGGTCAGGTGAGTGTAGATGGCCGTGGTGGCGATGCTGGCATGGCCGAGCAAGATCTGTACGATCCGGGTGTCGACGCGGTTCTCGATCAGCCGCGTGGCGTACGAATGGCGCAGAGCGTGTGGGGTAATCCCGCGCTGGATTCCTGCCGAGGCGGCCGCAGCGGCGAAGGTATCCGACAGCACGCGGTTATTGACCGGCGCGTCGCCGGAGTGGTTGGGGAACAACCAGCGGCGGTTGTGATGGGTCCGCCACAGGCGTCCCAGCGCGTCGAGAATCGGCTGTGGCAGTGGCACCAGCCGCTCCTTGTCGCCCTTGCCGACGATACGCAACACCTGGTTGGCCCGGTCGACGGCGCCAATTTCCAGCGTAGTGGCTTCGCTGATACGCAGACCACAGGCATACATGACGGCGAGGCAGGTCTTGTGGGTCGGGTTGCGGATACCGCTGAGCAGGCGACGGACCTGATCATCGGATAGCGCGTCAGGCAGCCGCTTCTGCCGTGGCGAGGCGATCCTTTTTTTCCCCGAACAGCTCCCAGCCACGGCCGAGCGTGTGTTGGTAGAAGAAACGTAGGCCGTAATGACCGATCTGGAAGGTGCCGCGTGCCACGCCTCGCTGGCGCAGGCCGAGCAGGTAGTTCCGCACCTCTTCTTCGCTGAGCAGATCGGGCGAGCGGTGGTAATGCGCAGCCAGCCGGCGCACCGCCTGGACGTAGACCTTCCGCGTTCCTTCAGCCAATCCGGCCAGGATCATGTCATCGATCATCCGCGCACGCTGTGGCGACATGGGGGTCTCCTTTCGTTGATGTTCCGGCGGGCTGCACGCCCGCCGACGCGAAAGGATACTCCTGCCTCTCAGCTACCCACGCCGCGGTAGCTGTACGCCGCTCTCGGCGAAGCCGTTCCGTCCAACGAATTAAGAGTTTGTGCGGCGCGAAGCCGCCGCAGAAGCTCCGTTGGACGAACGCGGGGCGTTGGGCGGCGATTGGCGCTATGGAGATTTCACCAGGGACGCTGGGAGCGTGGGCTGATAATCGCGGCTCAGCGTGCCTGGTCTGCGTGGTATGACCGCAGTATCGCGGCCGGGAGGGGCGTTTTCAAGACGATCGGCAACGTCATCTGGAGCAAAGTTGGGCCGTCGGCTGTGTTGGTGACAGGGGATCTCCGTGGCGTGCCGAGGCACGCAGCGGGAAGACCGGACGATGGCGGCGGAAGCTTACGTTTGCCGATCATGGCGCCATGGCTTGTTGCGGCGTGTGCGGCCCGAGCGTGCGGATGAAGACCAGCTGCCCCTGATGACAGTGCGGACAAATTCGTGGCTCGATCGGGGGCATTGGCTCCGCGTCAGAGTACTCGCGTGACGAGAGGACAAGCTCCGGTAGTGGGCCGGGCTCGGGCGGTGCCTGCAATTGCAGCATCTGCCGCACCCGGGTGGCGTTGTGGCGTTGCGCGGGATGCCACAGACCGAAGTAGCGGACCTTGTGGAACCCACGCGGCAGCACGTGCTGGAGGAAGCGGCGCATGAATTCGTCGCCGCTCAGTCGGCAGGTTCGCGGTCGGCCGGTTTTGCGTTCCTTGTATTGGATGGTGACCGTTTGGTCGTCGAGATCGACGATCCGGGCGTTGGTGAGAGCGACGCGAAAGACGTAGCGGGCGAGGTAGTCGAGCACCGCCTGTTCACCGGTACCCCAAGCGGTGACGTGGAGGATCCATGGTGTGCGCCACACCGCGTCGGGGATGACGAGGTCCGGGCATTTTCGGAGCAGCAGCGCGCGGAACTTGCCGCGCACCAGTTTGGCGAGAGCCTTGATGGGTACCAGGAACTTCCGCCGCGCCGGATGCCAGGTGGTGGCGTCCTCGGAGATGCCGCCGCCACTGACCAGACAATGAACGTGCGGGTGCAGGCCGAGTTGCTGTGTCCAGGTGTGCAGCACGGCGAGCACGGCGACGGTGCCGCCGACGTAAC
>DATMND010000213.1:0-21738 GCA_035569235.1 Acetobacteraceae bacterium | reverse complement strand
ATTGACCTGCGTCAGTGCAAATACTTGAATAATATTGTCGAGCAGGACCATCGTGCCATCAAGCGCATTACTCGGCCAATGCTGGGTTTCAAGTCTCCGCGCTGTGCGCGGATCCTGCTGGCGGGTATTAAGACGATGCACATGATCCGAAAGGGGCAGCTGGCCAGCCCCAACGGGACATTCGTGTCCGCAGCAGAGCAATTTTACGCTCTGGCGTATTGAGCTGTAGCCACCCACCCGGTTCGGTCCGAGCGCAATGGCTTATCGCGACAGAGCCCTCTACCAGAAATGCCGCGAGCAAGTGGACCGAGACGCCAGTCCAACCGCCTGCGTCATCGACAGCCAGAGCGTGAAGAGTGCGGAAAAAGGGGGGCCTGCATCGATCCACCCGGGTATGATGCGGGCAAGAAGATCTACGGCAAGAAGCGGCATATCCTGGTCGACACGGTAGGTCTGCTGCTGCATGCGGTGGTGCATCCTGCGGATATCCAGGATCGTGACGGTGGTGTTCTGCTCCTCTCGACCTTGTTCGGGATGTATCCCTTCTTGGTGAAGCTGTTCGCCGATGCGGGCTATCAGGGACCAAAGTTTGCCACAGCCGTGGCCGAGGTTCTACCACACCTCTCGATCGAGATCGTGAAACGATCGGATCAGGCGAACGGCTTTGTGGTCCTGCCAATGCGCTGGGTAGTCGAGCGCACCCTGGCGTGGCTCAATCGCTGCCGTCGCCTTGCCAAGGACTTCGAGAACCTCAGCCGCAATGCGCTGGCATTTCTTCAGCTTGCATCAATCCGGTTGATGCTGCGAAAGCTATGCAATCCGGTATGAACTTTCCGGACGGACTCTCAGAGTCTCGGTGATCGGCGACGGTAGCGGAAAAGCGCGCCGAAGTCGGAGGCGGGTGATTGCTGCGCCGGCACTCCGAGGCGGTTGCTCGGAGCGGTGGGCGAGTGGAGCCGAGGCGTGGCGGGGCTGGCGCCTGATCTCGGCAGCGTCTCAGAGTCTCGCTCATCGGTGGCGGTGGAGGAAAAGCAAGCCGTTGGTTAAGGCGGGCGGAGTCCGTGCCGTTACTGCGCGGCCGTTGCCTGAAGCGGGTGGCGTGCTGGACCGCGGGGCGTCGCCCCTGGTTCCGTTGTCTCGGTAGCGTCTCAGAGTCTCGTTGATCGGTGATGATGGAGGAAAACCGAGCGGCGTATGAACGCCGGATCAGGTCCGGGGCGGGCCGTGGGGAAGTCCGCGCCAGTGCAGCGAGATGGTTGTCTGAAACGGTTCGCATGCGGAGGCATGTCGCTGCGAGTTCCAAGTCTCGTCTGTGTCTCAGAGTCACGTTAACCGGGAGCGGAGCAAGAAAAGCGAGCCGGAAATGAAGGCTGTCCAAGTCTGAGCCCAGCGCTGCGAGGCAAAGCGCTTGCCGTGGGCGATGGATTGGCGAACTCCTCGCGGTGACCGGCGGGGCAGGTTAGGGCGGCATGGGATGACGTGCATCGGCATTTGCCTGCGAGCTGCAATTGGTGCAGGAGTTTGGTGTTTGTATATCTGACTTCAATAGGTAGTTTTACGATCATGATGATCGGGCCGAAGAACCCTCCGCCGCGAAGGCGCGCGCCCAGCGACAGGTTACCGAGAAGGAGCGCATTAACGCGCAAGGGAGGGAGGCGTCGCGATCGCGGTGATCTCGCGCCACTGCGATGGCCTCGCTAGGCAGATCGAGCAGGCTCAACAGCGCCTCCATGATTTGCGCCAGGAAGCGCCGTCCATCTCTGCTCTGTGGGCTCCCCTCTCTGGCGCAATGCAAGCATTGCCGGTAAGCGACCATGCGCACGCATTACAGAGGAGTGGTGTGCGGCCACCTGTTAACGAGCAACTGAAAGCGCTGGCTCGTGAGTGGTTCGTCAGCTCCAGTCGGATGCGAACACGACGAGCCGCGAATGAACCGCAGGCGGCCCGTCCCGGCAGGGTGTCGCGGACTCGCGCTACGAGTTGCGCCGGCAGATCGACGGCGCGGATGCTGCCCAAGTCACGGCCTCAGATCGTCGGCGCGGCCGCGGCTGCCGAGGCATGGCAGCATGACTGGCCACGGGCCAATCCTCAACCGAAGAGTGCAGCCGATGCGCATCGCATGCTGGGGCCAACGTACGGGAGTGATGGCTGCAAGGCCAGACCGGGGGCTGCGAGCCGTCGATAACGACAATGTGAGAGCATTCAGTGGGCGCGAGCTGCTGAAATCGTAACAGACGAATTGGTGTAGGAAACGGAAGAAGCTTTCTTCCGTTTCCTACACCAATTGATCCGTTTCGTCAATGGGTGTTAAGCCATTGTATTTGCTGGATTCCATCACGCATTCCCCTCGGTTTTTGTTTCATCTTGCAAGTGCTAAGCGGCGGCCTCACATTACCGGCCATGTCGAATGCCCAACAGTCCCAGATTCAGCGTCTACTCGCCAAACAGCGCCAATTGCAGGAACTTATCCTCACGTTGCAAACAGAACTGCGCCAAGTCAACCAGGAGTTGCAGGGCGCCAATGCGGCTGCCAAGCCGCGACTAACTCAGCAATTCGTTCGAGATGTGATCTTCCCCTTTCTTAATGACGCCGGCCATGGAGGGATCAGAGCCAGGGAACTTTACCACCAGGTTAAAGGCACCGGGATTGAGGTGGGCTATGACAATCTGCGGGTGTTCCTCACGCGCTCCGGAAAACAAGGGACGATTCGCAAGATGCCGATGCTGCGCGGTCCCTGCCGGTGGGCGCTGCCGCATCATCCGTCCTCCGCAGCAATCACGAAAGAGCAAACTCGTGATAGGTGATCCCGTGCGTGGAAAGGCGGCGATTGCGGACCGCAAAATATTGCTGCGCACGCTGGGAAAACATCCGCTCCGCCATAGGGCGATCGGTGCCAAGTCCCCGCATCGTCTCAACAACATTCAACTCGTCGAGGCATTGCGCACGCTCAATCTCAGCCCCGAAGTGATTATTGCCACCAGCGGCATGCTGACCAAGGGTGCAGTGATTGCACCCGCCGGCGAACAGTCGGCCCTGCTAGCGAAGGTCGCCCTCAATGGTATGTCCGCAATGACCGCCGAGATCAGTCCGACTGATTTCGCCAAATTTCTGTGCGACCGGCTTACACTCCAAGAGCGCAGAGCACTTGGACCGTATCTTGTACAGGTCGCCATCTCACTATGAGAAGGATGAATCCATCCTATGGACAGCATGGTATTATTCGCCGCGCCACCGCCGGACGAGCCAGTCAGGCCCAGCCGCCCCCTCGATATGGGACTTGTCCTCGGCAGGAGGCCGAAACCTGCCAAACGCTCTGTAGATTCCGCCACGGCCAGCGCCATCCGCGCATGGCTCCACACTGGGTCTCCGCTCACCGATCTCGAAGCTATGGTCGTGCTGGGTGCCAGCGGCGGCAGCTTGACCGCCGAGGTCACCCGGCGTCGGCACTCTGGCCGGAAAATCACCACCCGTATGGTGTCCTTCGCCGAAGCGTTGGATCGCGTTAACCGGCTCGCCATCGTCGTGCCACCACTCTCCTTCAATGCCGAGCGGCTCACTCTTGTCGAATATCAAATGGAGCTCACCGAGGCTGAAAAAGCCGATGCCGAGCTGCACCTGACGGAACCGAAGGACCGCTACATAGCTACTGCTGCGGCCGAGGCCAGCAGCACTAAGCTCTCCCTGCTTGCACAGGAACTCGAACAGACGCGCAAGCGTCTCTGCGAGGCAGAGGCGCGCATTGCCGAACTCGAGCGCCATGAGAAGAACCTTTAGTGCCCTGCAGCGTCGCATCCTCGCATTCGTGGCCGGCGGCCAATGCCTGGGCTGCGGCGCAATACTGCCGCCCGCGTTCCATGCTGATCATGTTGTTCCATGGAGCAAAGGGGGACCGACGACGACCAGGAATGGCGCGGCACTGTGCCGACGTTGCAACCTTGTGAAAGGTACCAAGGCTGTCATGGACGAAACATTTATCCCCCGTGAGTGGCAGCGGGAGTGCTTCGCTAAGGCAGTTAAGTGGCTCGTCACTGATGCCGCTGACCGCCACTTCCTGGTCAACGCGACCCCCGCCGCTGGGAAGACTCTGATGGGGGCGTGGCTCGCCGAGCACTTCTTGCGGCAGAACCTCATCGATCGTGTCATTACCATCGCGCCACGAAAGGAAGTAGTGCGCAAATGGGCCGCCGACTTCCACAGGCTGACAGGTCGGCGAATGATGAAAATCACGCAGAGCGGCCGTCAAGTCGCCGCCTACCAACCGGACATCTGTGCCACTTGGGGGGCGATCTCCGACCTGCTACCGGAAATGCAGGCCATTTGCGAGAAGTTCCGAACCCTGGTGCTCTGCGACGAACATCACCATGCTGCCATCTCTGCCGCCTGGGGCATCGGAGCCGACAATGCATTTGCCAATGCGACTTTCGTCGTCGCATTGACCGGCACTCCCGTCCGCTCCGACGGCAACGGCATGCAGTGGTTCGACCTCGGCGATGACGGCAATATCCTTGTCCCGGAGGGTGGCTGCTACACCCTGACGTATCGAAGGGCCATCGAGGCCGGATACTGCCGCCCCATGGTTTTCCATCGTCATCCTGGCGAGTTCGAGATCAGCCTACCCGGCGGTGCCAGCTTCGTTGTCCGACCCAAGGAAAGGCCGGTTTGTCCCGACCCGCTGTTCGCAAAATTGGTCGCGCAGCGCTGCGAGTTTGGCCGCATGGTGCGGAGTCCTCTGCCGGCCTACCACAAATCGATGTTGGAATGGGCCAACCGCAAGCTCGACGAGTTGCTCGTCAACCCGCCCGAGGCGGGCGGTCTGCCCAATGCCGGCGCTATGGTGGCCGCGCCTACCATCGAAATGGCAGAGTACTTCAGAGAGCTTATCGAGAAGGTTGAGGGCGAGCCGCCGATCGTCGTGCACTCCCGCGTGCCTGATGCGGAGCAGCTCATTGAGGCGTTCCGTTCTGGCACTAAGCGCTGGCTGGTCAGCGTCAATATGGTCTCTGAGGGCGTCGACATCCCGCGGCTCCGGGTCATTATCAATCTCAGTCAGGCCGAGACCGAGCTCTACTTCCGTCAGCTGGGCGGCCGCGCCATCCGCTCTGCCGGCTCAAATGATTACTCGCGAGCCTACATGATCATCCCCGAGATTGATAGCTTCGTGCAGTTTGCACGGAATTACGAGGAGGAGCAGGGAGTCATTCCGCCGCCGCCCCAGAACCCCGATGCGCCGGAGCGGCTGCGAGCAGGGCAAGGTGTCGCACAGAACTGGACTTGCGACGACTGCGGGGCGCTGAATCCGAATGGCACTACGGTGTGCCATAACTGCGGCGCTAGCCCCAGGCAATTTACCTTCAGCATCGATCAGGCGATCGGTGACCGCGACGGCGTCATCGCCCGCGGCATCGAGCTTTCGGAGCAGGAGACTCGCGAGGGCGAGTCGATTGCCGTCGACATTGCCATCTTCGATCGTGAGCAGCATCCTGGTGCCGCCGCCGTGCTATTCAATCTCATGCCACCCGAGGGGATGGCACGGATCGTCGGGTTGTTCAGCGAACTCGATTCATGGCGCAAGGAGAAACGCGCCGGCTGCTGAGTAACAAGAAAGCCGCTGCAAATCTCTTGAGACCTGCACATCCATGCCTTTGTGCACTCCACCGCCTCGCGCTATCACCGGGCAGGCTCACGCGACCGGGGAATGAGTGCTATGCAACAGGACCAGCTTTTCGAGCGACTCTGGAACGGCACAGCGCAAATGGAAGAGTGGACGCAGGCCGTCTCCGACTGCGCTGTCACCTCGGTCGCCGAAAACATCATCTCCGTCCACACGACCTACCTGTGCGGCTCCGTCACCGTCATCCGCACAGCGGCCGGGCTGGTCTTTGTCGACACGGCCAAACCGGACACGGCAGCCAAGACCCTTGCCGCAATCCGGCGTTGGGACAACAGCCCCATCCACACCGTGATCTACACGCATGGCCATATCGACCACACAAGCGGCATCACGCTTATCGATCAGGAAGCCGACACCAGGGGCATCCCTCGGCCGCGTGTCATCGCGCATAGAAATGTGCTGCGCCGATTGAGCCGGTACGAAGCGACGCACGGTTTCAACAGCATCGTGCAGGGACAGCAATTCAATTACCCAGGCTACGTCTACCCCATCGGCCAGCGGCGCCCTGATGAGATTTATGACGACGCCCTCGTGCTGATGATCGGCGGGGAGAGGATCGAGCTGTTCCACGGCCGAGGCGAGACCGACGATGCCACCTTCGTGTGGTTACCCGAACGCCGCGTTCTGGCGAGCGGAGATTTTGTGATCTGGATGTTCCCGAATGTGGGCAACCCGCGCAAGGTCCAGCGTTACGCAGCGGATTGGGCTGCCGCGCTGCGACAGATGCAGGCGTTGGAGCCGGATGTGCTGATACCCGGCCATGGTCCGGTGGTGTTCGGCCGCGAGCGCGCGGCCCAGATGCTGAGCGACGGCGCCCGCGTGCTGGAGAGCCTCGTCCGGCAGACGCTCGAACTGATGAACCATGGCAGCGGGCTGGATGCGATCCTGCACGCGGTGTCCGCGCCCAGGGAGCTGCTCGCGAAGCCCTACCTGCTGCCGAAATACGATGACCCGGAGTTTGTCGTCCGCGGCATCTGGCATCTCTATGCGGGGTGGTTCGATGGCAATCCGGCGCATCTCAAACCCGCGCCGTCAGCCGAACTGGCGGGCGAGATCGCGGCCTTGGCTGGAGGTGCTGCAACATTGGCCGACCGCGCCGGCGCGCTTGCTGAAGCCGGGAGGGCCCGGTTGGCGGCGCATCTGATCGAGTTGGCGAGCACCGCTGCGCCGGCGTCGGCGGAAATTCAGGCCGTGCGCGCGAAGGTCTACGCGCGATGTGCAGCGGCGGAAACATCCCTGATCGGTAAAGCGATCTTCGAGGTCTATCGACGGGATGCGGAGGCTCGATCATCGGCATAGATGCGCTGCGAATTATCCGCGCCAGTTGCCACAAGAACTGCTGCTACTATCGTCATCCCCGCGAAAGCGGGGACCCAGTTGCGGCCTGGGTCCCCGCTTTCGCGGGGATGACGACAGTGATCGCGGGGATGACGACAGTGAGCGCGCTCCGCGGGTCAGAACGCACGCCGTCGATCGCATCAGTCCTGGGGAAGCAAGAGCAACGCGAACCATGCGAAGTACGACACTACAAACCCTGCTGCCATCAAATGGGTCATCCAGAGCGTGAACCGCACCGGGACCGGCGAGCCGCCGGTGTCGCCAAGGACCCCGACAATCTCGTCAAGCTTGCAATGCGCGGCGGTGACGTAGTGCCGGAAGATCAGGATGCCGGCGAGGGCGATGACGTGCAGCATCAGGCAGGCGATCGGCACGCCATACCGCAGCGCGAGCCCTCGCAGCCCTTCTCGGTGCTCGCCGGTGGCGAGAAAGGCGATTGCCGCCACGAGGCTGGATGTCAGGAAAAAGCTGAACCAGTTGACGAACGCAGTCGTGTTTGTCCGCAGATGGGCGTTGATCTCCCGGTACTCGAGCACCGGCAAGCCGGTTTCGCCGGAGGTCACGTCGCCGACGCCTGGCGGACGATATTCATGGCCCAGCACAAGCCGACCGCCGCACCCTTCATGAACGGCAGCAACGCGAGGCACATGAGGACCGTCACCGGCAGCCAGATCGCGAATTCCACCCAGAGCGGAGGCTCATAGACGTTGTCCGTCCATATGAAGAGCGCGACTATGACGTGCCCGGCAACGAAGACGGTCAGATATGGCGGAAAATCATCGGACGGATAGGCCAAGTTGTCGTTGCCACAAACTTCGCAGGGCGAGCGGACGGTCAAATAGCCGCGGAGCAGTTGCCCCTTGCCGCAATTGGGGCAGCGGCGAGCGAGCCCGCGTTTCAGTCCCGTCCAGAGCGACTTCTCATCGGCCATCGGGATTGGATCATGGGGTCAGGTTGGCCGCCTCGGCAAGCGACCGCGCGGTTGGCAACTACTGCCCCTCGACCCGCTCGATCTGGGTCAGGTCCATCGACCAGGGCAGCGCCGAGCGGCACCATTGCTGACGCGCCGGCGGGGCGAGTTGAGCGCGCTGGTCGATCCCGCCGACGCGCAATCCGTAGGCTGACGGGTTCGGCTCGGGCGAGGTGGCATAGATCGGCGTGCCGCATTCCGGGCAGAACGCGTGGACGCGCTTGTTCCCGCTTTCCGCGGTTTTGAGGTAGATCTTCGGCGTACCGCTCTTCAGCGCGAACGTCCCCGGCAGGCTTGGGATGGTGGCGCGAAACGCCGTGCCAGTCAGTTTCTGGCAATCGGTGCAGTGACAGACCCTGACCGTCCACGGGTCGACCTCTGCCTCGTATGTGATGTGCCCGCAATGGCACCCACCGGTGACTTTCATTCGCGCCTCCTGTCTTCACTGATGCTCGTCGAGAATCCCTGGCTTCCCAGCTTGTGGAGTGAGCGTCGGGCCTCGGGGCGTCTTGGGCAACAGGAAATCGGGCCGGTTGGAGCAAGCGCGTGGTCGATCGGAAATGCCCGGAGCCATGTTTCGCGATCTGAGGATTCTGGGTCATAGAGGCGGTCGCGATTGAAGCGAGGAGAGTGCGATGCGGGTGCTGGTGGTCGGTTCGGGCGGCCGGGAGCATGCGCTCTGCTGGGCGATCGCCGGCAGCCCGCTGCTGACGAAGCTGTGGTGCGCGCCAGGCAACCCGGGCATCGCCGAGGTCGCGGAATGTGTGTCGATCGGCGTGCTGGATTTTGCCGCCCTGGTCGCCTTCGCCCAGGACAACGAGATCGACCTTGTGGTGCCCGGCCCCGAGGCTCCACTGGTCGCCGGCATCGCCGATGCGATGGAGGAGGCGGGCATCCCCTGCATCGGTCCCTCGCGCGAAGCGGCGCGGCTGGAAGGCAGCAAGACGTTCACCAAGGAACTGTGCGACGCCGCGGGCATTCCCACCGCCCTGTGGGAGCGGTTCGACGATGCGGAGGCAGCGCGGGAATTTGTCCGCCACCGAGGCGCGCCGGTTGTGGTGAAGGCGGACGGCCTTGCCGCCGGCAAGGGCGTCGTGGTGGCGGCCACCGCGGCGGAGGCCCTGGCGGCGATCGACGCGATGATGGAGGCGCGGACGTTCGGCGAGGCGGGCGCGTCAGTGGTGATCGAGGAATGCCTGGTCGGCGAGGAGGTGTCGCTGTTCGCGCTGTGCGATGGCGAGACGGCGCTGCCGCTTGGCGCCGCGCAGGACCACAAGCGCGTCGGCGATGGCGATGTTGGGCCGAACACCGGAGGGATGGGTTCCTATTCGCCAACGCCGGCGTTTTCCCCCGCGCTGCAGGACGCGGCGATGGACGGCATCGTCCGCCCCGCGCTGGCCGAGATGGCGCGGCGCGGCACGCCGTTTCGGGGCATTCTGTATGCCGGGCTGATGCTGACGAGCGCAGGCGTCAAGCTGATCGAATTCAACGTTCGGTTCGGCGACCCGGAGTGCCAGGCGCTGGTGCTGCGGTTGAAGTCCGATCTGCTGCCGGCGCTGCAGGCCGCGTATGATGGCGAGTTGAAGAACTTCGACCTGCGGTGGAACGATGACGCGTCGATCGCCGTGGTGATGGCGGCGCGCGGCTATCCCGAAGCGCCGGAACGCGGCAGCGAAATCCGCGGATTGGATCGCGCAACGGTGGTCCCGGGTGTGCAGATCTTTCACGCCGGCACCGAAGCGGATGCGCAGGGCCGTCTCCGCGCGACGGGCGGCCGCGTGCTGACGGTATGCGCCACCGGCGCGGACCTGCTTGCCGCGCGCAATGCAGCCTACGCGGCGATTGGCGTCATCGACTGGCCGGAAGGATTTTGCCGCACCGACATCGGCGGACGCGCGCTCAGCGGCGGATAGCGTGTCTTCACGACATGCGCCCGCTCTACGCCCTGCTGATTGTCGCAGTCGCCACAAACGCTGAGGCGCAATACCCTTGGGGCCCGCCTGCTCCGCCCGGCCGAGACGGCACACCGGCGTCGCTCGCCCGGGCCATGCTGGACGTGCACAACGCGGTCCGCGCCAGAGTAGGCGTCCCGGCGCTGGTGTGGTCCGCCCAACTTGCCGAGGTGGCACGGGACTGGGCCAACCACCTGATCGCCAAGGGCAGTTTTGACCACCGCCGTGACAGCCGCTACGGCGAGAACCTCTATGCCATATCCGGCGGCACGGCCTCGCCGGCTCAGGTGGTCGCCTACTGGGCCGACGAGGCACGCGGGTACAATATTCGCAACAATACCTGCCGCGGTGCCTGCGGCCACTACACGCAGATCGTCTGGGGCAAGACGCATGCTGTCGGGTGTGCAGTCGCCACCGACTCGCGAAGAGAAGTCTGGGTGTGCAACTACGACCCGCCGGGGAACGTCATCGGATATCGGCCATATTGACGGCCGGAAGCTTGTTCCATTCTACCGTCGCTCTGCGAAGAACGCCCACAGCAGCGCCGCTGCCTCCCCTTCCCGCACGCCGCCGATCACCTCCGGCCGGTGATGGCAGGACGATGCATCGAACACCCGCGCGCCATGCTCGACTCCGCCGCCCTTCGGATCATAGGCCCCGAACGTCAACCGTCGGATGCGGAAGAAACTCGCCGCCTGGGCGCACATCGGGCACGGCTCGAGCGTCACCACCAACTCACAGTCGGGCAGACGCGTCTCACCGCGTGCCGCGGCCGCCGCGCGCAACGCCAGAAGCTCGGCGTGCGCCGTCGGATCGCACCGCGCTTCCACTTCGTTCCCGGCGCGCGCCAGCACCGCGCCGCTGGCGTCGACCACGACTGCGCCGACCGGCACCTCGCCGCGCGCCGCTGCCGCCCTTGCCTCCCCCAGTGCGATCTCCATCGGCGTCATCCATAATTTCGGGGCGCAGCCCGGCCTTCTGCCGTCATGGCCGGACCTGATCCGGCCAACATGCAACACTGTCTCCGAACCACGCCGCCAAGGAGGAAAAAATGCCTCGCATCCCGCTGGTATCGGAAACCAACATGACCGACGCGCAACGCCGGGTCCATGACGCAATGATGTCGGGGCCGCGCCGCTCGCCCCCGATCGGACCGTTGGCCGCCGCCATGCACCGGCCGGACCTGGCCGAAAAATGGTCGGACCTCGGCCTCGTCCTGCGCTTCAACTCCAGTTTCCCCCCGCGCCTGCGCGAGTTCGTCATCCTGCTCACCGGCCGGCACAGGGATTGTCAGTTCGAGTGGTTTTCCCACGAAGCGGAGGCGCGGAACGCGGGACTGTCGGCCCAGTCGATCGAGACCCTGCGCCACGGCGCCGACACGTTCCAGGCGCCGGACGAGCAGGCCATCCACGACTACGCCACCGAACTGCTGCAGCGCCATCATGCCACCGACGCAACCTACCAGCGCATCCTCTCAGCCTATGGCACAGCCGGCATCGTCGAACTCACCGCGCTGATCGGCTACTACTCGATGGTCGCGCTGACGTTGAACGCGCACGAGATCGGGGTGCCCGATGGCGCCACGCCGCCGCTGCCAGCCTTGCCGAGCCACGGGGGCGAGGTCTAGCAAGTCCGCCATGAACACCATCAGGCGGCCGGTGATCGGCGTGACGCTCGATTCCGAACAGCCGGGCGGCTATTCGAAATACCCCTGGTACGCGATCCGGCAGAACTACGCCGATGCCATCGTCGCGGCTGGTGGACTGCCGATCGCCCTGCCCCACGATGCGCCGCTTGCCGCCGCGTATCTCGACCGCATCGACGCGCTGGTCGTCACCGGCGGCGCGTTCGATGTCGATCCCGCGCTGTACGGCGACGGCGACCGGCACGCGACGGTGACGCTGAAGGAACGCCGCACCGCCGCCGAACTGGCGCTCACCAACGGGTCGCTGGAGCGCGGCATGCCGGTGCTTGGCATCTGCGGCGGCGAGCAGCTTCTGGCGGTGGCGCTGGGCGGCACGCTGATCCAGCACATCCCCGACGCGATCGCCGATCCGCTGGAACACGAGCAGACCAATCCGCGCCACGAAGCCGGACACCCTGTCGCCATTACCAGCGGCACGCTGCTGCACCGCATCGTCGGCGCCGACGCGATGCGGGTGAACTCGGCGCACCATCAGGCGGTACGCGATCCGGGTCCGTTCGCCGTGGTGAACGCCATCGCACCCGACCACGTGATCGAGGGCGTGGAAGACGCGCGCTACCGCTTCTGCCTCGGCGTGCAGTGGCATCCCGAATTCTTCATCGACCCCGGCGACCGCCGCATCTTCGACGCGCTGGTCGCCGCCTGCCGCGTATGAGCGATCCCCTCCGCGGGGAACGCATCGCCAAATGGCTCGCGCGCGCCGGCGTGACCAGCCGTCGTGACGCCGAACGCCTGCTCGTAGAGGGGCACGTCGTTCTGAACAACACGCGGGTGACGCACCCGGCCACCTTCGTGTCGCCCGGCGACATCGTCGTGGTGAACGGCATGGTGGTGGATGCGCCGGAACGAACGCGGCTGTGGCGCTATCACAAGCCGGTCGGCCTGGTGACGACACATCGCGATCCGCAGGGGCGGCCGACGGTATTCGAAAAACTGCCGCCCGGGCTGCCACGCGTGGTCAGCATCGGCCGGCTCGATCTGACCAGTGAGGGCCTGCTGCTGCTCACCAATGACGGCACACTCGCCCGTAAGCTGGAGCTGCCGGCAACCGGCTGGATTCGGCGCTATCGCGTGCGCGTGCACGGCATTCCGGACCCGCACGGATTGGCGTCGCTCGCCAGGGGCATCACCATCGACGGCGCGCATTACGGCGCGATCGATGCGGGGCTCGATTCGCGCAAGGGCGACAATGCCTGGCTCACCGTCAGCCTGCACGAGGGCCGTAACCGTGAGATCCGCCGCGTGATGGCGCATCTCGGGCTTGCCGTGACGCGGCTGATCCGGATTGCGTACGGGCCATTCCAGCTCGGCACGCTGCCGCGCGGCGCGGTGGACGAGGTGCCGGCCCGCGTGTTGCGCGATCAATTGCCGCGCGAGGGGTAATGGCTTGGACGGGTTTGAAAGAAAGCAGGTTTCCACACGGAGAGCACCGAGATTCCACAGAGAGCCACCGAGAAAGAAAATAGGCGCTTCGCGCGAAGCGCATTCCTTACCTTCTCAGTGGCCCTCTGTGGGCTTCGGCCTACTCCGTGTTGAATCCTGCTTGCTTGCGTCCCGACACAAATGAGGATCGTCGCAGGTCTCTGGCGCGGCAGGACACTGATCGCACCGCCGGGCAGCCAGACGCGCCCAACGGCAGACCGCGTGCGGCAGGCATTGTTCGATATGCTGCTGCATGCGCCGTGGGGTGGGCGAGATGCGGTTGAAGGTGCCCATGTCCTGGACGTGTTTGCCGGCACCGGCGCATTTGGCCTCGAGGCGCTGTCGCGCGGCGCCGCGCACGCAACGTTCATCGAGCGGGACCGGGCTGCGCTTGCAGTCCTGCGCACCAACATCACCGCCTTGCACGCCGACAGCCTTTGCACCGTTCTTCCGGCCGATGCTCTTGCTGTTCCGCCTGGACCCACATGCGACCTGGTCTTCCTCGATCCGCCATATGGCAATGACCTTGTTCGGCGCGCGTTGCTTCGGCTTCGGGATGCTGGTTGGATCGCATCTGGAGCTGTGATCGTCGCCGAGACTGGACGCGATGAACCGCCGCCCGCAACACATCTGCTCGCCGAGCGCATCCATGGCGCCGCCCGGATCAGCATCTGGCGCGAGGGCTCAACCGAAGGCGAGCCCGTGGCCTGATGGCCCGGACGCACGCAGCGCTTTATGCTGTGGCTGTCCAACCAAGAGGAGAGAAACGCGATGGCCTTCTATGAACTCCGCCAGTACCACGTGCGGCCTGGCAGGATGAATGAATGGATCAAGATCATGGAGGAGGAAATCATCCCCTTCCAGGTAGCCAAGGGCATGGTGATCTGCGGCAGTTTCCGCGGGGAGACGGACGATTCCGCCTATGTCTGGATACGCCGCTTCGACAGCGAAGCCCAGCGTGAGGCGCTCTACAAGGCGGTTTATGAGACCGACCACTGGAAGACCAAGATCGCGCCGCGGGTCCCCGAGTGCCTGGACCGCGAGAAGATGGTCATCACCCGGATCGTCGCTACCCCAAGATCGACCATGCAGTAGCGGCCTGCCAGGATCGGGCGCGCCCGCGCCCGGTTCCTAACCTCGCTGATGAACCGAGTCGCCCAGCCTCAAGCCGTCACGTTGATCTTCGCCGCCGTCGCCGCTCCCTGCGCCGCTGGGCGCGCGCCAGAACCGGACGGAGCATGCGGCAGTGTCACGTGTTGGCCAAGTGCTTTCGCTGCCGCCGTGATCTGCGTGCCGAGGGCGGACAGAATTCGGGGGTCAGCACCCTGTGCCTGGTCACGCGTGTACTTGACCAGCAACTGGTTCAATGCGGCCTGTTGCTGCGCACTCGACGTATTGGAAGAGGCCGCGGATGATTGGCTCGCAACCGTCGCGCCGGCGGCCTTCTTTGCCGCAGCAGCTTCAGGGGGAGGCGCCGCGCCCGTGGGCACGTGGCCGGCCGCCGAGGCGGCAGTGATCGTCAATGCCATAACACGTCCGTTCGGTGTGAGGTGAACATCGCCGCCATTTTTTGGCGGCGGCTCCGCTATAGGCGCACACGATGGATAACAAATCGTGACCATCAACGGCCCTGCGTTCAGCGCGCCGGGATGCACCTGGCTTGGCGCAGGTCCTATGCTGCCACCATGACATTGCCGAACCCTATCGAAGCCGTGATCCTGGACATGGATGGAACCCTGCACGACACCGAGTGGGTCTATCACCTTGCGCTGAAGCGGGCCGTGGCCGCGGTCGGGTTCGAGATCAGCGACGGATTCTGTCATTCGCTGATCGGCATACCCGGCAAGGAATGCGATCAAATGCTGCAGGAGCACCTCGGCCCGGAGTTTCCATTCACCGAATGCGACAGGCTGTATGCCGAACATCGTGAAGACCTGCTCGCGCAGGGAATACCGCTGAAGTCGGGTGCCCTGGAGCTGCTGGACTTCCTGGTCCAACGCGGTTTGCCCGCCGCGGTGGCCACCTCGGCGACCCGCCACGCGGCGGAGCTGCATCTTGGCCGTTCAGGCTTGCGCACCCGCCTGCCCGTCGTGATCACGCGCGACGATGTCGAGCACGGCAAGCCGCATCCCGACCTGTTCCTTCAGGCCGCCGGGTCGCTTGGTGTCCCGCCCGGGCGCTGTCTCGCGGTGGAGGACTCGTTCAACGGGATACGCGCAGCGCATGCCGCCGGCATGATGGCCGTGATGGTGCCGGATCTGCTGACACCGACCCCGGACATACGGACGCTCTGCGTCGCGATCGTTTCCGACCTTCACGCGGTCCGGCACCTTATTTCGGTTCGCTGAACGCTGCGTGCCGGCGACCGTCAAGCCGCCAGGGCCGCCACTTCCATCGGGTAGGGCACCGTGCCGCTCAGATGGAGTTCCAATATTCCGCCTGTGGCGATCATATCCGGCGGCACCGTCAGCATCGCTGCGCCATCGGTCCACCGGAACAGTCGAATGCCGAGGCGCTCGGCCTTGTGCCAACCGTCGATCAGAACAGGGTGATCCATCGGAACGTCGCTCAATCCACCTGCGGCCTGGAAACGTATGCGCTCGATGGCGACGCCCAATTGCCGCTGGTCATCCCGCCATGGCCAATTCGTGGCCGGCGAGCCGGAGCGGGAGACAACTCGAATAGTGTCTGTGCCGCGAGGCAGTGCGAACAGGTGCACGCCGTTTTCGGTGCAGATAGCCCGGATTGTCCGCCCACCGACCAGCAAGTGCAGTTGGGGATCATTGCTGGTTGCGGGGATTACAGCCTGGCATCCAAGCGCCTCCGCACGCGCCGCCAGGCGTTGCCAAACAGGCTCGACAACTGCATCGTCAACCGCCAGC
This sequence comes from Acetobacteraceae bacterium, assembly GCA_035569235.1. GTDB lineage: Bacteria > Pseudomonadota > Alphaproteobacteria > Acetobacterales > Acetobacteraceae > JAMXLO01. The sequence goes on along the minus strand of DATMND010000213.1, from coordinate 5,797 downwards.
GGCGCGCAGGCGTCGTCCTGCCACGTCTTCAGGCTGGCGTTCACCGAGAACTCTGGGTGCAGGACCATGGCAAGCCCGGCGTTGTCGTAGAAGGCGCGGTTTCCAGTATCCAGATAGCTCTCAGCCGGAAGGCCGTCGGCAATCAGCAGCGCATGTTTCTCAAGTTCGACGTGGAAGTATTCGATGGAATGCAGGTCGCGGTCCTGCACGATTGTGGCGCCGTTGATCAGTCGCCGGGCCGGGATCAGCACGCCATCCGCAAAGATGCAATGGTCCGGCGAAACCCGGAGGTCGCGATTCGGAACACCAGTTGCAAACGCGTCCTTCAGGATGCGAACCGGGAACACGGTTTCGGGCTTCGGATGGCGCAGAATGTCGATCTTGCGATGGCCGATCCAGCACACGGGTCTGCTGGCGGTCGCTGCACCAGCGGCCGTCACCACCATATCGCCTTCGCGCAGGTTTTCGATCCGGGTCGCACCGCCCGGGGTCTCGATGTGTGTCCCCGCGACATAGCACGCAACGAATTCCGTACCACCGCCGCCATCGTCACTTAGGATGAACGATCCGGGGTTACTGATGTCGTTGAACGTGAAGACAGTGCTGGTGCCGTCCTCAATCGTGAGCGTGGTGCCATCCACGTGCAGCGTGTAATTGTTTGAGAACGCTAGCGAACCGATATCGATGACATCCCCACCGCCGAAACCGGTGATCCTGGCATTGAGAGTAGTACCCGGATCGTCGAGAAACAGTGTGTTCGCGCCGCCATCGGCGAAGGTGAAGGTGGTGCCGGACGAGATGGCACCGGCGATTTCGAGGGTGCCATCCAGTGACAGCGAGTAAGCATTGCTGCCGGCAAGCGAGCCGGCAAGAAAGTTGCCGCCATCCACCTCGACATTGCCGCCGTCGCCCGAAATGGCGCCGCCAACATTGAACGCACCTTCGGCCGTGGCGCTCGAACCGGCATCCAGGGCCAGATTGCCGAAGATGCTCGCCGTTGCGCCTGCCCCGACATCGATGATCGCGTGGTCGACAACAGCATTCGTGGCGACCGACAGGGAACCATTGTCAGTCAGCCGGACTACCCCGGAGGAACTGCCCAGAGTAAGGCTTCTGATCTGGTATGGTCGGTCCCCGGCGTTGATGATCACCGTGTATGTGCCAGACGCAGTGATCGCAATATCACTGTTGTTGTTGGGGACGACGCCTCTGCTCCAATTCGTGGCGTCGTCCCAGAGGTTCCCAGTCCCGGAACGGCGACCAATCCAACTGTTCGTGTTCGCCATGACTTTCTGTCATCCTATGTAAACTTGCGCGACCGTATCCGGTGTCGAGTCCGACCTCCCAGGGCGCGCCCTTCAGGACGCTACACATCGGATGCTGAACAAGTCGTAAATCCGCGTGAAGAGGGGAGTAATACGTTCAGGCGGCTGGCAGTTTGCCGGCGGGTGGCGCCGATACTTCAGGAATTTGCGCACTTTGAAAGAAGGGAGTTCGGGTTGAACTGGAGAGCGTCGGAGGGATGACCTCGACCCCGGTGGTGCTTGCGGTCATCGGCGGCTATGTCTGGCTGCTGTTCGGCATCGCACTGCGATCGGAACGGCGCGGTGTGCGGCGATCCGGGCTGATCTACACATTGTCGCTCGGCGTCTATTGCACGTCCTGGACCTTCTACGGCTCGGTCGGTCGCGCCGCGCACAGCGGGGTCGATTTCCTGCCGATCTATCTCGGCCCGACGCTGGTGTTCTGCCTCGGCGGATCGCTGCTGGCGCGGATGATCCGGGTCAGCAAGGCGAGCCGCATCACCTCCATCGCCGATTTCGTCTCGACACGCTACGGCAGGTCAGCCTGGCTCGCGGGGTTAGTGACGCTGGTGATGCTGGCCGGCTCGGTGCCCTACATCGCGTTGCAGCTCCAGGCGGTGGCCGAGAGCCTGACGCTTCTGTTGCCGCCGGCACGATCGGGCCTCACCACGAGCGATGTGGCGCTCGCGACCGCCGTGCTGCTTGCCGTGTTCGCCATCCTGTTTGGTGCGCGCCATACCGACCTCAGCGCGCACCGCCCTGGCCTTGTGGCGGCGATAGCCTTCGATTCGGTGGTCAAGCTCGTGTGTTTGACAGCTGTGGGGCTGTTCGTCGGGCTGGTGCTGTTCGACGGATTCGCAGATTTGTTCGCCCGAGCCGCTGCGCGCGCCGATCTGGCCGGTCTCACTCGCTTCGCGGTGCCGCCGGCGGACTGGACGGCGCTGCTGTTGCTGTCGATGGCCGCCGCGTTCTGCCTGCCGCGGCAGTTCCACATGCTTGTGGTGGAGAACCGGCGGGAAACGGACCTTGCCCACGCGATCTGGGGTTTTCCACTGTATCTTCTGCTCATCAACCTGTTCGTGCTGCCGATCGCGCTCGCCGGCGTGCTGCTGCTGCCGGCCGGCACCAACGCCGACATGATCGTGCTGGATCTGCCGCTGAGCGCCGGCGCCTCCTGGCTGGCAGTGCTGGCTTTCGTCGGCGGTGTCTCGGCGGCCACCGGAATGGTCGCCGTGGAAACCCTCGCACTCGGCACGATGGTCTCGAACGATCTGGTCATGCCGGCGCTGCTGCGTCTTCTGCCGAGGCGCATGGCGGGAATCCCCGACCTGACGCGCCTGCTCCTCGGCATCCGCCGCGCCAGCATTGTGCTGCTTCTGCTCCTCGGCCTGCTTTACACGTGGGTGGTGGGCGGCAGTTATGCGCTGGTCTCGATCGGACTGGTCTCGTTCGCTGCTGCCGCGCAGCTTGCACCCGCTATTGTGGTTGGCATGTTCTGGTCCGGCGCGCGTGCCGCCGGCGCCGGCGCGGGCATCGCCGCCGGCACTGTGCTTTGGGCGTACACTCTGTTCCTGCCCTCGCTCGCCCGCTCCGGCCTGCTGCCGGACGGGTTTCTGGATGCCGGCCTGTTCGGCCTGGAATGGACGCGGCCGTACGCGCTGTTCGGCCTTGGCGGGCTCGATCCGATCACCCACACGCTGTTCTGGTCGATGCTGGCGAATTTCGGCCTGCTGATCGGGGTCTCGGTCTCGCTTCGGCCGTCGCCATCGCAGCTTGCGCATGCGGTAGCTTTCATCGAAACCTCGTACGGCCGCGAAGCACGCATCCCGGCAGCACGCGTGGATGCATCCTCGCGTGCCGAACTGGTCGGCCTGGTGGGGAGGTTCATTGGCCCGGCCCGAGCGGCGGAAGAATTCGGCCCATTCGCGCGCGAGCACGGGCTGGATCCCGCCACCGCCACCGTCGATCAGGCGACTGTCCATCGTGCGGAGCGGCTGCTGGCCGGCGTGATCGGTGGCGCATCGGCGCGTGTGGTGGTGGCATCCGTCGTGCACGAGGCACCGCTTGGGGTCGAGGAACTGATGCTGATCCTCGACGAATCATCGCAGTTGCTGCGCTACAGCCACCAGCTGGAGGAGCAGTCCCAAGCCTTGCAGGCGACGACGCAGGAGTTGCGGCGCGCCAACGAGAGCCTACGGGAACTCGACCATCTGAAAGATGAGTTCGTCGCGACGGTGAGCCACGAGCTGCGCACGCCGTTGACCTCCATCCGCTCCTTTGCCGAGATCCTCCACGACAATCCCGAATTGGAGGCGCCGAGGCGTGGCGAATTCCTCGGCATCATCATTGCCGAGAGCGAGCGTCTTACCCGGCTCATCAACGACGTGCTCGATCTGGCGAAGATCGGATCGGGCACCATGGACTGGAACATGGCGGAGGTCGATCTGGCGGCCCTGGTGCGCGATGCTGTGGCGGCAACCAGCCGGCTGTTTGCCGATCGCGGCATCGAGCTGCGGCTCGAGATCGCAGCGGACCTGCCGCCGGTGAGGGGCGACCGCGACCGGCTGGCCCAGGTCGTCATCAACCTTTTGTCCAACGCCGCCAAATTCGCTCCCGCCGATACGGGCATCGTGCGTGTCGCGCTCACCGGTGACGCCGCGGCGCAGCGCGTCAGCGTCACCGACAATGGATCAGGCATTGCGGCGGAGGATCAGGACGTCATCTTCGATCGATTCCGCCAGGTGGGCGATACTATGACGCGAAAGCCAGGAGGCACCGGCCTCGGGCTGGCGATCTGCCGCATGATCGCCGACCACCATGGGGGAACCATCGCGGTGGCGAGCGCGCCGGGCAAGGGCGCCGCCTTCACGCTGACGCTGCCGGTTGCACAACAGCCAGCCGAGCTGGCTTCCGCGGTTCAGCCGCGCTGACCGCCATACGACTGCGCCGCGACCTTGCGGAGCAGGTCGATGCTGCGGAACACCTGGACCAGGCGCGCGCGGTCCCGCTCCGCCAGCCCGACCAACTCCAGGCGGTTGCCGAGCGGCACGCCCGCGGCGTGGTCGGCAAGCTGCTGGCGCAGCCGCAGATCGGTCAGCACGGCGAAGTCCTCGACCAGCGCCGCGTGCAGACCTGAGCTGATCGCGCCCGCCGCCTGCAGCGCCGCCAGCCGGTCGAGCGTTCCGGTCACGCCGATGCCGTGCCGCAATGCCATGAAGCGGACCAGCCCCACCAGCGGGAGAGTGCCGCGCAGCTTCAGGTCGATGCGTTTCTCGTCATCGTCTGGGATGATCTGGCCAAACATGGTGAGCGGCGCCGTTTCCCGTGCCTCCTGCCAGCATATCTGGCGGACGAAGGCCGGGTAGGCGGCAGCGATGCCGAGGACCGTTTCGCTCAGCCGCCCCGCGAGGCTTGCGTCGCCAAAGACGGGACGGAAATCCAGGAAGATGTCGGCCGACAGCACCGCCTGGCCGCTGCGCTGCCGTGCCCAGCGGCCGATCTGCGCGGTCCATTGATCGAGCGTCTTGCGCCAGACCGGATTGGTCGCCATCACGTGGCCAAGGCAGAGCGGGAAGCCGGCGCGGTCCAGTGCTGTCGTGAGCCGCTCCGAGAACTCGATGAAGTAGGGATCGATCGCGGAATGCGCATCGTCTGGGTAGGCGTCGAGCACCAGCCCGTTGTCCTGGTCAGGGTGGAGAAAACTCTCGCGGCGTCCTGACGAGCCCATGACGATCAGCGCGAAGCCGACCGGAGGCTGGCCCCAGCCATCCTCGCGCATGGCGGCGACGGTCTGCGCGGCGATCGCTTCCATTGCGGCATCGTTCAGTTCAGCCAACGCGCGCTGCACCGCGACGCCATCCTGCCCATCGCGGATCAGTGCGGCGGCAATTTCGGCTTGTTGTGCGGTTTCAGTTGCGGCGGGGCCGTCCAATTGGGTTGCCAGTGGAGCGAGCAGCGGCGACAGCGCCGCGTCCAGCGTCAGCAGTCCGGCGGGACGTCCGTCTGGCGCCACCAGTGCGAGCACCTGACGGCCCTCGCGTCGCATTCGCGCCACGACCGCATGCAGCGCCTCGCCTTCGCCACAGAGTGCGGTCGGGCCCTGCATTACCGTTGCCGCGCTGGCACCCGGCCCGGCGGCGGCCTGCGGGGCAGCGATCAGGTCCGTTGGCTCGACCAGGCCGACAGCGCGCCCGGCAGCATCCGCCACGACTGCGGCGCGTGCGCCGGAGTTGTGAAGCAGCGCGGCAACCGCGGCCACCGATGCCGCGGCATCGACCACCGGTGCGTGGTGTTGCGCGGCGGCGCTTGCATGCAGGCCGAGCCAGTCGAGGAGAGCGCTCATGTCGGGGTAGTGTAGAGCGATTTCGGGGTGACCGGCGCGAGAAGTGCGAACTGATATGATGCCTCCCACTCCCCTTGCGGGAGGGGGTTGGGGAACGGGGGCGCCACGAAGTCAAGCAAAGCAACGATGCCACGACTTTTCATTGCGTAGG